>MGUL01000204.1:2835-5177 GCA_001800005.1 Elusimicrobia bacterium RBG_16_66_12 | reverse complement strand
CTGGGCCTACTGGGCCGGCTGGTCGGTGATCTCGAGGTACGGCCCCGCGATCTACGCAGGGACCGCGTACTTCTCGGACACGAACGGGATTGTGCACGCGGTCGAGGTCGGGTCTGGCGATCGTGTTTGGAGCACGGCCGCCGGGACCTGGAGCGACATCGCGGGCGGGACCGCCGTGGCGTACGGGAACGTGTACACGTCGCTTGCGAGCGGCAACTCCACGATAGCGGTCGTCTGCCTCGACGCCGAGACCGGCTCGATCCTGTGGTCCTACGAGGACCCGGCGCGCATGGGCTCGTCGCCCTGGACGGCACCCGTGGTCGCCATGGGGAACGTCTACTGGACCTCGTATTTCGGAAGCGCAGTGTTCGCGAACAACGCGATCACGGGCGAGCCGCTCTGGACCTACACGATGCCGGGCGGAAGCTATCCGTCGGAGCCGTCCTACTGGTCAGGGATGGTTTACGCGATAGACGAAGCCGGGAACGTGGTCGCGCTCGACGCGATGACGGGGGACGAGGTATGGGTCTCCAACATCGGCTCCTATATCTACTCCGCGCCGACGATCGATGACGGCATGCTGTTCGTCGCCGACGCATGGGGCGGGCTGCACGCGCTCGACGCGACGACCGGCGCACAGCTGTGGACGCGGTACGGCCTCGGGATGTGGGTCGAGATCGCGGGGCCGACGGCCGTCGATGGCATGCTGTACCTCGGCACGGACGATGGCGGCTGGGGAAGGATGTCCTGCATAGACGCCGGATCAGGATATGTGCTCTGGAGCGATTCGATCCCCTCGGCCCCGATAACCTCCGCGTCAGCGTACAGCAATGGTGTGGTCCTTGTTGGCGCCAACGACGGCTACCTGTACGGCTGGAACGCCGTCACGGGTGCGAGAGTCGTCCAGATGCCCGTCGCCTCATCCACCATCACGACATCCGTGGCGATCGGGAACGGCTACCTGGTCGTCGGGGACGGGAACGGCTACGTGACGGGCTTCAGGTTCGCGGGCGGAGGGGAGATCAGCTGGATAGAGGTCTCTCCCTCGAGCGCCGATGTCGCGGCCGCGTCCGCGGCCGTGTTCGAGGCGCACGCGTACGATGAATGGGGCAACGAGCTCTACGGCTCCGAGTACTCCTGGGAGGCCCTGAACGACCTCGGGACGGTCTACCCGCTCACATCCGACCAGGACGTCGTCGCGTACATCGCGGGAGGGACGACGGGCCTCGATGAGCTCGTGGCGACGACCGGCAACTTCAGCGCCAACGCGAGCGTCACGGTGACGCCCGGCACGGTAGACCATGTCGCGGTCACTCCGAGCGTGGTCGATGTGGTCGCAGGAGGCTCGCAGCAGTTCTCGGCGTCCGCCGTCGACAGGTTCGGGAACGAGATCCCCGGGACGGCCTTCACATGGAGCGTGACAGGGCCGATAGGGTCCATCAGCGCCTCGGGCCTGCTCAGCGCGTCCACGGCTGTTAGCGCAGGCACGGTCGTCGCCACGTCCGTGCTCGGAATCGCAATCGCGGTCGTCGAAGTGGTCCCCGATGCGCTCGACAGCCTTGCGGTGACGCCGAGCCCGCTCATGGTGGGCTGCGGCGAGACCGCGGTGCTCGAAGCGGGATGCCACGACCAGTACGGGAACGACATCGAGGGTCTGGATTGCTCCTGGTCCACAACGGTCGGGACTGTGACGCCGATAGGCGAATACGAATCCGCGCTCCTCGACGCCGGGTTCGTGGCGGGCACGGGCACGCTGACGGTTTCCTCGGGAAGCCTGGAGATCGATGTGCCCGTGACGATCAGGCCCGCAGCCCTTGACAACATAGCGGTCTCGCCCGACCCCGCGGTGGTGGAGGCGGGCGGCACGCTCGCGTTCTCGGCGACCCCGAAAGACATGTTCGGCAACACGATCACAGGCCTCGCAGCGGCCTGGAGCGCCAGCCCGGCAGCGGGCACGATAACCCAGTCCGGGCTCCTGACGGCGCCCCCGATCGTCGGTGCGGGCCTGGTGACAGTCTCGATGGGTTCGATGTCGGAGACTGTCTCAGTCGAGGTCGTCCCCGGAGCGCTCGAAGGCCTCGAGATATCTCCGCCCGCAGCGACCGCGGCCGCTGGCTCGGTCCTCACGCTGACCGCGACCGGAGAGGACTCGTTCGGCAACACCATAGACGATGTCGACGTGACCTGGGCTGCGTCCGCAGGGGCGGTCTCTCCGCTGACGGCAGGGGGCGACCTTGCGCTGTTCGTGCTGCCCACGGATGCGGGGAGCGCGATCGTGTCGGCATCGGCCGCTGGCATGACCGTCCAGGCGGTGGTGACGGTGACCGCGGGCCCGATAGACC
>MGUL01000204.1:2399-2790 GCA_001800005.1 Elusimicrobia bacterium RBG_16_66_12 | reverse complement strand
CCTCGAGGTCGTCGCTGTCGATGTCTACGGGAACGAGGTCGACGTCGACGAGTTCACGTGGGTGACGGACATCGGCTCGGTCACACCCGATGCCGATGGCAGCGCGGCCAGCTTCGACGCGGGGAACGACGAGGGGACTGGCACACTGATCGTAACAGCGGGCGGGAAATCGGCCACCGTGCTGGTGACGGTCTCCGGGGGCGCGCAGACCGTAGGGGAGCAGATGGCGCAGCCGGCCTCGATCGGCCTGCTCGCGGCCATTGCGGTCCTGGCAGCGATATGCGTGCTGTTGTTCATGAGGAACCAGCAGCTCTCTAAGCGGCTGAAGGAAGGCCCGGGCCAGACAGGCGGGCCGGGCGAAGGCCAGGCGTGAAGAAACCTATTCCGGGGC
>MGUL01000204.1:1833-2324 GCA_001800005.1 Elusimicrobia bacterium RBG_16_66_12 | reverse complement strand
CGAGCGTGACGGTGAACAGCCCCAGCAGCCCGGATGCGAGGAACGGTATCCACGTGCCGTCGACGGGCTCCGGCAGACCCAGGTCCACGCCGTGGAAGTAGTCCCACATCAGGCCCCCGACAACCGCGCCGACCACCGACCCGACGTTGGCGACCGATTCGAGCACTCCGATGAGCCTACCCCGGACGTTCTCGGGTATGATGTCCGCCTGGAGCGCGCGGAGGGCGGGGCTGGACACCTGGAAGGCCATGCTCCTCATCGCGAGGAACACGATCACGAGCGCGAGGGCCGTGCCCAGAGGCAACAGGATGGTCCCGACGAACGCGAGGTACCCGCCCACGAGGAACATCTTCTTCTTCCCGACCCGGTCCGCCATCCGCCCGGACGGGAACGCGACCAGGGCGCCCAGGCCCATCGAGACGCCGATGATGAGCGGGATCGTGTCGCCACCGAGGTCGGGGAACTTGAACAGGAGGAACAGGGCCATCAAG
>MGUL01000204.1:976-1804 GCA_001800005.1 Elusimicrobia bacterium RBG_16_66_12 | reverse complement strand
TGGCGAACCCCTCCATCGCCGCGTTGGCGTAGAGCACCCGGAGGTCCCTGAGGCCCTGCCTGTCTATGCCTGCTGGCCTTGCGACCTCGCGGAGGGTCAGCTTCGTCCTGTCCTCCTTCGGCTCGACGGCGTCGGTCACGTACCTCCACACGAGCACAGCCCCGCCGAGGGCCAGAGCGGCCGTGAAGTAGAACGGGAACCTGTAGCTGTCGCCCGTCGAGAACCCGAGTACGCGGCCCGCGATCCCGAACAGCGCGGCCCCCACGAACGGCCCGATGACCATGCCGACGTTGGAGGCCATCACGATCTTGCCCATGGAGGCGCCTCTCATGGACGGCGGGGACGAGTCGATGACCAGCGCCTCGCTGACCGGCCAGACCATGGCGCTTGCGACCCCCTGGAAGCTCCGGACGAGTATCAGGCCGAGCCAGCTCTCGGGGATAGTGAAGAGCACTGCGAGCACGGCGTACATGAAGCTCCCGACCAGGATGATCCTCTTCCTGCCGATCCTGTCCGACAGGTTCCCGAACGGGGTCGCGAGAATTGCCCTGGCCAGCATGAAGGACGAGAAGAGTATGCCGACCTGGATTCCCACGTCCGTCTCACCGCCGGCAAGGTAGGTCAGGTACAGGGGGAACAGGGGCATGATCAGGCCGAAGCCCAGGCTGATGATGAGGTCAAGCCCGGCGAGGAGGTTCACGTTCCTCCTGGCCTCACTCTCGCCCAACAGGCTCCCGCTCAATTGACCGTTCCCCTCGGCCCTGGGCTCAGCCGAACAGGTCGAGCCCGGCCCGCAAGTTCCGCATGATCAATGGCGCGAGGGACTTG
>MGUL01000204.1:582-818 GCA_001800005.1 Elusimicrobia bacterium RBG_16_66_12 | reverse complement strand
GGCTTCCTTGCGACATGCTCGATGTTCGGGAGTTCGGTCCGGCCAGCGAACGCGAAGCTGAGGGCTGACACGTTGTCAAGCTTGAGCAGGTGCTCGATGACCCCGAACCGGCCGATGAAACCGCAGACATGGACGCTGACCTTGTCCCGGGGCAGGCCGTTCGCGATGTAGTCGATCAGTGCCACGCGGGCCGCGAGGTCCTTGTACCCCTGGGACAGGAACGGCTCGTCTATCTG
>MGUL01000204.1:0-538 GCA_001800005.1 Elusimicrobia bacterium RBG_16_66_12 | reverse complement strand
TTGGCGACGGGCCCGAGCGCGACAGCGATGTCCTCGTAGAGGTCGAAGTCCATGATGTTCCTGTAGCGGCCCTTGATGCTCCTGCTGCCGCAGGTCATGCCCAGGGTGGTCGGGCCCGTGAGCGCGACCTTGACCCTGAGGCCTGGGTACTTCGAGCGGATGTACTCGAGGTCCTTGACCTTCGAGAACTCCGAGGGGCCGTTCTTGAGCGCTATCTTGCCCGTGACGACGGGCGCCCCGTTCTCGACCCCGAGGCCGGAGAAGGACTCCGCGAAGTAGGAGATCATGTCGGTCCTCTGCTCGCCGTCCGAGTAGATGTCCAGCCGGTGCGCCCGCTGGAACTCTATGGCCAGGTCGATCGATTCGCGGAGGTCGGGGCTGAACCTGAACAGGCTCCCGATGGTCGTTGTCGGAAGAGGCGCCATCCGGTTGTCGGGAGACTGTAGGCTCCTTAAAAGCCTTTTGAGATAAGGGCGTTCAAAGGGTTAATGGTTGGAGGCTCGGTTACCTACCCCGTGAAGCTCATCGTCACATCGTC
>MGUL01000203.1:11435-13166 GCA_001800005.1 Elusimicrobia bacterium RBG_16_66_12 | reverse complement strand
GTCGGCTCCGCCGCTCCGGAGGCGAAGAAGCCGGCCGCGCCCTGCTCCTCGATGCTGATCTTGAGGCCCTCTTTGTCGATCTTGACCTCGCCCTTGATCTCGCCCTTGTCCAGCATCTCCTTGACGTCCTTCGAGGCCTTCTGAACGTCCTTGTTCAAGGCGGCGGAGAGCGCGTACAGGATGACGAAGAAGCAGACCAGCTCGGTCATCAAGTCGGCGTAGTTGACCAGCCACGCCGGGGCCGGATGGCCGATCAGGCAGACCTTCGGATCGCTCTCGCTGATGAAGCCCCGAGGGGCGCGTATGGGCATGGGCTTGCTTAGGCGGCGGGCGCCCCCTGCGAGGCGGGCGGAGGAGCCTTGACGATCAGGCGGGCCGCCGGGGGCAGGTAGGCCTTGAGGTTCGCCTCGACCACGGAGGGCGCGGCCCCGCTCTGGAGCAGCAGCACGCCGCGGATGATGATCTCCTTGACCAGCAGCTCCTCCTCCGAGCGGCGGCGCAGCTTGCCGCCCATGGGCAGGAAGATCAGGTAGCCCGAGCCCAGGCCGTAGAAGGCCGCGGCGAGGGCCAGCGCCATGCGCCGCGGCACGGCGGCCACGTCGTCGATCGAGGCCAGCATCATGATCATGCCCAGCACGGTGCCGATGATGCCGAACGCCGGAGAGTAGGTCCCCATCGCGTTGAGGATCTCCTGGCCTCCCTTATGCCTCTCTCTGATGAAGCCGATCTCGGTCTCGAGCATATTGCGGATGAACTCGTGGTCGGCGCCGTCCACGACGAGCTGGACGCCGCGGCGCAGGAAGTCGCTCTTGATGTTCTTGAGGTCGTTCTGCAGGGACAGGAAGCCGTCCTTCTTGGCTTTCTGCGCGAGATTGGCGAAGGTCACGACGATGTCCGAGGAGTCCTCCCCGTGGGACATCAGGGTCTTCTTGATGATCTTGCCCACGCCGATGACCTCGGACATCGGATAGTTGACCAGGGTCGCGCACAAAGTCCCGCCCATGACCATGAGCAGGGCCTCCATGTTCAAAAAGGGCTTGAAGCCATGGATGCCCTCCCCCATGTAGATCGACGTGACGGTCAGCCCCAGGAAGACGAGGATGCCGGCGATGGTTGCGATGTCCATGAAAGGTTCTTCTCCTATGCGGCTGATCCGGCCTAATCCCGCCCGCGCTCGTAACCCGAGATCGGGTTGACGGCTTTCCCCGAGGAGTTGACGGACTTGCGGTATTCCATCACTTTCGAGACGACTTCGTCAGCTTTCTCTCTGACGACGACCTTGTTGCCCGTCGCGAGATGGACCACGGTCTGAGGGCCGGGCTCGAGCGTCTCGATGAGCTCCGCGTTGACCACGACCTCCATCCCGTTGAGCTTATGCAGGGAGATCATTCCCCCCTCCTCTTGAAGAGCCTCTGCGCCCAGGTCTCCTTGCGGCAATCGTCAAGCCGCGAGCCCAGGTCCGCGGCCTGCGATTCGGCCTGGGCGGCGCGCCCTTCCAGCTCGGCGAGGCGCGTCAACGACTCGCGCACGCGCGCTTCGGCGCGCTCCTCGGCGGCGCGCGAGAGCTTCTCGGCTTCCTCGCGAGCCTGACGGACCCTCTCCTCAGACGCGGCGATTTGGCGCGCCGTCTCCTCCTCGGACGCGGCGCGCCGGCGCGCCGTCTCTTCCTCGGCCTTCGCGAGGCGGCGCTCCGCCTCCGACGACGCCTCCTCGCGAGCCCTGCGCAGCGCG
>MGUL01000203.1:10567-11407 GCA_001800005.1 Elusimicrobia bacterium RBG_16_66_12 | reverse complement strand
TCTGAAGCGCCTCGGCTTCGGCCGAAAGGCGCGCGCTCTCCGCGGCGAACGCGCGCTCCCGGTCCGCCTGCAAGCGGTCGGCCTCGGCCTTCTGCGCCTGCAGGCTGCGAGCCGACTCCTGGCGCTGGGAGCCGAGGGATCGCTCCGTCTGGGCGAGCGCGTTCTGCGCGATCTTGGCGGCCTGGGCCTCGCGCGAGTGCTGGAGCCGCGCCTGATCGAGCGCCTCCTGCCCGCCCCGTATCTGGGCGGCCTGCGCGCTGGCCAGGCGTTCGAGTTCCGTCTTCTCGCGCTCGAGCCGCGACTTCTCCGCCTCCGTCTCGTCCAGGCGCCGCTGCGTCTCGCGCAGCGAGGACGACAGCGCGCCGGCCTGCTCGCGCGCGTCCTGGACCGCTTTCTCGAGCTCCAGGACCCTCCGGTCCCCGGCCTGACGCGCCTCCTCCTCGCGCGACAGGCGTCCGGAGGCCTCGTCGGCGCGGGTCCGCGAGGCGAGGACCTCCGCCTCCTTGGCCAGCAGGCGCTCCGACCAGGCGGCGTCCTTCGCGGCCAGTTCCCGGCGCAGGCGCGACGACTCGGCGTCGGCCTGGACCCGGACCGCGTCGGCCTCGACCTTCAGCTCCTGGCGCCGCGCCGAGAGTTCGTGCTCGAGTTCCGCGCGCAGCGTCGCCTCCAGCCGGGCCTTCTCGACGTCGTTCTCCTGGCGCAGCTGGTCGGCGATCTTGGCCGCCCGGGTGTTGAGCTCGTCCTGGGCCATGATCTTGAGGCGCGTCTTCTCGGACTCGAGCATCTGAAGGGACTGCGCCGACGCCTCGGCCCGGATCTCCTTCTCGCGCTCCACCCACT
>MGUL01000203.1:5591-10469 GCA_001800005.1 Elusimicrobia bacterium RBG_16_66_12 | reverse complement strand
CTGGCGCTCGAGGGCGCCGCAGACGGCGCGCAGCCGCTGGAGCTCCGACTGCGCCCGCTCCGCCGCCTCCTTCTGCTTGGCGAGGTCGGACTCGTGCTCGCCTTTCACGCGCTTGAACTCCTCGAGCTGGACGTGCGCGGACGCCGACTGGCGCTCGAGGGCGCCGCAGACGCCGCGCAGCCGCTGGAGCTCCGACTGCGCCCGCTGCGCCGCCTCCTTGTGATTGACGAGGTCGGACTCGTGTTCGACCTTCACGCGGCGGATGTCCGCTTCATGCTCCGCGTCGAAGCGCTGCTTGGCGGTCGCCAGGTCGCGCTGAAGGCGCTCCTGGTCGGCCAGCAGGCGCTCCTCGCGCTCCCGCGCGCTCGCGCGCAGGGCCGAGAGGTCGCGCTCGAGGCGTTCCTGCACCATGGCCGACTGCTGGCGGGAGAGCGTGAGGTCGGCGCGGAGCTGGATGGCCTCCTTCTCGCGCTCGGCGGCGTTCTGCAGCCGCGCCAGTGCCTCGGCTCGGTCCCGGGACAGCTCGGCCGCGCGCTCGTCGAGGATCTTCTTCTCGGAAGAGACCTTGGCGAGTTCGGTGTCGGCCCCCCTGAGCTTCTCGGCCAGGGACCGCAGCGTGCGGATCTCGTCGTCCTTGGCCATGGCGATCTTCTGCCAATTGGCCTTCTCCTCCAGCCAGCGCCGCTCCATCTCCTGGATGCGCATGGCGAAGTGGGTTTCGACCTCCTTCTCCTGCCCTTCGCGCACGGCCAGCTGGTTCTTCAGCGTGACGACCCAGGTTTCGCGCTCCTGCGCCAGACGCGTCTCCAATTCCTGGGCGCGCTTCTCCAGCTTGAGGCGCGTCTCTTCCTGCTCCTGATCGCGCCGGTCGCGGCGCAGCTTGTCCTGCAGGTCCTTGAGGCTGACCTCCACCTTCGCGGCCGAGACCTGCTCCTCCTGGCTCTTGAGCTTGCTGACGAGGATCTTCTCGCGCTCCTCCTGAAGGCGCTTCTCGAGCTCGGCGAGGCGCTTCTCGTACTGGTCCTTGACCTTCTCCGTCTGGGCCTCGAGTTCCTTCTCCGAGTCGCGCGGACGCTCGGTGAACGACGGAGGCGCGGGAGCCTTGGGCGCCGCGGGACCGCGCGGAGCAGGCGGCGGCGGGCTCATCGCGGGAAGCCTCAGCGGCGGGGGGCCGCCGAAACCTCCGCCGGGCAGCGGCGGAGGCGCCGGGGGCCGCCCGGCCGAAGGGGGCAGGGGCGGCGGGACCGGGGGGTTCGGCGGGACGTTGTCTTCAGGCGCCATGGTTGTCTCTCCTTAATGATATCGCGTCAGGCCGTCTGCGCCCTCATGCCGTCGACCCACTGGCGCAGGCCGGGGTCGGGATTGACGGCGAGGACCTTCTCGAATTGATCGATGGCCTCGCGCACGCGCCCCAACTGGACGTAGCAGTTTCCCAGGTACTGGCGGGCCTGCCACAGCGAGGCGTCCTGCGAGAGGGCATACTCCAGATATTGCACGGCCTCCGGGAACTGCCCCGCGTCGTGATACTGCACGCCCGCCGTGAAATACTGCTGGGCCTGCGCCGCGTTCGCGGGGGCGGGCGCCGGAGCGGGCGTCGGAGGCGCGACCGCCGCGGCGGCGGCCGGAGACGCCCCCCCGAGAAGCTGCGCCACGACCTGTTCGGCGGCCCGAGTGCGGGGCGCGTATTTCTCCCCGCGCTCGCTGGCGAGTTCCTCGGTGAAACCGGAGAACGCATCGCTGCGGTTCTGGCGGACGTTGACCTTGCCGTTCTTCTCGAAGTCCTTGACGAGCTCCATGATCTTGGAGCGCTCCTCCTCGATCTGCGCCGGAGTCAGGCCCTGGGCGTACTCGATGGATTCCTTGAGCAGCGAGGCCGCGCCCGCCGACATGTTGCTCAAGAACTTGTTGACGATCTCCGGGGAGGCGCCCTGGAGGGCCTTGGCCATCCCTTCCGTCTTCAGCTCGCGCACGATCGTCTGCATGTCGCGCTCCGGGAAGGTCACGACGTCGTCGAAGGTCAGGATGAACTTTCGCACCCGCTGGTAGATCTCGGGCTTCTCGTTCTTGAAATATTCCAGGATGTTGGTCCGCGTCTGGCTGTCGGCCTCGTCCAGCATCTGGGTCAGGCGCTCCATGCCGCCCACGACGAAGTCGACGCTCTCCTTGATGTCGGCGTCGATGGCCATCAGCTGTTCGCGGGTGACCTGGCGCAGCTTGAGGGCTTCGATGGCGACCTTGGCCTGGAGCTCGACGGGCAGCAAGGTCAGCGCCGCGCGGGCCAGCTCCGGCCTCAGATAGCTCAGCACCACGCAGATCAGCCACGGCTCGTCCTGACGCACGAGGAAGAGGTTGGCGAGGCGCTTGAAATTCTCCTCGTTGATGTAAGTGAACGGCTCGAACTTCTTCATGGCCTCGTCCTCCTCGGGCGGCGCCGGCGGCGGTTCCGGCGGCTTTCGTCCCAGCATGATGTCGAGCTCGCCCTTCGAGAGCTGCTCCTCGGGCCCGCCCTTCCCCTCGTCGGGCTGCTCGATCTTCGACTCGACGTTGACCTCGGCGGCCGGCTTCTCCCTGAGCGCCGCCACGTACTGTTTGAAGAACTTCGCCAGGGGCCCGAACAGGAACGAGAGAAACAGCAGGAGAAGAAGAGCGTAGAGGAGGGGCAGATAGACGGAGGGCTTCTTGAAGTCCTCCCTCCAATCCACGATCGGGGGCTTATCGAACCGGGTCGGGCGGAACGAGACCTGATCGGGGGCGAGCTTATACTGGCCCATCGCGTCGACGATGCGGGAGCGGACCAGGTCCTCCTGGATCTTCTGCTTGAGGACGGAGTCATCGTGGATGACGGTCACCTGGAGGCGCTTGAACACCGGCTTGATGGAGAAGTTCTCCTCCTGGACTCCCTTGATCTGCTGGGCCTGCTGGGCCTGGGACTGCTCGGGTTTCTCCGGGGTCTGCTGCTGCTGCGTGATCGTCTTCGGCTTCGGGATGCCGGGCAGCACGAAGGTCGTCTGCATGCCGCCGCGCGGCGCCGGGGCCTTCTCCTTGTACTTCTCGGCCAGGCCCATGCCGGAGCGCGAGGACTCCTCGCTGGCGATCTTGACCTCCATCTCCACGTCGACGAAGGCCGCGGCCTTCCCCTTGCCCAGGATCGGGTCGAGCACGTCGCGCTGGATCTTCGTCTCCGACTCGGTCTTGATGCGGTTCTGCTCCTGCAGCAGCCCCAGGTCGGGAGCGACGATCGCCGCGACGGCCGTCCCGAGGGAGGCCGGCCACGCGAGCAGCACGGCGAGCATGAATGCGCCCATTCCTCTTAAGTGTAGGGCGGCCCTGTTACGAAATCAAGGCAGGAAGGTCTCATCGGCGGAGGGCTCACGGGCGGACCGACTGCATGAACTCGCGCACCGCGCGGTTCGCCGGGTCCAGCTCCAGCACGCGGCGCCAGACCGCCATGGCTTTGTCCTTCTGCTCCATCAGGAAGAAGGCGGAGCCCATGATCTCGAGAGCGGTCACGTTGTTGGGCTCGAGGTCCAGCACGTCCTGAGCGCGGCGCACGGCGGAGTCGTAATGGCCGTCGTAGACCGCCTGGCGGGCGTCGAAGACCTTCTGGTCGATCCAGGTGAATTGCTCCGGGCCCTCGAGACGGCGGGTGACGTCGGCCACGCCGGCCTCCTTCTCGATCATGTTCAGGAGCCCGAGCAGCTTCTCGTCGCGGGGGTTCTTGTTGAAGGCGTAGCGCAGGGAGTTGACCGCGACCTTCAGGTCGCGGCCGTCGACGTAGGCGATCGCGCCCTTGCGCACGAAGGTCTGGGACTCCTCGCCGCCCGTGGCCTGCGGCACGAACCCGGTCACGTTGGTCAGGCGCGCGATCATGGTCGCCACCTGCTTGTTGCCCGGGGCCGCGTCCTGCGCCTGGTTGAACTTCTGGGCCGCGAGCGCGAAGTTGCCTTCCTGGAAGGCCTCCATGCCCTGCTTGATGAAGTTCTTGACCTGGCCGGTCGACCGGTCGGTGCGGGACTGCCCGAAGCGGAAGGTCGCGGAGAAGCGGGTGCTGGAGCCGAGGTCGTGGATGCCCTGCGCGATGTCGAGGCTGAAGCTCTTGAAGTTCAGGCCGAAGCCGAAGTCCGTCTCCTGGATGCGCGGCAGGCCGAGCAGACCGAAGCGGAAGGCGAACCAGCGCGCGATCCAATACTCGCCGCCGAAGCGCATGTCCACGTCGCCGTTGAGCACCTTGTTGGCGTCGGCGGAGAGCGTGAGGCGCTCCTTGAAGAGCCTCAAGGAGTTGCCCAGCTTGATCGTCACGGGCAGCTTGTCCTCGGTGTCGCCGGTGCGCATCGCGAACACGTTCTGGATGCCGAGCCCGAGACGATAGGAAGCCCCCATCGTCTTCATCGTGCCCAGGTCCAGGGACTTAAAGTTGTCGGAGGAGCCGCCCAGCTCGCGGGTCACCTGCTTGACGCTCATGCCGAAGAGAACGGTCTCGGTCACGCCCTTGCCCCAGGACAGGGACATGGCCTTCTGCGCGTCGTTGAAGGAGCCTCCGCCGGTGATCTGCTGCGGCTCGTTCGTGGACGGGTTGTAGACCACGTCCACCTTTTCGAAACCGGTGTTGGCGAGCTGGGTCATGCTGAGCGCGAAGACGGAGCCGCCCTTGGTGGGATGGGCGTAGCTGAAGTAGGTGAGCTTGGTCTGCTGGAAGAGCGTGGCCTGCATCGTGGTCAGCTCCTTGCGCTGGACCTGGGCCAGGCCGGCCGGGTTCCAGTAGGCCGCCGAGGCGTCGTCCGAGATGCCGTAGTAGGCGCCGCCCATCGCCAACGCCCGGCCGCCGACGCCGTAGCTGAGGAATTGCCCGGGCTGGCCGCCGCTCTGGGCAAGGGCGGA
>MGUL01000203.1:2408-5585 GCA_001800005.1 Elusimicrobia bacterium RBG_16_66_12 | reverse complement strand
GAGGCCCGCCGCCATAAAACACGCGCGCGCGACGGCCTTTCCGAGCGCCGACGCGCACAGGACGCGCACAGGGGCGAAGCCCCCCGCCTTATCTTTGGGCATCTGTTCGGTAGCCTGACGCCCCCGGAACCCGGGGGTCATGGCTTTGCGCCCCTGGCTTGCGCCAGGTTTGCCGTTGTCGCCCCTCGGCGCCGACGACTCAGACCGTGCCCTTGGATCACCAACCCCCGATCCATACCCGGTCTGGAGCGCTGAAAGGATGCTACCCCACCAGTGTATCGGAATTGTTGCCGTTGTCAAGACCCACGAAAGATCGAACAGCCCTGCCGATTCGTCAGGGCTGAGTTGGTGCGCTGTCGCAGTTGGTGCGCTGTCGCTTGACGCGAGCGGGAATGGGGGCTACCATGTGGGCCCATGTGGAGCGGCCCCGGAGGACTCGCGGAGTTTCTGCACGACCCCATGGCCGCCGTCCTTCTTGGAGCGACGGCGCAGATGGCGCTCACGGCGAGGGTGCGCTATCCCGGCAGACCCCTTTTCTGGGCGGCCGCCCCGTTCTGCCTGCTGGTCGGCGTCCTAGTTGGCCTTGTGGCCCGCCTTGTCGACCACGCTGGGAGCCCGCATCTGCTCCGCCTCGGCGCCGGCATCTCCTTAGCCATCGCCGCCTTGGGCATGACCATCGTGCTGCCCGCCAAGATCGACGAGGAAACCATCCTCGCCCTGACAACAACATTTTGGCTGACGTTCGCTCACTCGCTGACGCGTTGGCCGATGCTGGTCATCGGCATCGCCGCCGCGCTGCCCACCATCATCATTGGCTTCCTCGCGGTCTCGCGTTTTCATCCGCCACCGGCCGCGCGCATCCTTCTTTACGCCTGGACCCTGATCGTTCTCATCTCTCTGGGACTTCAGGATTTCATCATCCCTTATCGGGCTGAAAAAGGGATCCCGAGCTTTGGGCTGTTGGAGGCCGCAGGCCTGACGTTCGACATGGGCTTCTCCCGGGTCGACACATCGGGGATTACCGGACTTGTTTATGCCATCTACCTGGGATCCGGCCTCGCCTTGCTGGTTGACAGCAGCGCCAGCCTGTACTGGTTGCTGCCCCTCCCGTTAAAATCCCTCCCACCGTGGCTGTTCACGGAACTCACCACTCCGACGATGAGGAAAGACGTCGAGTTCGCCGCCATGCATGCGAAACGCCTGGCCGCAAATTATACCCCGGACCAGATCAACCTCTGGCGCGCGGCCTTCCTGGTCGTTGGACAGGTTGTTCTCGTCGGGGTAATGGAATCTCTGAGCTGGGGGGAGAAAGGAGATATCGTACACGCCATCGTCTGGATAATCCTCTTCTCTAATCTCCACATGCATGGCGACTACGCCAATTCCCGTCACACGGCGGGCAGGCCGGTGTAGGCCAGGGCGAAGCGGTCTCGCTGTTGGAATCCGCCTGGCGACCTCCTGGCACGAACGACGCGCGCAGCTTGACAAGCGCGGAGCGGTCTGCTAGTATTTGCTTACCGATTGGTCAGTAAATAAATATGGGACGAAAACCAGACCTCGCCGTCCGAGAGCGCATCCTCCAAGGAGCGGAGCATGTCATCCATCTGAAGGGTTTCGGCGACGCGTCCATGGATGAGATCGCCGAGGCCTGCGGCATGACCAAGGCCAACCTCTTCCACCATTACGGCTCCAAGGCCGAGCTCGCGCTGGCCGTGCTCGATTTTAAGATCGCCGAGTTCCACACGCGCCGCGTGGAGCCGCTCTGCGCCGAGGCGGCGCCCGAGCGGGCCGTGACGGTCATGTTCGAGCAGGCCTCGAAGTTCTTCGGCGGCAACGGCTGCAAGGCGGGCTGCTTCGTGGGCAACATCGCGCTGGAGATGAGCGACAAGGACGAGGCCTTCCGCGAGAGGGTCGGCCGATTCTTCGCCGTCTGGGCCTCGAGCATGGCCGCCTGCCTCGAGCGCGCCAAGGCCTCCGGCTATTTCCGGCCCAACCTGGACTCGAAAGCGGTCGCCGAGGCCCTCGTGGCTCTCTACGAAGGGGCGATCATGCTCTCGAAGTGCCAGCGCGACGCGAAGATCTTCAAGCGAGTCGGTCCCGTGGCCCGCTCGCTGCTGGAACAGCACAAAGTCGTCGATAGGAGGAATGCCAAAATGGGTCCCAAGACTCCCTGCGGTTGCTGAAGCCGGAAAGCCGCCGTCCCCCGCCCCTCGCGGGCGGGGGACGGCGCATTCCATGAACTCCGCTCTCGAACGACTCCGCCTTCCCTTGGCCGCCGCGCTCGCCGCCCTCCTGGCCGCGTGCTCAGGCTCCGGCGACGGCCGCCAGGCCCCCGACTTCAGCCTCCCGGGTCTCGACGGGAAGACCATCAGCCTTTCTTCCCGCAAGGGCCGCGTCGTCCTGGTGAACTTCTGGGCCACATGGTGCGATTCCTGCACCGAGGAGCTTCCGACCCTGCGCGAGGCCTTCCGCAGGCACGCCGCGGACCCCTTCGACCTGCTGGCCGTCAGCGTGGAGGAAGACGCGGCGACGAAGGTCCCTCCCTTCGCGGCGAAGCATCAACTGCCCTTCACGATCCTCTACGCCGACCGCAAGACCCTGGATTCCTTCGCCGTGCGCGGCCTGCCGGCGTCGTTCCTGATCGCCGCCGACGGCGCCATCGTGCGCCGCTACCTGGGCCCGCTTGACGCCCGCAAGCTGGAAAATGATATTCTGACGGCTCTCAACAGGAGACCTTTATGAACAGCGCCGCCCTCGTCCTCTGCCTGCTCATCGCCGCGCCCGCCTCGGCCGCCGTCAGCCGCGAGGACCTGAAGAAGGCCCTCGCCGCCAACCCCGACCTGGTCCTGGAGGCCCTCAAGAACTCGAAGAAGAGCGACTTCTTCGAGTTCATCATCGAGGCGCAGAAGGAGTACCAGCAGGCGAAGATGAAGGAGGAAGAGGCGCTGGAGAAGGCGGCCTACGAGAAGGCCTTCGCGGACCCCTACAAGCCCGTCATCGACGCCAAAACCCATATCCGCGGCGACGAGAAGGCTCCCATCACCATCGTCGAATACTCGGACTTCCAGTGCCCCTTCTGCACGAGGGGCGCCAAGACCATGGAGGAAGTGCGCAAGAAGTACGGCGCCAAAGTCCGCCTCGTCTTCAAGCATGAACCGACGAACCAGCGCCACCCCG
>MGUL01000203.1:0-2350 GCA_001800005.1 Elusimicrobia bacterium RBG_16_66_12 | reverse complement strand
CTCTTCCACGACAAGATGTTCGAGAACCAGGACAAGCTCGGCGACGAGTTCTACCGCAAGACCGTCAAGGAACTGGGCCTGGACGCGGCGAAGGCGGCCAAGGACCGGGAGAGCGCGGCCGTGAAGGAGAAGATCGCCGCGGACGTGCGTGAGTCCCACGAGTTCGGCTTCCGGGGCACTCCCGGCTTCCTCGTCAACGGCATCCCTCTGCGCGGCGCCTACCCCATCGCGGACTTCGACAAGATCATCGAACGCCTGAAGCTCTAAGAGGGCGCCCTATGTCTCCCGAGATTTCCGTTGAAGACCTGAAGGCCAAGCTCGACAAGAAGGAGACTTTCATCCTCCTCGACGTCCGCGAGGCCGCGGAACACGCGGCCGCTCGCATCGCGGGCTCGACGCTCATACCGCTGGCCGAGCTTCCCTCGCGCTGCGGCGAACTCGACAAGTCCCGGGAAGTGGTCGTGCACTGCAGGTCGGGGGCCCGCTCCGAGCGCGCGGTTGCGTTCCTGATCGGCAAGGGCTATGACGCGGTCAACGTGGCCGGCGGCATCCGCGCCTGGTCCGAGCGCATCGATCCCTCCGTCCCCCTCGACTGACCGGATTCTGCAAAAGTTGGGTTGACGGATCCGCCTTCCGGGACTATCCTTACGGCAAGGCCATAACCATGCCGCTTGAGACCACCCCGCTCTTCCTCAGCGCCGACCGCTCCGAAGCCCTGGCCTCTTGGTTTTCCCACGAGCCGAGCATGGTCAGCCTCCATCTCCCCGTGGACGCGGCCGGCGCCTATCCGGCCCTCTTGGATCGGCTCGTGCGCGAAGCCCCGTTCGCCGACGCGCGCCTCAGGGGCCTGGAGCGGGACCTGGAGCGCCTCACGCGCTACGTGCGCGGCCAGTTCGTTCCGGCCGCCCGCCGCGGGCTCTGCGCCTTCTCCTGCGCCAAACAGGGGGTCTTCGAGGTCTTCTCGACCCCCGAGCCGGTCAAGGCCGGGCTCGCCGTCGCCGAGAGGCCGGACCTCCGCCCTTTGGCGGCGCTCGCCGGCGATCACCCCCGTTTCCTGGTCCTGCTGGCCGACGAGCGCCGCGCCCGTCTGCTCGAGATTTATCTGCATGAAGCCAGCGAACTCGAGGACCTCGAGGGTGACTTCTCCGGCGCGGCCGTCGCCGGGCTCGCCGCGCGGGCCGAAACGCTGAGCCGGCGCCGCCGCGCCGACCGCTTCGTGCTGGGCTCGGACCCCGTCTTCGCGTCCCAGCTCAGCGCGCACCTGCCGCCCGAAATCAAGAAGAACCTCATCCTCGAGCCTCTCTTGGGCCCCGATCGTCCGGTGGAGGCCGTCACGGACCGGATCGCGCACAACGAGCGCCAAGCCCGGAAGCTCCGGCAGAGCGTCCTCGTCCAGCGCTTCCTGGACGAGCTCCGCCAAGGCGGCGCCGTCGCGGGGCTGGAGGCCTCGACGTCCGCGCTCCAGCAGGGCTGCGTGAAGCTCCTTCTCATCCAGGACAACTACGCGAAGATGGGCCGCTGCTGCCCCGCCTGCGGACGCCTCTCCGTGGACCACCGCAACTGCCCGTGGTGCTTCCGCCCGACGGACGCGCTGCTCGACCTCGTCGCGGAGCTGGCCGACCGCGCGCTCGCCGCGGGCATCGAGGTCTTCCGGGTCCGGGAGAACGCGCGCTTCGACCAGACCTGCCCCATCGGAGTGGAACTGGGCGCCCCGATCTCCGCTCCGCGTCCGGCGGTGCCGACCTCCCGCGCCCTGCGCGCCCGCTACGCGACGAAGGACGGCCGGGCCTCGCCCTTGCGTCCCCGCCGCTGAGGCTCAGTCGCGGCCGAGGGGGAGGCCGGTGAAATCCGCCACGCGCGAGGCGGCGAAATCCGCCTCGGCCGCGTCCTGCGTCCGGTAGAGCTCGAGTTCCGTGCCGTCGGGCCGCCACAGGCTCACCACCCAGACGGCGGCGGACGCGGCGCCCGGCCGCCCGCGGCGCGCTCGGCGCTCCAGCGAGACCTCCACGAACTCGGACAGGTCCCAGGTGCGGTTGCCCCCGCTCGAACGCCCGCCCACGCCCATGTAGCGGGCGACCATGCGATGCTCCCGGTCGAGCACGACCCGCGAACGGCGGCGCAGGAAGAACCAGCCCGAGGCGGCGAAGAGCAAGGCCAGGGCCAGGCGCAAGGCGGCGGCGATGGGCGCCCGGCCCTCGTGCGGCAGGATCCATCCCGCGAGCAGGGCCGCGCCCGCCGACATCGCCTCCACGCCGCCGAAGGCGACGAGGAGCGCGCCGACGAGCGAGGCGGCCCTGTCCGGATCCTGGCGGATCTCGAGGCGGCGGCGGGTGGTCTTGATCATCTCGGC
>MGUL01000202.1:8296-8490 GCA_001800005.1 Elusimicrobia bacterium RBG_16_66_12 | reverse complement strand
TCAGTATCACCGCCAACGTGGACCCCGAGCTCTGGCTGGCGGCGGCCTTGATGGAGCGACTCAGGACGGAGGGGGCCGGGCCTAATCCGGCCCAGCAGGTCATACTCTGGCTCAACCAAATCCGCGCGGCGGTGCCGTCCGGCCAGCACGGTATGTTCGTGCCGCCGGGCGTGGTGACGCCAGCGATCCTGCAC
>MGUL01000202.1:0-8182 GCA_001800005.1 Elusimicrobia bacterium RBG_16_66_12 | reverse complement strand
CGCGCCGCGAGGCGGAGATCGTGGGCCGGGCGGCCGCGGACGCGATCGAGCGCAGGCAGCGGACGGGAGTCTAGCATGGCGCTAGCGGACTTCATCGACACCCTAATGCTTGACCTGGACAAGAACGGCACCTATGAGTACGACGCCAGCGCGTACCTCCTGGAGGTGCCGATGATCCGGCGGGGGCGGAGGAGCGCCCTGGACCCGATGGGTGTTGGCGAGATGACGCTCAAACTGAACAACACGGACGGCCGCTGGTCGCCGGACAAGGGCACGCTGACGGGGCTGGACGAGTTCGTGGCGGTGCAGCTAACGCGCACCTGGACGACGCCCGCGGTGACTAATCTCGACGACAACCCGTCGGCGGAGGTGGACGCGACCGGCGCCAGCGGGATATCGGCGACGGTGGTCCGGGACACCGCTGATTCCTGGGTCGGCGGGGCGTCGTTCAAGACGACGACGACGAACGTAACCGGCAGCGGGATCGAGAAGAAGAAGCGCGACGGCAGCCGCTTCCCCGTGACGGCAGCCCAGGTCTATACATGGGCGCCGAGGGCGAAGTGCGCCTCCGCCAAGAACATGAAGGCGCAGATTCTCTGGTACAACAGCGGCGCTGCCCTGATCCAGACCGATGAGGGGGCGTTTACCTTCGGCAGCGGCTGGATACAGCCCACGCTGACCGTCACGGCGCCGACGGGCGCGGTGACGGCGGTGGTGCGGCTGCTGACCGACGGGGCGCAGGGCGTATTCGACTTCTGGCTGGACGCCAGCTTCTTCTACCTGGGCGTGACGCTGCTGCCCTACGCGGACGGCGACCAACCCGGCTGCATCTGGGCCGGGACGGCGCACCAATCAACATCACAGAGACCGGCGAACCCGCAGGCGCAGCTCTTCACCGGCTACATCGTCGGCTTCGACCTGGGCGAGGATAAGCTCGACCAGACGGCGACGCTGACCTTCCACGACCGTCTGACGCTGCTGCCCCAGAATGAGATATCGCTGGGGAACATGCTATCGAAGGGGACGGCGCTGGTGCTGCATCGGCTCCTGGACCGGGTGGAGGGGGAGCTGATCTCCAACTCCGGCGTGGAGGACATATCGTGGGCCGTGAACCTGGACGGCTACTCGGCCCTGGCCGGGGCCGTGCTCGTGCACACGTTGATACCGAACTCCGGCAGCGAGGACCTGTTCTTCGAGGGCGACTGGGTTATCCTGATCACGCCGGACGGGGCGCAGGCGCTCTCCGGCTGGCGCTACAACGTGACCAGCCAGATCACCGCTCTCGGCGCGTACCGGCAGGTGGTCTACGCACGGTCCGCCAGCGGCACGGTGGCCGTGCGCTTCCGCTATCTCCGTGACACAACAGTCGTGGCCACGAAGACGGTGACGCTCACGACCTCCTGGCAGCGCATCGAACTGGACGTCATCGTCAGCGTCCTTGGCACGAACCGCTACATCGAGCTGGTGACGGACACGGCGAGCGCGACGGCCTTCCGCTCGGACGCTCTGCACGCGGTCAACTACGTGAACCGCATCCCGCGCGACTTCGACGCGGGCACGTTCACGGTGCCGCTGCTGAACGCGTTCCACGCCCGCGCGGCGGACCTGGTCCAGGACGTGCTGCGGTCGGAGCCAGGGCTGCTATTCGCCAAGAAGAACGGGGACATCGCCTTCCGTGACAAGAATAGCCGCCCGGCGACGGCGATTCCGAAGGCGGTGTTCGGCGACGGCGACGGCCTGCTCCAGTTTGACGACGGCCTGGGCTACGGACTGGACGCGGCGGACAGGGTGGGCGAGGTTACGGTGACGAGCCGGGGCACGCCGGTGCTCGGCTCGGGCCGGGTCGCGGCATGGCAGCTTGCGCCGGAGCATGACGTGGCGGTCGGCGATGCCTTCCGGGCGCACTACTCGCAGGCGCTCCGGGCGGTGAAGCTCACCGAGAAGGACCCCAGCATGGCGACCAAGAACGTGAACTACGGCGCCGGCTGCGACATCCTAATGCAGTCGGCCGTCACCAACTACTACTCCATCTTCGAGGGGCTGCCGTACAACTACCCGTCTGAGGAGAGCGCTGTCACGGTGGTCGCCGACACGGGCCTGCCGCTGGTCAACAAGCTGTCGGTGGCGATGCCGCTACAGGGCACGTCCAGCGCGGCGATGGGGACAGAGGCGCAGCGGCTTCTGGACAAGTACAAGAACCGCGTCATCATCCTCAGCCTGCCGCTCAACAACCGGAACGACGAGGTGACGGCCTGGCAGATGGGGCTTGAGATCAACGACCAGATCATCGTGCGGGCCAAGTTCAAGACCCACAGCCCGAACATCGACAAGAAGTTCTGGGTCGAGGGTATCTCGCACCGGTTGGGCAAGGGGAGTTTGCTGGAGACGGTGCTCTACCTGGAGGAGGCGTAAAGATGGCCGGGGCAACGCGTGAGCGAATGGGGACTCCGCAGCCGAAGGAACGCGCGCCGCAGAGCCGGCCGGGCGCCGCCCGTGTCGTGGGCCAGTTCCCCCGCGCGCTGAACGTCGCCTGGGCCAGCATCACGGACACGGACCTGCAGCCGGGCGAGCTGGTGTTCGACCAGACCGGCAATGCGCTGGTCTACCGGATGGGCCGGGACACGATCTTCCGCTTCGACAACGTGGCGAGCAGGACGATCTGATGGCGGCACCGGAACGGGTGACGACGACCTGGCTGGCGGGGATGAACGCTTGCGGCCCCGAGTTCGACGCCTTCCGCCAGCACTTCGGCGACGGCCTGGAGGTGACCTGGGCGGCGTTCGACGCGGCGGAGGCGCAAGGGCTGAACCTTATCTGGTTGGGCCTGCGCCTTCTGCCGCCTTCTTATCTCCCGGAGTTCGTCGCGCTCACCATCGCCGAGCGGCGGGGGGCGGTGCGTTCGCTGGGCGGCGATGCGCTGGCGTCCGCGTCGGATCTGCGGGCGGCGTCGGCTGGGGCCTGGGAGCGCTGGCAGGAGACGGGCGACCACGCCCAGCGGTCGCTGGCGATAGCGCTGCGCGACCTGGCGGGCGACCTGACACTGGCCCCGATGCGCATTGGGGCGCAGGAGGCGGAACGCGCTGTGCGGCACTGTCTGCGGGCGGTGAGCATGGCGGAGCTGGAGGAGGGGCCGGTGCGGCGGCGGCTGTGCGAATGGATGGCGGAGAAGATCATGGGGCCGAGGCCGGGGGCTTAGGTGGACTGATGGCTCGCATCGTTCTCACCGGCACGGCGACGAAACTGAGGCGGCTGCGCGCTGCTGACCTGCCCGCCGACCGTGACCTGCGCAATTCCTACCTGCGCTATGTTGACCTCAGCGGCTTCGACCTCTCCATCTACGACATGCGGGACACTGACATCATCGACTGCGTTGGTAGGGGCGTCATCCTCCCCGACTTCGCGGCCGGTGACTTGCAGGCCACCGACTACATGCAGAGCCGCCGCACTGACTGGACGGGCGCGAAGATCCCGGCGATCGTGTCCAGCTACAACCACGACCTCGTGGTCGAGGTTCTGCGGCAGGCCATCCCGTCGCTGTCGGGCGTTCCGCTGCAGGCGGCGCAGGTCGTCGCCAACTATGTCAGCGGCGACTACGCGCGCTCGTGGCGGGACGGCTACTGGCAGGTGATGGATAAGCTGGGGCTGGATGTGGACGGCGTGCTGGCGAATGTCCTGCCCGCGTTCAAGGGCTACCCCAAGCTGGAGTCGCGGCTGAGGCACCACCACGACTCAGGGCGTATCTCGCCTGTGCCGCCTGGCTTCCGCTCTAAGGCCGATGACTTCGAGTTCAGCGTGGACGGAGTGAATACGGTGCGCGAGAACATCGCCGTCGCGCTCGTGGGTAAGTACGACCGCTACGCCCTACGGCAGACGCTCCGCACCGCCATTAGGACGAAGTACGCAGGCTGGACTACCCTGGCGCAGCACTACGACATCTGGTTCGCCCAGCTAGACCCCTACCCCATCTTCTTCTGGCGGGACGCAAACATGAGCCCCGACCTGGGTGACGACTGGCACGCGGGGTGGCCGACGTGAGCACCGTCTACCTGGGCACCCACGCCTGCGAGATGAAGGTCTGGTTCAAGACAGGACGTACACCCCAGGCTTTCGACGGCACCGAGAACCCCTACATGGAGCTGGTGACGACAGCCAACTTCTTAACGCTCGACGCCGACGACGGTGACTCCAACCCCGGCTCGCGCGGTGCGGCGGAGTGGATTGTGGGGGGCTACGCCAGCGGCCTCCAGGTGGCAAACGGGTTCACCACGCCGGGCACCTGGAAGCGCTACGTCACCTACGCCTACAAGGTGAAGCTCCACACCATCAGCGGCAGCGGCGACACCGACCTGGCCTTTATCTACAGCCACCACTCAGCCGCCCCCAGCGCCAACGGCAACGTTCGCATCATCGTCACCGTCAAGCCCGCTACCAGCAAGTGGAGCGCGAACCTGCAAGTCAAGAACGCTGGCTCCTGGTCAAGTTTCGGCTCAATCTCCGCAGACCAGAACCTGATGACGGCCTTTGAGTGGCTTGCACTCCAAATAGACCGCACCGGCCTCTACGCCCGCATCCTCCGCAACGGGGCCGAACTGCTCACCTGGCAGTACGCTGGCTTCCCGATGGTTCCGACGGCGCACTCCCCCACACCTTCTCCCGGCGGGGACTCGGCCAAGGGAAGTGCCACCATACGGTGCGCGGCCTCAGCCTGTGTTGTCTACCACGCCGACGATACTGACCTGGGGCCAACCACAGACGACGATTACGTCAGCTACCCCGTGGCCGACTCTACGCCGTCCACATGGACGCAGACGGGCATCCCGGCAGCTTGCGCGACCGAGAAGTATCGGGCACTGGACGACGCGGAGGACGCAGCAGAGGACGGCACGGCTGATTACCTCACCGACCCCGGCACGGCGGGCAACCAGGATCAGATGTTCGTCGTCCACGACCAGCCAGGGGCCTCGGCTGATGTCAAAGCGGTATCCATGTTCATTGTGGCTGTTGGTGGTTTCGATGACCCAGCGTCTTACAAGGCGGTGGCCGTCAACGGCGCGTCAACCGCGCTTGCGACGTTCTTCTATGGCAACCGGGGCTACCTCGCTCAGTTCCCCACCGCGCCCGATGGTAGCGCCTGGACGAAGGCACTGTTCAACGGGACAACCTTCGGGCTCCGGGCCGTGAGCGGACGCTCGATTTCCGGCCTGTCGATGCGCGGTCTGGGCATAGCCACGTTCGGCGCGAACCTATCCCGCAGGGGCGGCGACGCGAAGGCGGCGGCGTGCCCAGGGGGAGCAGCATCGCTCGTGATCCCCCGGCGGCAATCAACACTGCTCAGGATGTAGGAGGAACCCGTTGTCTCGCATCTACACGATCAGCTTCGCCGGCGTCTCAGTAGCGGCTCAGCAGGACCTCTTCTCCATCAAGCCCGCCACCGACAAGCCGATCAAGATTCACTCCTGCGTCATCTCCAACGTCGGCGTCGCAGCAGATGCAGGTGATGCAGCGGAGGAACTGCTCCGCGTGGCGATCGTCCGAGGCAACACCACTATCGGCAGCGGCGGCTCAAACCCGACGGCGCGGCCGGTGAATGTCGCCGACACCGCCTTCGGCCCGACTACCAACGTTCGTGCCAACGACACGACGAAGGTCTCGGGCGGCACCGGCATAGTCATCTACGACGACGGCTTCAACGTGCGCGTCGGCTGGCAGTACGTCCCAGTGCCAGAGGACCGCATCTCCTGTACGGCGGCGGACGGCTTCATCGCCATCCAGCTGCTCTCTACGCCCACCGACGCCATTCTCATGAGCGGCACGCTGATCGTAGAGGAGCTGCCATGAGCTACGTCTTCCGTCGACCGTTCGACTACCGTGCCCGTAGGCGCTGGATCGGTACTGCGGCACCGCCGGCGGCCCCCACCATCGACCACACCCTCGTGATCTACGCCTTCCCCGGCGGCAGGTCGGGGCCGCCCGGGACGATCGAGCTGTGATAAAGGAGGGACGGAACATGGCATTTCCAACGAAGGCAGAGCTGGCGGCCGAGAATACGGGGGTCTCATCGCTAATCGCCCTGCTTGACCTTCTCGTGGACGAGCTCAAGAAGCCGTCGCGCCTGGGGCCGGTCAAGACGCACGAAGCGTTCATTATGGCGCTGGGGACGTAAGCAGATGACCGACACCTGGCTGCCCTTCTGCGTCCCCGAACTGGGGCCGCCCGCGAAACGCGGTTATGGTGGCGTGCCCACGCGGTCCCTGGCGGAGATCGAGGGCGAGGTGAAGCACTCGATGGAAGGCTACGTGGCCGGCGCCATCGGGCGGCTGATGACGCCGCTGACCAGCGACCCCTACACGCAGGCGTCGTGGCACATCTCGGTGCCCAAGATCGGGAAGCCGCGCCAGCACTTCGCCCTGGAAGCGATCTGCTGGCACGCAGGGCTGCCCGGGGACCGGCGATTCGACACGTCGCTGGTGGGCAACCTGACGCTTGTGGGCATCGAGCACGAAGACTACCCCGACAACAAACTCAACGCCAACCAGCTTCACTGGACGGTCGAGATCAGCCGGGCGATCCGCGCGCTTTGCCCGCGCGTGGCGCCGCGGCCGCCGGCGCTGCGGGTGAATCTGTGGGAGCACCGGATGTTGTCGGCGACGTCATGCCCATCGGGGCTGATCCCGTGGGCACCGATCATCGCAGCACTAAAGGAGGACGACATGGGGATGACACCACAGCAGGAGACAGAGTTTGCCGCGCTGAAGAAGCAGGTCGCCGCACTCGTCGGGGAGGACCTGACGGACGACGCGCTGGAGGCCCGTCTCGTGGCACGGGACACTTACCTGGCGAACGCGGGCATCGTCATCACGAAGGCGATGACGCTGATCCAGGCGGGCAGCAGCCGCGTCATCGTGCTGAACGACATCAAGGCCGCCTGCGACCGAGTGATCGCCGATATCGGGGCGGGTAAGTATTGACGCGGCGACCTCTGTGGCGGAGTTCACGTTCTGCCCTGACCGGCGCTGCCGCAAGCTCGTGGAGAAGACGTGGCGGTTCTGCGCGTGGTGCGGCCGGAAGTTGACGTGACGTGCCACCGCTGGCAGTGGACCCAGGCGTCGTCGCCGCCTACGTCGTCGGAGGCCTGGGCGTGCTAGCAGCGTTCGTCTCGGGTGCGCTGGCGATCGCCCGCGGCCGTAGCAACGGCCGCGAACGTCCGACCATGTCCATCGCGGAGGGTGCGGCCGGTCAGGCGACCGTCGGCGACTGGCAGAAGTGGATCGCGGAGATCGTGGCCAAAGCCTCTGCGGAGAGCATGACCACGCAGCTCGGGCCGTTCCTCCTGGAGGTGCAGCGACATAACAAGGCGATGGAGCGGCGGCTGACGCAACTCAACCGGATCGTCAAGATCGTGAAGGAACGGGAGGAGGAACGGCGATGATGGGAGAGCGAATCGGGCTGGCGCTCTTTGGGCCGGGAGGGCTGCTGAGGGTACGGAGCCTGCTGGCGTTCGCCATCGTGGGCTCGGCGATCTACCTGGCTGTGGAGGGCAAGATTCCCGCTGACCAGATGAAGACGCTGGGCGAGCTGGTGGTGGGCTTCTACTTCATCACTCGCGCCGCCGAGCGGGCGAATGGTCCCTGACCTGCCCTGCCCCCGCTGTGGGGGCGATCTCCTGCCGGACACCCTCCGCGAGGCGGACCTCCAGTGTCTGATGTGCTCGCGCCGCTACAACTTGGTGGAGCGCTGCCTGGAGCCCGCTCAGCTCGCCTTCGAGGCGTTGCCGGACGTCGGCGATCGGCGCCGGGCCAAACCGCGCTCGGCGTGATGTGTGGTCCGCCGACGGGCACTGCCCACCTACCTTGAGCTCGAAGAGCTAGCCGCCCTCTTCGCCGCCGCCGAACCCCAGGCGCGCCTCTACTTCCTCCTCTGCTACCGCGCCGGCCTGCGCGCCTTCGAGGCTGCGCGGCTGCGCTGGCCCGATTTCCAATGGCAGGCCGGAATCCCGGTCTTTCTCCGCGTGCGCTACGGCAAGCGGGCGAAGGAGGCGCTGCTGCCGGTGGACGGCGTGTTGGCGGAGGCTCTACGCACTTCACACCATCTCGGTAATAGCGAGTGGCTATTCCCGGCCACGCGGGCCCGGCGCCCCTGCCGCTACTGCGCCCTGGAGGGGCTGGAGTGCGGCCACATCAGC
>MGUL01000201.1:9244-18403 GCA_001800005.1 Elusimicrobia bacterium RBG_16_66_12 | reverse complement strand
GGCCGCGTTCTGACGCGGGCAGGCCGTCAGGCACCCGCCGCCGGTCCGCAGCGCGCCGCGCACGGCCTGATAGGCGGGGCCGTTCCACACCGCGTCGAAGGCGCGCCCGGTCAGGTCCTCGTCGAAATCCCCGTACACGTCGCAGGGCAGGACGCGCCCGTCGGCGTTGATCATAATCTGGTGCCAGGGCTCGGGGCAGGAGGATGGCTTGACCCAGCCCGGCGGCTGGTCGCCGAACTTCGCGGGCAGGCGCAGGGTCACGCCCAGCGCGTCGGCGGTCTTGCGGGCCTCGTCGATCGCGCGATTGGCCAAGTCCTGCTTGAAGTACAGCGACAGGTATTTCTGCGCGGACTCGTAGATGTAGAAGTAACCCGCGATGACCTCGTCGACGCCGATGCCCGCGGCCCAGCGCACGAACTCGGGCAGGCTCTCGGCGTTGAGCGTGGTCATCACGAACATCGCCTTCAGGCGCGGGCTGCCCGTCGTCTTGCGGCGCTCGGCCAGGAAGCGGATGTTGCGCTGCACCTGCTCCCACGCCCCGTAGCGCATCATGGCCCGGTGCGTGTCGGGATCCGAGGAGTGCAGGGAGAGCTGGAGCGTGTAGCGGCTCTCGCCGCCCGCGAGAAGCTCCCAGATCCTCGGGCGCGCGTGCGAGGCGTTCGTCGCGATGTACTTGTCCACGTGCGGGTACTCGCGGTTGAAATAGGCCAGGATGCGCTCGGCGTCGGGCAGGCCCAGGAACTCCCCCGAGCCGGTGAGGATGAGCTCTTCGGCCGACGAGAGCACGCGGTTGAGGCGCGGCCCCGCGGCCTTCAGATAATCGTCGAAGGAGAAAGTCGGGTAGTCGTAGCCCTTGGAGCAGAAGACGCAGTCGGCGTTGCACACCGCGTTGATCTGAAGGAAAACGCGGCGCGGCGTGCTCGCGAGGACGATCTTCTTCTCGTCGTACTCCCGGGCGTTCAGGGCGAGGTTCGCCTTCTGCCTCTCCAGGCGGACCTTCTGCCGCAAGGCGGCGATAGTGCGGGGAGCTTCGACGCTCATGATGGAGCCACCTCGGCGGCCGCCGGATGCTCGGCGCGGTAGAGGCGGTAGGCCGCCAGGCCCGCGCGGCGCTCCTCCTCCACGCTGCCGCCGATCCCCTTGTAGGCGTCCAGGCCGAGCTCGGACGCCAGCGAGCGGAAGCGCTCGTATCGCGCGAGGCGCACGGGATAGGTGTTGGTCCCGTCCAGCGACTCCCAGTAGAGGTGGTGCGCCCCGGGCCCGTCGTCTCGGATGCCGGCCTCGGCCCTATGCTCGGAGAGCCAGGCGTTCTCCTCGAGGCTCGTGAAGGTGGCGCTGGCGTAGACGCGGTCGAAGGAGGCTCGGTTGCGGCGCAGGAACGCCAGCGTGAGGTCGAAGTCGGCCTCGGTCTCACCGGGAAAGCCGAACATGAAGTTGCCGACCGTGACGATGCCGGCCTTCTTGGTCGCGGCCAGGATGCGTTCGGCGACGACGGGCTCGTACGGCTTGTTCATCAGCTGCAGCACGCGCGGCGAGCCGCTCTCCACGCCGTAGATCACGTCGTGGCAGTTGGCCTTCATCAGGAGCCCGAGGAGCCCGGCGTCCATCTCCGGACGCAGGATCGCGTTGATCTTCCAGCCGAAGAAGTTCTTCTTGCGGTTCGTCTTCCAGTCGGCGGCGATCGACTCGGCCAGGGTACGCAGGCTCTTGATGCTGCCGTTGGCCGTGATGTCGTAGAACTCGAAATGGGTCTTCTCGGGATGGCGGCGCTTGTGCTCCAGGATCTCGGCGTGGACGCGCTCGCCGCTCATGAAGGAGTAGCCGGGCCAGAACGAGTGCGAGGAGCAGAAGCGGCATTTCCACACGCAGCCCCGGCTCATGTGGATGGGCAGCCTCTCGGGCACGTCGTAGAGCTCCAGGCGGAATCCGCGGAAGTCGGCGAACGGCAGGCGGTCCAGGTCGGTCAGCGGCTCGGCGGGGCCGCCGTCGACGACCACGCCGTCGGCCCGGGCGACGACCCCCTGACGCGGCTCGAGGCGGCCGGTCCGGGCGTGCTCCTCCACCAGGTCGGCGAACAGTTCGTCGCCGGCCCCGCGCAGAACCGCGTCCACGGCCGGGTCGGCCGCGAGGCTCACGGCGGCGTCGCCGCGGAAGAAGTATTGGCCGCCCAGCACCACGACGCGCCCCGGGTCCGCGCGCTTGATGCGGCGGGCGAAC
The DNA here is from genome assembly GCA_001800005.1 of Elusimicrobia bacterium RBG_16_66_12. Classification (GTDB taxonomy): domain Bacteria; phylum Elusimicrobiota; class Elusimicrobia; order UBA1565; family UBA9628; genus GWA2-66-18. The sequence goes on along the minus strand of MGUL01000201.1, from coordinate 16,186 downwards.
TCCAGCGTCGGGACCTGGCTGCCCGCGTTCACCGAGAAGCCGACGACGGCGGCGTCGCTGCTCAGGAGCCGCTCCAGCGCGTCGTCGACCACCTTCGCGTTATCGCGGAAAGCCTGAGTGACGAAATCCGGATCGTTCCAGCGATGGAACTGCTCCCAGTTCCAGAGGTCCTCGTAGCCGTGGACGCGGCCGCGCGCCAGTTCCGCGTTGAGGTCCACGACCACGGCCTCGATGCCCCGCTCTTCCAGGCAGCCGGCGATCTGGGCCAGCCCCAGGGGCGGGTCCACGGTCCACCAGACCGGGCATTGCACGAGGGCCGCTTTGCTCATCGCAGGCGGTTCTCCCGGAGCAGAGTCTCCCGGTCCGACGCGTCCCAGGCGACCTGGAACTCCTTGGAACGGCAGTAGTCGACCTCGCAGGGGCTCGCGGCCTCGGACAGGCGGAAGGCCGGATCGAAGAGGCTGCCGATGGATTGGCGCTCCAGCCCGAGTTGGCCGCAACGGAAGACGCGCCCGTCGCCCTGGACGACCCCGTAGCGCTGGCCCGCCCCGCAGGGCTTGCCGCGTAGCGACAGGGGCTCCAGGTTGACGGTCTCCGGACCGACCTCGAGGCCGATCGTCTCCTTGATCGCGCGGCGCTCCTCGTCGGTATAGGCGAAAGGATACTGCTCGCCCTTGAACTTGCCCCAGAAGATGGCCATGTTCATGTACTGGCCGCGCTCGGCGAAGCGGCGCTTGTACTCGGCCATGCGCGGCATCTGCGGCGGGTAGGCCAGGAAGCAGACGTTGGCCACGAAGCCGCGCTCGCGCAGCAGGGCCACGTTGTCCGAGAAAGGCTCCAACTCGCTCATCAGAGGGTGGTAGGTGCAGTCGATCTCCAGCGCGTCGGGGGAGATCCTCTCGGCCACGCGGCGGATCGCCGCGCTCTGGGAGCAGTTCGAGGTGACCTGCAGGTCGTGCAGGCGCGCGATGCGCTCCAGCAGCTCGTCGAAGCGCGGATAGGTGAAAGGCTCCCCCGCCGTGATGCGCAGCTGGCAGCGCCCGTAGAGGCCGTGCACCCGCGTCCAGGCCTCCTCCCACTTGGCGGGCTCGAAATACAGGTTCTTCTTGGCCAGCTCCGTCCACCCCGCCTCGTTGTAGAAGCAGTAGGGGCAGCGGTAGTTGCAGCTGTAGTGCAGGTCCCAGGCGAAGACCACGGGGCGCGCCGGAAGGCGCGAGGCGAGGTTCACCGCGCGCGTCTCGTCGGAACGGGAGGCGGTCGTCACTTCTCTCCCTCCGAAAGCCACGAATGCGGGAACTGGAAGCGAGATTGCCCGATGGAGAAGCAGCGTTCGCAGGCGTGTCGGGATGCCGGGATGGTCTCCGACCGCCCGGCGGCGTAGTCGGCGACGTGCTCCCGCGCACGACGGTACTTCTCGCCGTTCCAAAGCCGGCTGAAACCGTTCGTGAAAAAGTTCCCGAAATCGTATTCCTGTTCCTCGACCGAACAGCACGGCGAGACGGACCCGTCCGGGTTGACCGCGATGCCGGCCCAAGGCCAGTTGCAGCGCCTGCGCGCCGTCTTCTTGGCGGCCGCGTAGACCTCGACCTTGACCTGGGCGGCGACCGCGCCCTCGGAGGGCTTCGCGGCCTCCCACTGCCAGGGCGGGCTGTCGGGGAAGCTCTCCGGGTCGTAGAGGCGCAGGTCGGCGCGCGTGGGCAGCCACTCGTCCTTGATGCCGGGCCGGAACGGCAGGTTGGCGGGCGTCACGCCGACCTCGTCGACGCCGAGCGCGAGGGCGAACTCGCGCACGCGGCCGGCCTCGTGCTCGTTGTGCCTGAAGGCCAGGAACTGCCAGACGATCGTCGGTTTGAGAAGTCCCCGCGCGCGGCGCCGGGCGACGAGCGTCTTCAGGTTCGCGATCACCTGGGCGAAGTCTCCTCCGACGCGGTACTTCCCGTAGGTCGCCTGCTCGAGGCCGTCGATGGACATCACCAAGCGGTCCAATCCTGAATCCAGGATGGCGTCGGCCTCGCCCTCGCGCAGCAGGTTGAAGTTGGTCGAGACCATCGTGTCGATGCCGCGCTCCTTGGCCAGGGCGACCATCGCCCAGAGGTCCTTGTTGAGCAGGGGCTCGCCCCAGTTCATGAAGTCGATGTGGATGAGCGTCGGGCCCAGCGCATCCATCAGATGCTGGAAATGCTCCAGGCTCAGAGAGGCCTTGTCGCGCACGCCGCGCCCGGCGCCCGTCGGGCAGAACGGGCACTTCAGCTGGCAGAAGTTCGTCGGGTCCACGGTGAGCCAGTAGGGCTTGCCGATCGGCATGCGCCGCGCGCCGCGCCCGGCCTGGAACTCGACGAGGATATAGTTGAGGAGCTTGCGCCAGTGCCGTCCTCGTTTCAGGCGGGCGATCACGCGCGGCTCGGCGTCCGGCAGGAGCCTCTCGCGCAGGCGGGCGATCATCTGGGCGCCGCCAGGTCCGCGGCCGAGACCTCGGCCCGATAGGGAGCGACGTCGGCCAGGCCGCGGCGGGCGATCTCATCGAGGAGCCGCCCCTGCTGGTCGGGGCGGTTGGTCAGGTGCGCCAGCAGGCTGTCGACGTTGTAGCCTTGGAGCTTCACGCAGTGCGTGCACCAGGGGTGCGGGCTCCCGGAAGCCAGGCCGGCGCGGAGCGCGCGATAGAAGTCCCCGTTCCACAGGGCGTCGATATCATCGCCTTTCTCGAGATTCCCCACGTGGGCGCCCCACTGGCAGCAGGGGAGGACCGGGCCTTGGCCCTCCACGTAGATCATCTCCCAGGGGTCGGAGCAGAAGCCGCGCTCCGGCGTCGCCGCGGCCTGAAGGCCGAAGCGCGGCGGCAGGCGCACGCCGAAGTGCGCGAACTCGTCGGGGTCGGCGGACGCTTTGATCTCGGCCAGCACGCGCTCGGCGGCGTCGATGGCCGCGTTCGCCGCACTTTGGTCGAACCAGCAGGACATGTCGATGTGGGCGGGATCGAACATCGTCACGTAGTTGCACTGCAGCTCGGGGACCTTCATCTCCCAGGCCATCCTCACGAGGGCGGGCAGGTCCGACACGTTGCGCCGCGTGACGACGTCCACGATCACCGCGTGCAGACGGTCGCCCAGGTCCTTCTCGCGGCGCAGTCGGCAGAGCTCGCCGAGGCTTTCGACGATCTGGTCGAAGGCGCCCGGCAGCTGGGTCAGCTCGGCGTGCAGGTCCGCGCGCGAGGCGTGCAGGGAGAGCTGGATCACGTAGCGCGACTTCAGCAGGCGCTGGATGAGCTCCGGGCGCAGAGGCGTGCCGTTGGTCGTGAAGATCTTCCAGGTCTCCGGGATGGTCTCGTTGAGGTAGTCGAGGAAGGGCAGGACCTCGGGAATCCACAGCACCTCGCCGAAGCCGGTGAAGGTCACCTTCTCGGCCTGACGGATGAAGTGCCCCATCCTCCCCTCGAAGAAGCTCTTGTAGAGAGCGAGGTCGAAGCGCGGGTACTTCCCCTCCAGGCAGAAGACGCACTTCGCGTTGCAGGAGTTGTGCGTGCCGAGGGTCACCAGGCGCGGAGGGGCGCTCAGCGTCGTCCGGCGCGCCGAAGTCTCGGCGAGGTTGCGCGCCACGCTCTCCGTTCGCGGCAGGCGCTCGAGGGCGGCGGGGCTCGCGGTCTCCATGGTCATGCCGGCGCCGCGGCGGGATGCGGCTGTCGGCGGGCGCGGTGCAACGCGTATTCGTCCAGCAGGCGCCGCTTGTCGGGCTTCTCGCGCAGCACGCCCGAGGTCTCCGGGATGCCGAGTGCCAGGGCGACGCGGCAGAACTCCTCGTAGCGGCGGAAGCGCTCCGCGTAGTCGTTCTCCCCCGAGTTGGAGGTCCAGTACAGATGATGCTCCTCTCCCGCGACGCCGAAGCGCTCGGGGTGGGCGTGGGGCTCGGTCCCCTTGTCGATGACCGCGAAGGATTGGCTGGCGAGCACGGTCTCGATGTGCGGCCGCACGCGCGCGAGGAACCGGATGCTCTCCTCGGCCTCCTCGCGCGTCTCGGTAGGCAGGCCGAACATCATGTTGATCTGGACGCGGATGCCGGCGCGATGGGCCGCGCGCAGCGCCGCGAAGGCGTTCTCGTTCGTGAACTTCTTGTTCATCCGCGCGCGCAGGGCCTCGCTGCCGGACTCGATGCCGAAGCCCAGCCACTCGCAGCCGGCGCGCGCCATCTTGCCCAGCAGGCGGTCGTCCATCGCGGGGCTGACGACGGCCTGGCCCTGCCAGCGGATGCGCAGGCCCGAGGCGATGACCAGGTCGCAGAAGCGTTCCAAGGACTGGATGCTGCCGTTGACCAGGGAGCCGATGAAGTAGAAGCGGTTCACCCGCGGATAGCGCCGCATCTGGGCGGACACCTCGGCGAACATCCGCTCGCCGCTCATGGCGCGGAACTTGCGCCAGTACTGCCACTCGCTGCAGAAGTGGCAGGTCCGCACGCAGCCGCGGCTGTCGAAGATCTCCAGTCTCTCGGGGTCGGCGTAAAGGCCGTCGCGGATGGCATCGTCGAAATCGGAGTAGTCGGGCGGCGGCAAGGAGTCGAGATCGGCGATCAGCTCGCGGTCCCCGCCGTCGACGACGCGGCCCTGGCGGCGCATCAGCAGTCCCGGCATCGGCTCGAGCGGCTTGCCCTCGCTCACACGGCGCAGGATCTCGGCCAGCACGAGCTCTCCCTCGCCGACGACGACCGCGTCCACGCAGGGCTCCTCCGCGAAAGGGCGCCCGGCCTGGGCGCGGGAGCACTGCGGCCCGCCGAAGATCACGAGGATGGAGGGGTCTTCCCGCTTGAGGCGGCGCGCCACCTCCAGGCTGACCCGGAAGGAGGTCGTGTGCGTGGAGAAGCCCGCCACCCGCGCTCCGGAGGCCAGGATGCGCTCGACGAAGGAGTCCACAAGCGAGGCGTTTTCATCGAGGAGGCGGCGCACGGAGCTCTCGCTCTCCCAGAACGAGTAGTAGTCCTTGTCCTCCCACATGCGCCGCAGTGCCGCGCCGGCGCGGTAGAAGTCGTTGTTGAGGTCGAAGCACCGGGCGGCGAACCCCTCGCGGCGTACGTAGGCCGCCAGGCAGGCCAGGGCGTACGGAGGGCACTCGCGCCCCCAACCGGGACATTGGATGAGCGCGACCTGCGCGCGGTTCTCGTCGGGCGGCACGCCTATATTATGGCGCAATCCTCGCGTGATTGCCAGCGCGGCGGCAGGCCCGCACCCTCGGATGAACTGCCGCGCTCTGAAAGCTGAGCGTTGACGGGGGACCAGGCCCCGGTTATACTGCGGCGATGAGCCCGAGCCGCCTGCCGCCCCTCCTCGCCGTGCTTTTCGCGGCGGCCTGCGGACCCGCCTCGCCCTCGGGCGGCCCGGCCTGTCCCCACGACGAATTTCTGGATCGGGAGGTGCCCTTCACGGTGCTGATCTCCTCGGCGCCCACCATCGTGAGGCGCGACCTGGACATCGACGCGCTCGGGCGGATGCGCAACGCGGACAAGCTGGACGGGGCGGGCAGGCTCCAGGGCCTGACCATCGTCGAGCATCGCCTGGGCTACAAGACCGGCGTCGCCATGGGCCAGGGCTTCTTCAAGTCGCGCCCCTGCGCCTGGCTCGAGAGCCTGACCGTGGACCTCACGCCCGGCGAGGTCACGATCTATGTCCCGCGGGAGTACGCCGCGGGCTCGTGCGAGGACGCGGAGATCCTGCGCCACGAGCGCCTGCACGAAGACATCCACCGCCGCGGCCTGGAGGAGGCCGCCGACGAGACGCGGCGCGCGCTGGCGCGCGCGAAGTGGCTGCCGGCGCGCGGCACCCCTCTGGAGGTCGCCGACCGCGCCGAGGCCGAGAGGCGCCTGGACGGGATGCTCCTCAAGGTGATCCAGCCGGAGTACGACCGCTTCAAGGAACGACTCGAAAAGGATCAGTCCGTCATCGATCTTCCCGAGAACTACGAGTGGGTGGCGCGGCGCTGCCGGGACTGGAAGTGAGCCTTGACGTCCGACGCGCGGAATTGATGCACTAGGCCCTATGAAGATCCTTGGAGCCGTCCTCGGCGCGCTGGCGTTGGTCGTGGTCGTGACGATCCTCTGGGCCGTGGGCGTCTACAACGGCATCGTCGGCCGCAACGAGGCCGTCAGCAAGGCCTGGGCCACGGTCGAGAGCCAGTACCAGCGCCGCCTGGACCTCATCCCGAACCTGGTGGAGACCGTGAAAGGCTCGGCCAAGTTCGAGAAGGAGACGCTTTCCGCCGTCGTCGAGGCCCGCTCCCGCGTCGGGTCGATGACCATCGACAAGAAGGTCCTCGAGGACCCCGCTTCGTTCAAGAAGTTCGAGGAAGCCCAGGCCGGGCTCTCCTCCGCCCTCTCGCGGCTGATGGTCGTCGTCGAGAAGTACCCGGACATCAAGTCCACGCAGGGCTTCCGCGACCTGCAGGTCCAGCTCGAGGGCACCGAGAACCGCATCGCAGTCGCGCGCAACGACTTCAACGCCGCCTCGCAGGACTACAACACCGCGATCAAGGTCTTCCCCGGCGCCCTCGTCGCGGGCTTCGGCGGGTTCAAGGAGCGCCCGTACTTCTCGGCCGCGCCCGGGGCCGCCAAGGCCCCCTCCGTCAAGTTCTGACGGGGGTTGATCTAAATCAAACGACAAGGTTGACATAAGTCCTAAGTCTGCCATAGGCCCTTTGGGTATGCTGGGGCCATGATAAACCTTCTGCTGGCCGTCGCGGCGTTCGCGGTCCCCGCTTTTTGCCAGACGTCCGAGATTCTCGCATCCCGCGCCGGACGCTTCGAGGCCGCCCTCGACGGCGCCGTCATGGCCTTCGCGCCGGAGGATGCCTTCGCCGGCGTCGGCGAGTGCGGCGTGCTCGACATCAAGACGATCCGCCCCTTCTCCCTCGAGGAGGCCTCGGACTTGATCGCGCCCTGCCTGGCCGCCGTGGGCCGGAAGCTCCC
>MGUL01000201.1:5704-9226 GCA_001800005.1 Elusimicrobia bacterium RBG_16_66_12 | reverse complement strand
CTCGGCCTCCCAACCCGGCAAGCCCGCCAAGACGGGGCTGCTCCTCAAGACCGACCTCGTCGCCGGCGGCAAGCCCCACCGGGATCTGCTGGCGGGCTTGAGCCGCCGCGAGAACCGCCTGTTGGGCCACGCGGTGCGAGTGTTGACCCGCGGCGAGATCGCACCGGCCTCCGTCAGCGCCGTCCAGGCCGCGATCCCCCAGTGCATCCTTCCCGCCGTGGTGCGCGACATCCGGACCGGCGACGACTTCGTGAAGATCTACGGACGCTGCCTGACCCGCAACGAGGACCTCAAGATCACGGATATCCGCGGCGGCCGGGGCCTCAGCGTCAACCTAAAGACCGAGCAGTCCGATTCCGGCGTGGAGGCCCTCAACGGCTTCGTCACCGTCGACGCGGGCAAGGGCCCCGTCTCGGTCATGATCACGGCCTACCCCGCCCGGCTGGCGCTGCCCTGACGACGGCTACTTATTGAAGGCGAGGCTGGCCGGGGCGTATGAGACCCGGGAAGTCTCGAGGGCCTTCGTGAAGTCGTTCTTCGAGACCTTGCCGGTGCGCTTGATGGAGTAGGCGACGTAGTAGTCCTTGCCGGCCGCGGGCTTCTCGGAGAACTCCGCCGCGAACTTGTTAAGGTCGAAGCGATAGGCCTCGGCGACGGGGACCGTGATCTCCTTGGTCAAGATCGCGTAATCGGGCCAGAACTTGACCTCCTTCGTGAGCGCGATCTTCAGGACGATGTTCTCGCCCGGATAGTAGGACGACCACTTATCCTTGAAGTTCAGCACGAACTGCCCGGAGAGGTCCGCCAGCACGCCGACGGGATCGGGGCGCATGGGAATCTTCCGGGTCGGGGAGAGGACGATCCGCCCGCTGTCGGCGCCGGCGGAGACCAGCTTGTAGTCGTAGGCCGCCTCGATGACGTTCGTGTAGAGCCACGGACCGTCCAGGCAGACGCGGAAGACGTCGTGCTCCCACGGCAGCAGGGGCTGGCGGTCGCGAAGGGTGACCTGCACGCGCTGGCTATAGCTGTAGCCCGGGCGCTCCCAGCAGTTCTGCCCGCCGCCGTGGCGCGGATCGCCGACCGGCTGGCACTCCGTGACGTATTCCGTGCTGCGCAGGTAGACCGACTCGGAGACGGGGTTGTCCGTCGGAGAGAAGGTGAAGGCCACGCAATCCGGGATGGTGCGGCGTCCGCCCGGATAGTACGTGGCGACCGCGGTCTTGTCCTTCTTGGCGGACTCTTTGGCCGCCTTGAGGACCGCGGAGGCGTCGACGCCCGCGTCGAAATCGGCGGAGTGCGCGGCCAGCGCGGGGGACGAGACGGCCAGCGACAGGATCACGGCCAGCAGGCTCGGCGTTTTCATTTTCGGGATCTCCTCTCTGCTCCGGGCTCGGGCTCTGGAACGATATTACTATAAGACCTAGGCGCTGTCTAGGTCTTTCGGCCGCCCGCCGAAACGGCCGGCGGGACTGCTAGAATATCGCATGCCGACGGATCCCATCGCCGCACTGCTCGCCCGCACGGAGGTGCTGCGCATCCCGAGGCGGCGCCTGGCGACCTTCGGCGCCACGCGCATCGACTACCATCTCCTCTCCCCGATCGACGGCCTGGCCGACCGCACGCGCGTGCGCGAGGGCTCGGTCGTCTCCTCGCGCCCCGCGATCCTGACGCCCGACGTCTTCAAGGAGCGCTTCGAGGGCTTCGGCGACGAGGCCGCGGAGTTCGCGCGCTGGGTCTCGACATCCTACCGCGACCTGCTGCGCGCGCTCGAGTACAACTTCCGCAACCAGGGCCTGGCCGCGCGCGTGGTCAGCTCGGACCCGCGCCTGGTCGCGGAGAAGATGCTGGCCGACTTCGACGCGCGCGGCGTGGAGGACCGCGCGGTCATCCGCTGTCCCGACGGCGCGTGGACGCTGGCCCTGATGAAGTTCACGCTCGACGAGGCCGCGCGCTCCTTCCCCGGGCACATGCAGGACCTGGAACGGCGCGGGATGTTCTCCCCCGACCGCGGCCTGTCCGAACGCCGCCGCGTCGAGGTCGAGGCCCTCCTCGACAGGGCCCGCAAGGACCGCTCGAGCCTGGAGGAGCTGGGCCGCAAGCTTCGCGAGTACGGCCTATTCGAGGAATACGAAGACCGCTTCCTTTCCCTCTTCTGAACGCGCGGACTCCCGAACGCGCGCCGCCGCCTAGACTGGGATCCCCCAAATGTCGCGCGCGAGGCGCCCGATGGCGTAGGCGAACGCTGCGGCGCCGAAGATCATCGTGACGTTGGTGAGGAGGCGCCTCTTGACGTCCATCCCGGAGAGGAAGGCCAGCAGCACGGAGACGAGCATGACCATCGCCAGCGCGGCCAGGACCGAAGCCACGACCGACGCGGCCCCGCAGACGACGGGCAGCAGCGGCGCCATCGAGCCGGCGAGGTAAGAAAGCGCCACGAGCAGGGCCGTGCGCAGCGGCAGGTCCCGGGCGGGAGGCGGGACGGAAGATCCCAGGAACCGCTTGCGGGCCGCCTCGGCCCGGCGCATCTCGTTGCCCGAGCTGGATGCCACGAACGCCCCCGCGCCCATCGAGAAGGCGCCGGCCGCGGCCACGCTGAAGCCCGCCATCAGCACCATGCCGGGGTCGCGAAAGGCCGCGAAGAACCCGCTGACCGCGCCCAGGATCTCGACGAGCCCGTCGTTGAAGCCCAGGAAGATCGCGCTGACGCGCTCGGGGTCGATTCGGCGCTCCTGGCTGGCGGTGACGAGCGCGTCCTCGTGCTCGAATTCGTCCGTGAGGACCTCCCGCACGGCCGCGCCAAGAGGCTGGTCCTTATACTTCTCCCAAACGGCCAGGTACTTGCGCACGCCGTAGACTTCAATGGCCTCCAGGACCAGGTGGACGCAGGCGGGCCCGAAAAGCCGGCAGGCCCCGACCAGGGCGAGCAGCTTCACGCGCCGCCCGAAGTCGAGGCGATCCAGGCCGGGAAGCCCGAAGAACTTCTGCCAGAATCCGAAGTGCCTGGTCTCGATGGGGATGAGCGCGCCGAGGATCTCGCGCAGCTCCCCCTTGGCGCCCCGGTGCAGGGTCTGATAGAGAGTCAGGTCGAAGAGCTCGTCCAAGACGAGCTCCGCGCCGAGGGGGTCATCGCAGGCCGGGGTCTTGATGGCCATATCGACCGCCATGCTAGTAAATCCCGCGGGGCGCCCGCCCCATCGGCGCCTGTTTCCCGCCGGGCCAAAAGGCCCATGACGGATATAGGACTTGCGGTCCGAAAATATGATATATGGTTTCCTGGCCGTACGCCGCGAGGGGTCGCGGCGAAGACGTACCGGAGGTGGTTATGGTCCGATCCGTCCGAGTCCTCGGGGTCCTGGCCCTGGGTCTGCTGTCGTGCGTTCCCGTCGTCGCGCAGACGCATTCCACGCGCCGCATCGTCGTGTTCGGCGCCGACGTGCCGCCGTCCCAGCGCCTGCTGCTGGCGCAGTCGTCGGGCGCGAGCATCGTGCGCGAACTGCCGCTGATCAACGCCGTCGTCATCGA
>MGUL01000201.1:4361-5692 GCA_001800005.1 Elusimicrobia bacterium RBG_16_66_12 | reverse complement strand
CGCCGACCGCGCAGGTCCGCACGGCCGAAGCGAAGCTGCGAACGCTGGCCGAGGTCTCCCGCATCGATGAGGACCCGAGGATCAACTGGCTCCAGGCCGTCGACGCGAGGGGCGTCGACTTCGCCGTTCCCGACCTGCAGGCCCTCGTCGCCCCCATCCGCGACCTCGGGCGCCGCCGTCCGGCCGCCCCCAGACCCCCGGCGCCTCCCGCCGGCCAGGAGACGCCGTGGGGCATCACCAAGGTGCAGGCCCCGGCCGCGTGGGCGACCACGCGGGGCGCGGGCGTCAAGGTCGTCGTCATCGACACGGGCATCGACCGCACGCACCCCGAGCTGGCTCCCAACATCAAGGGCGGCTGGAACGCCCTCACCAAGGGCGAAGACTTCACCGACGACAACGGCCACGGCTCGCACGTCTCCGGCACGATCGCGGCCGTCGACGACAAGAAGGGCGTGGTCGGCGTCGCGCCGAAGGCCGACCTCTACGGCGTGAAGGTCCTGGACGCGGACGGATCGGGAACCTTCGACGACGTGATCGCCGGCATGCAGTGGGCCGTCGACAACAAGATGGAGATCGCCAGCATGAGCCTCGGCGCCAGCCAGGGCAACCAAGCCCTGACCGACATGGTCGCGGCGATGACCAAGGCGGGCGTGATCCTGATCGCGGCGGCCGGCAACTCCGGCGGCTCCGTCGGCTTCCCGGCGGCGTGCCCGGGCGCGATCGCGATCGCGGCCTCCGACAGCAAGGACAATCTCGCGTCCTTCTCCAGCCGCGGGCCCGCCGTGGCGGTCATCGCTCCGGGCGTGAACGTGAAGTCCACCTATAAGAACGGAGGCTACGACACGCTGTCGGGGACCTCGATGGCCACTCCGCACGTGTCGGGCCTCGCGGCGCTCTACGTCGCGACGCACAAGGGTGCGACTCCCGCCCAGGCGCGCGCGGCCCTGGCGGCCGCGTCGCGCAAACTGCCGGGCATTCCCGACATCGGACAAGGCGCGGGGCTTCCCGGCGCCGTGGAACTCGTCAAATAGCGCTCGAACACAAGGCCCCTCCGTCCTCCGGGACGGAGGGGCCTTTCTTTTTCTATGATAGGCAACCGATGGACGCCCCGCTCATCCGCCGCTTCGCCGCCTTCTGCCTGGTCGCGGTCCTCAGCGCGGGCTCGATGCTGGCCGCGCGCGGCGCGCGCAAGCCCTTCTCCCCCGCCGCGCCGCAGTACCGCCAGAAAGGGCCCGCGAACGCCAAGGTCCTCATCGTGGAGTTCTCGGATTTCGAGTGCCCCGCCTGCCGCCACGCCGAGAAGCCCCTGCGCGATCTTCTGGCTCTCTATG
>MGUL01000201.1:3059-4228 GCA_001800005.1 Elusimicrobia bacterium RBG_16_66_12 | reverse complement strand
GCCAGGAGGAGTGGGCCAACGAGAAGGCCGAGTCGTTCCTGGCCGGCTATGCGAGGGCCTTCAAGCTGGACATGAACGCCTGGCAGGCCTGCCGCGGCGACCCGGCCCTGCCGGCCGTCCTCGAGGCCGACCTCAAGGACGGCGCCAACGCCTGGGTGGGTTCCACGCCGACCTTCTTCATCAACGGCAAGCGCTTTGTGGGCGCCAAACAGCTGGGGGAGCGCGGCACGGCGTTCATCTGGGACGAGCTCAAACGATGACCCACAAAGAACACGCCGCCCTCGTCGCGCGCCTGGCCGTCGGCGCCGTCCTGGTCTACGCGGGCGCCTCCAAGGCCGCCGGCCCCGCCGAGGATTTCGCTTTCGTCCTGTCGGCCTATGACGTCATCCCCAAGGACTTCACCCTGCCGGCCGCCGCGCTGATGCCCTGGCTCGAGCTCTTCGTCGGCTGGGCCCTGATCCTGGGCTTCCGGACGCGGCTGGCCGCCGCCGCCTCGGGCGCGCTCTTCCTCGCTTTCCTGGGCGCGGTGGGCTCGACGGTCCTGCGCGGCATCGCGCTGCCCGATTGCGGCTGTTTCGGGGAGTCCCTGCACTTCACCCCGGCCCAGACGTTCGTCATGGACTCCTGCCTCCTCGGCCTGTGCTGGCTGGCCTGGCGCGAACGCTCCGGGCCCGCAAGCCTGGACAGCTGGACGGAAAGGGGGCTATAATGGCGTCCGTGAGCAAGAAGCGCATCCTCGCCATCGACGACGACGCGTCGATCACCGAATTCTACCAACAAGCGCTGAAGCTTCTCGGCTACGAAGTCGAGTGCGCGGCCAACGCCCGCAAGGCGAAGGAAGCCCTCGCGAAGAACAAGCCCGACCTGATCCTGATGGACATCATGATGCCCGAGCAGGACGGGATCAGCCTCACCCGAGAGCTGCGCGGCGCTCCCGAGACTTCCGACGTGCCCATCATCGTGGTCTCCGGCTTGGCCGACGCCGGGACCCTCAACGACGCCCTCCTCTTCGGCGCGGTCGACTACATGGTCAAGCCCATCGACGTGGACGCCCTCCACTCCAAGATCGAGCGCACGCTGGCCGCCGTCGAGCGCCGCAAGAAAGCCGCCTGAGGACGCCGTCGGCGGAGGGGCCATCCCCGTCTGGGCCTTAAGGCCCTGTCGCCGCC
>MGUL01000201.1:0-3050 GCA_001800005.1 Elusimicrobia bacterium RBG_16_66_12 | reverse complement strand
ACATTCGTCCTTTGCCGCCCTTCGCCCCGCGCCCCGCCGGCCCGCTGATCGCCCTCTCGAGGGATTTCATCCGGGTCAAGGAGTACTTCGAGGCCATCGTGGCCTCCTCCGGCGACCTGATCTGCACGACGGACATCAGCGGGCGCATCATCTATTTCTCCCCAGGAGCGGAGGTCATGCTGGGCGTGCCCGCCGCCCGGGCCATCGGCCTGCCCGCCCACGATTTCTACGAGGGCGGCCGCGACGCCGCCCAGGCCATCATGACCCTGCTGCGCGACAGCAAGGAAGGCCTCGTGCGCAACCACGAGATGCGCGTGAAGGCCTCGGAAGGGCGGGTCATCACGGTCAGCATGTCGGCCTCTTTCCTCAAGGACGGCCGCGGGCGCGTGATCGGCACGCTCGGCGTGGCCAAGGACATCAGCGACCGCGTGATGCTCGAGCAGAAGCTACGCGAGATGACCCGCACCGACGACCTGACTGGCCTCTTCAACCAGCGCCACTTCCACGACCGCCTGCGAGAGGAAGCAAGCCGCGCCCGGCGCCAGAACCGCAAGCTCTCCCTGATCGTCTTCGACCTGGACGGCTTCAAGCAGGTCAACGACCGCCTCGGCCACCTGGAAGGCGACCGGATCCTGCGCGTCTTCGCCAAGGCCCTGACCGACAGCATCCGCCGCGAGGTGGACGCCGCCTTCCGCTACGGCGGCGACGAGTTCGTCCTGCTGCTGCCCGAGACGGGCGCGGTGGGCGCCGCGCGCGTGGCCCGGCGCGTCTACAAGGCGGTCAAGCTCGCGATGGGCCGGGAAGGCGTCTCGACGAGCTGGGGCGTCGCCGAGCTGGACAAGAGCGGCGACATGGCCGACCTCGTGCGCCGGGCCGACGCCGCGATGTACAAGATGAAGGCCGGCCGCGACAACGTCCGCATGCGCGGCACGGCGATCGCCCGCGCCTTCAAGCCCTCCACGCGGGTCTAACCCCGCGGCCCGGCGCGCGTCGAGCGTCAACTGCTATAATCAGTCCCTCAAGGAGATCGAACTCATGTTCCGGAACGCCCCCTACGTGAAGGACGAACAACCCGGCAGGAAGGCGTGGTGCGCCTGCGGGGCATCTAAGAAGGCGCCCTACTGCGACGGATCCCACAAGGGCGCGGGCAAAACGCCCATCGTCGTGGAGCTCGCCGAGGCCAAGAGGGTGGCCTGGTGCGGCTGCGGCGCGTCCAAGAACAAGCCCTACTGCGACGGCACGCACAAGAGCCTCCCCCCGAAGTAGGGCAAGAAGATGTTCACGCTGACGAGCCCGGCGTTCAAACATGGGGAGACGATCCCGAAGCTCCACACATGCGAAGGTCAGGACCCCTCGCCGGAGCTGAACTGGTCGGGAGCGCCCCCAAAGACCAAGAGCTTCGCCCTGATCATGGACGACCCGGACGCGCCGGCGGGGCTGTGGGTGCACTGGGTGATCTACGACATCCCGGGCGGCCTCAGCGAACTGCCTGGGAATCTGCCGAAGACGGAGCGCGTGCTGGACGGGGCGAAGCACGGCGCGAGCTGGGGCGTGGACGCTTTCAGCCGGATCGGCTACGGCGGCCCGTGCCCGCCCCCAGGAAAGCCGCACCGCTATTTCTTCAAGCTCTACGCGCTGGACAAGGTCCTGGGCCTGCCGCCGCGCGCGACGGCGTCCGAGTTGGTCCAGGCCATGGAAGGTCATGTGCTGGCCCGGGCCGAGCTGATGGGACTCTTCGAACGCGCATGAATATGGCGAGCGGCGAGCCCCTTTTTTCCATCATCGTCCCGACCTACAACCGCGCCCATATGCTGCCCGGCGCTCTGCAGACCGTCAAGGACCAGACCTTCTCGGACTACGAGGTCCTGGTCGTCGACGACGGCTCGACGGACGACACCCCCCGCGTCATGCGGGACTGGGTCAAGGACCCCCGCTTCAAGTACCGCCGCCTCGAGAAGAACATCGGCAACATGGCCTGCCGCAACCTGGCCCTGGGCATGGCGGTCGGGCGCTGGATCACGAACATCGATTCCGACGATTTCTGGGCGCCCGAGCGCCTGCAGGAGTTCGCGGACTTCATGAGAGCGCGCCCTCAGGTCGGCTTCCTGTTCTCCAACGGCTACCTCTACCGCTACGGCCGCATCATCGGCATGGCCTTCGACCCCGCGCGTCCGATCTCCGAGGGGAAGGTCCCCGGCCACTACGCCGTCGGCGAGGAGTTCCTGCCCTACCTGACGACCAACCTCGCCATCCCGCGCGCGCTGTACCAGAAGTACGGACACTACCGCAAGGACATGATCATCCTCGACAACGAGCTGTACGCGCGCATGCTCGCCGACGGCGTCGAGGTCGGCGTGATCCGCAAGCCGCTCGCGGTCCGACGCATCCACGGCGGCCAGGTCACGCACAAATGGATCGAGGAGTACCCCGAGGCGCTCGAGGCTCTGAAGGCCGGCGGCGCGCCGCCCGCGGTCTTCGCCGCCGAGAAGGTGAAGCTCGTGCTGGAGGTCGCCAACTACCTCTGGCGCAACATCCAGCCCGCGAAGGCCCGGAAGTTCATGGAGGATGAACTGGGGGCCGCCGCGAAGGAGCACTCCCTCTACCTCAAGACCTTCCTGCCGGCTCCAGCCTTGAGCGCGGCCAAGGCGCTGCGCCAGGGCGGCCTGATGCTGCGCCACCACCCGCTCTGGGCGACCGCGGACGAGAAGCGGGTCTACGCGATCATCAACCCGCTGATCGCCCGAGAGACGGCTGCGAGGCCCTAGGGTGAGGCGGCCGATCTGCCTGATCATCCCGCCCTCGGCCTTCCTGCTCGATGAGCGGGTGTTCATGGCCCTGGGCATCCTGAAGGTCGCCGCGGTGCTGGAGCAGGCCGGACATCCCGTCGAGCTCCTCGACCTCTCCGGCGTCGAGAACTTCGAGGAGGTCGCCACCCTGCACGCGTCCGCCTCCAAGGCCCTCGTGTTCGGCCTGACGGCCACGACCCCCCAGCTGCCGGCCGCGGCCAAGATCGTCGCCGCGGTGCGCCGCGCGCGTCCCGACGCGCGCAC
>MGUL01000200.1:19523-19692 GCA_001800005.1 Elusimicrobia bacterium RBG_16_66_12 | reverse complement strand
GGGCGAGTCCCAGGAGATCATCCTCTTCCAGACCACGGGCCCCGCGAGGATCTCCCAGAGCGGCGGCAGATGCCAGACGGAGAAGGCGAACAGGCCCAGGCCCAGCAGCCGCAGGCCCCATCGCCGCGAGCCGGGACGGGCGAGGGCCGCGACCAGCGGGCGCTCCCAG
>MGUL01000200.1:19152-19516 GCA_001800005.1 Elusimicrobia bacterium RBG_16_66_12 | reverse complement strand
CGACGGCCGCGGCCGCGGCGAGGGGAATCAGGGCGAAGAAGAGGGGAAGCGCCCAGGCCTTCTGCGACGCCCACGCCGCTTCCGAGAGATGGGGCTTGACCAGGAAGACCACGGCGCCGGCCGCCAGCGCCGCCAGGCACAGCCGCAGGCTAGGACCCAGGTCCTCCTCGCCGCGCCAGGCCGCGCGGACCGCGAAGAGCACGACGAGCGAGACGGGCACGGAGAGATAGATGAAGTGGTTCGAGACGCCGACGAGCGTGACGGCGACGAACAGGACGGCCCGCGGCCAGGAGACCTTCCGGTCGAGCAGCGTCAGCGTCAGCGCCAGCAGCAGGGGCTGAAGGGCGTAGACGTCCCAGGCGAG
>MGUL01000200.1:18491-19116 GCA_001800005.1 Elusimicrobia bacterium RBG_16_66_12 | reverse complement strand
CGCCACGAGGGCCGACCACCAGGCCGCCGCCGCGGGGCCGGCGCGGCGGCGCATGTCCCAGGCCGCGATCAGGAAGGCGAGCGCGTTGGCCAGGGCCCCCGGCCGACGCAGGACCGTGACGCTCTCTCCCCAGACGGACAGGGCCTTGCCCAGGAACAGGCCGTAGAGGGGGCCGGTGTAGGCGTTCATCTCGTGCGGGGTGTAGAACCCCTGCGCCGCGAGCCGTCCGGCATAGAGTCCGGTCCAGGCTTCGTCCAGGGAGAGCGCGGGCAGGCGCCCGAGCCCGGCCAGCACGCAGGCGGCCGACAGGGCCAGCAGCACGCAGGTCATCACGGCCGGGGCGCTCCGCATCACGGACATTCTACCCTTTCATCCGCTATAATCGACCAATGACCGCGAACACCGCCTCCATCATGGACTTCCTCGACGAAGAAAACGCCCAGCTCAAGAAGGAAGGGCGCTTCGTCAAACTGCGCGTCGTCACCGGCCACCAGGCTCCCGTGTCGATCGTCGACGGCAAGAGGGTCGTCAACCTGACCTCGAACAACTACCTCGACCTGACGGAGCATCCCAAGCTGAAGGCCGCGGCCAAGGCCGCCATCGACACCCATGGCGTGGGAACGGC
>MGUL01000200.1:10241-18480 GCA_001800005.1 Elusimicrobia bacterium RBG_16_66_12 | reverse complement strand
GGCGGTGCGGCCGATCATCGGCACGATGGACATCCATATCGAGCTCGAGAGGAAGCTCGCGAAGTTCAAGGGCGCCGAGGCCTGCCTCGTCTTCCAGTCCGGCTTCACCGTGAACGTCGCCTGCTGCCAGAGCCTGATGAGCGACCCCAAGGACTTGCTGATCTCCGACGAGCTCAACCACGCCTCGATCATCGACGGCGCGCGCCTGGCCAAGGCCGCGCGCAAGGTCTATCCGCACAAGGACATGAAGGCCCTTCAGGCCATCCTGGAAAGCCCCGAGGCCCGCGCGGCGCGGCGCAAGATGATCGTGACCGACGGCGTGTTCTCCATGGACGGCGACCTGGCCCCTTTGCCCGCGATCATGGAGCTCGCCGACAAGCATGGCGCCTTCGTGATGGTCGACGACGCCCACGCCTCGGGCGTGATGGGCAAGAACGGCCGCGGCACGCCCTCCCATTTCGGGCTCTCCGACCGGGTCCAGATCCAGATCGGCACCCTCTCCAAGGCCGTGGGCGCCATCGGCGGCTACGTCGCCGGCGAGCGCCGCCTGATCGACTACCTAGCCTCGGTCGCCCGCCCCTTCATGTTCTCGAGCTCACATCCGCCGTCGGTCGTGGCGACCTGCTCGGCGGCCGTGGACGTGATGATGGATGAGCCGGAGCGCATCTCGAAGCTGTGGGACAACGCTCGCCATTTCAAGGAAGGCCTTCAGAAGCTCGGCTTCGACACCGGGGCCTCGGAGACCCCGATCACCCCGGTCATGGTGGGGGACACCGCCAAGGCCCAGGCCTTCTCCAAGCGGCTGTTCGAGGAGGGGGTGTTCGCCCTGGCCATCTGCTACCCGATCGTGGCCCGCAGCAAGGACCGGCTGCGCACCATCGTCTCCTCCGCCCACACGACCAAGGACCTCGACTTCGCCCTCGAGAAGTTCGGCAAGGTCGGCCGGGAGCTCGGACTCATCTAGGCGGCGGCGTGAACTTGGTATAATCAGAGACCTCAATGCCGATTTCTCTTTTGAAGGTGGAAGATTCTCTTGCTCGTGTTCGCGCCGGTCTCGAGAGTCGCGCGCGCCGCATCGAAGGCCGCGTGGGTTCTGAGCTTGCCGCCCATGTCTCGCGTCCGGGCAAGATGCTCCGCGCGCGCTTCGCGCTGCTGTTGTCCGGCGCGTTGGGCGCGGACGAGGCGAAAGCCGAGGGCGTGGCCCGGGCCATGGAGCTGGTCCACAACGCGAGCCTTCTCCACGACGACTGCGTCGATGAGGCCGAGCTCCGCCGCGGCCACCCGACGCCGAACAAGGTCTTCGGCACGACGGTCGGCCTGCTGTTGGGCGACCTCGCTTTCGCGCAGGGCCTGGAAGAGGCCATCGACATCTCCCCGAACGCACCCAAACTGCTGGTGACGACCGTGCGCGAGATGACGGTCGGGGAGCTGCAGGAGGAGTTCCTCAAGGGGGCGACCGCCGTCTCGGTGGACGCCTATATGGGCGTGGCGGCGCGCAAGACGGGCGCCCTTTTCGAGTGGGCCGGGGCGGTCCTTTCCGAACTGAGCCCGTTTCCGCACGAGCAGGCCGATCCGCCGCGCCTCGCGTGCGCGGCCGGCATCCTGCTCCAGATCGTCGACGACATCCACGACTACACACTGTCCGAGCGCGTCTCCGGCAAGGACGAGGGCCAGGACCTGAAGAACCGGCGCCTGACTCTGCCCTGCATCTACGCCGTCTCGGACACGGCCTCCCGCGCAGAGTTCCTGGAGCTGTGGGACGCCAAGGAGCCCGACGCCGCGCGCATCGCGCGCTTCCTGAAGGACCGAGGCCACATCTCGAAGACCCGCGAGAAAGGACGCCAGCTCGTCGATTCGATGCTCGCGATGATCGCAAACCTGCCCTGCAAGGCGGAGGCCAAGGAGCTCGCGTTCTTCGTCGAGATCGTGGCCAAGAGGGAGTTCTAGATGTCGTACGAGGCGCTGCTGCGCAAGGCGTGGAAGAGCGGCGACTTCGTCGTCTCGGAGGCGGAGGCCAAACAGGCTGATCCCGCCGACGCGGCGAGCTGGCGCAAGGTGCGCCATGAGATGGAAGAGATCGCGGCGCGCGAGACATGGGACGCCAACTCATGCCTCGTCGCCCATAGAGAGGGAATCATGAAACTCGCCCCGTTCGTGAAGTTCCGTGAGGAGAAGTTCGGCGCGGTGCTCTTCGAGACGCGCTCGGAAAAGGTCTATACCCTGAGTCCCACCGGCGCCGCCGTCGTGCGCGAGATCGTGGCCGGGGCCGCCTCGGCCGACCTGCCCGCCAAGCTCAAGGAGAAGTACGAGGACCCTTCCGGCAAGATGGCCGTCGAGGCCGCCTCCTTCTTGAGCCAGCTCAAGGAGAAGGGCCTCATCGTCGAGTAGCCATGACCCCGAAGGCCGCCGCGCGGCACGAAGAGAGGAGCACCTCGGATCTGGGCGCGCCCCTCTATGTCGCCTGGCAGATCACCAACGAGTGCAACCTCGCGTGCCTCCACTGCATCGAGGAGTCGGGTCCGGGCAAGGCCTTCAAAGACGAGCTGACCACGGAGCAGGCCCTGGGCTTCATCGACCAGTTGGTCAAGGCCGAGGTGCCGTACGTCTCCTTCTCCGGCGGCGAGCCGATGGTTCGCCCCGACTTCTTCCAGCTCGTCGAGCGCATCACGGCGGGCGGCGTCGGCCTCAAGATCGAGACCAACGGCCACTCACTCACGAAGGAGAACTGCCGGCGCTTCAAGGAGCTGGGCATCAAGGCCGTCCAGGTCTCCATCGACGGCGCCAATCCCGCTTCCTTCAATAAGATGCGCATCAACGGGCGTTTCGACACCGCCACGCAGGGCATCCGCAGCCTGCGCGAGGCGGGCGTGCCCGTCGAGATCAACTTCGTGCCCGCCCGGTTCAACATCAAGGAGATCGGAGAGGTCGTCGACCTGGCGCATGAGTTGGGAGCCTATTCCTTTTACACCGGCAAGATCATGTACACCGGCAACGCTGTCCGCACCTGGGCCGTCACCGCCCCCGACGAGAGCGAATACCCGCAGTTCTTCGCGACGCTCAAGGAGAAGTGCGACCAGTACATGGGCCGCATGCGCGTCTACTACCACGAGATGGGCCTGCTCGACGAGCTGCGCTACCGCCTGCTCAACCCGGCCGCGCTCTTCATCGTGATCCCCAACGGGAAGGTCAAGCTGATCAACGCCCTGCCCTTCACCTGCGGCGACCTCCGCCGGGACAGCTTGGGCGAGGTCTGGCGGAACTTCCAGCAGGCCTGGAAGAGCCCGATGGTCTCGACCTTCATCGACCGCCTGGCCGAGGACCCCGGCATCGTCTCCCGCCTGCACCAACTGGAGGAGGCCCTCTGAGCGACGTTTTCGCGGCACCCCACGCCCCGGCCGAGCAGACGTTGATCCTGAAGGTCGCTTCGGTCGTTCGTTATCGATTTTTTCTTTACGCGGGCCTCTTGCCCTATTTATTGGGCGCGGGCTGGGCGTACGGCGTCGAGAAGACCTTCCGGCCGGGGGCCTTCTGGCTGGGCCTGTTCGGCATCTTCCTGTCGGTCGTCGGCGTCGAGAGCTTCAACGAATATTTCGACGCGAAGATGGGCACCGACCGGGTCTTCAACCCCGATGCCGATGAATATATCCCGGAATGGATGTTCTCGCTCGGCATCGGGGCCTTCGCGATCGCCGCGAGCATCGGTTTTTATTTGGCGTGGGAGGGGGGCTGGCCCATCGTCCTGTACACTCTGCTCGGCGGGGCGGCTGCGGTCTGGTACGTCGGTCCGCCGATCCGCTGGGTCTATCGCGGCCTGGGCGAGACCGTGATCGGATTGTCGTACGGTCCGTGGATGACGCTCGGTTCCGTGCATCTGCACACGCGCGCGTTCTCTTGGGGCGCCTTGCTTGCGTCATTGGTCCCGGGACTGTTGATCATGGCGCTGGCGACCGTCAATAATATTCCTGATTACCACCAAGACCGCCTGGTGGGAAAGAAAAATCTCGTCGTTCGGCTTGGCCGCAAGAACGGAAGATATCTCTACCTGGCCCTTTCACTCGTGGGCTTGGCCGTCGTCATCGGAGGCGTTCTGGCGGGGATCTTTCCCAAACTCGCCCTGCTGTCGGCCGCCGCCGGCCTGCCGCTGTGGTGGTCTAGCCTGCGCGCCGGCCGCGAGACCTGGGACACGCCCCGGCTGTTCGTGCCGGCGGTGATGCGCATCGTGCAGTGCTACGCGTTGACGACGGCGCTCTTCGCGCTCGCGGTGGCTCTGGGATGAGGATCGACTCCTTCTCGGCGCCGACGATGGTCACCTGGCAGTTGACCCGTGACTGCGACCTCGCCTGCCTCCATTGCTGCACGGACTCGGCGCCCGGCAGGGCCCTGCCGAACGAGCTGTCGCGAGAGCGCGCGCTGGCGCTCTGCGCCGAGATCGTCGCCGCGGGCGTGCCTTACGCGATGATCGTCGGGGGGGAGCCCACCCTCGTCCCCCATTTCCTCGAGGTCTGCCGTGCGCTTTCGGACGGCGGCGTCCTGCTCAAGATCGAGACCAACGGCCAGAAGTTCGACCTGCGCCTGCTCAAGGAGCTCGCGGTGCGCTCCGTCCAGATATCGCTCGACGGCGCCACGCCCGAGGCCTATTGCCGGCAGCGGGTCGGGGGAGTCCTTTCCAAGGCCGTGGCCGCCTGCCGCGCGGCCCGAGAGGCGGGACTGCCTTTGGAGATCACCTTCGCGCCCACGCGCCACAACATCACGGAGGCCTCGGCCGTCATCGACTTGGCCGCGGAGCTGGGCGCTTTCCGCTTCAACACGGGCAAGCTGATGCGCCTGGGCGCCGCGGCCAAGCTCTGGGATCGGCTGGAGCCTTCGGACGATCAGTACGAGGATTTTTTGGCCCTCCTCGAGCGGCGCGAGGAGGAACTTTCCGGACGCCTCGAACTTTGCTACAAACCCTTCTCGCTGGATGAGGAGATGTCCTCCCGGAGGATCGAGCCTTCTGGAACTTTGCTCATATTGCCGGACGGACGCGTGAAAGTGGCCGCAGCGTTGTCCCAGATTTGTTCCGATCTTTCGCATCAGACGCTGCTCGAGGCGTGGGACTCGTACCGCCGCGCATGGCGAGCCCTCATCGATTCGCCGGCCGTGGTCTGACCGGCACAAGGAGCAACATGAACGACCAGAAGACCGTGACCGATGCCAAGGCTCAGCCGAAGCTCGCGTGGGAGACGCCCTCCATGGAGGAGGTCTCCGAGCGCGTGATGGCTCAGCCCTACATCCGGTTCACGTGATGCACCGGAGGGGGGCGTCCGTGGGAGACTACGGCGCCCCCCTCTTTCTTGCCTGGCAACTGACCAACCGCTGCACCGGGCGCTGCCTGCACTGCTGCGAGGAGTCCGGCCCCGACAAGGCCTGGCCCGACGAGATGGACCGCGCGCAGTGCCTGTCTTTGTCCCGCCAGATCGTGGATATCGGCATCGCCTACGTCGCCTTCGGCGGGGGCGAGCCGATGTCCGTCACGCACGTCTGGGACATCTTCGAGACGCTCGCCAAGGGCGGCGTCGAGATCAAGATCGAGACCAACGGGTTGGATCTCGATGAAGCGGCTTGCGACCGTTTGAAGGCGCTCAACGTCGCCTGCGTGCAGATCTCCATCGACGGCAAGTCTTCCCCCGTTCATGAACGGCTCCGCCCCGGCTCGGGCTACCAGCCCGCCTGGGACGCCCTCGAGCGCCTGGCCAAGCGCGGTCTGGAGCCGGAACTCGTTTTCATCCCGACCCGGCATAACGTCCAGGACGCCGTCGCCGTTTACGAGCAGGCGGCCGCGCGCGGCGTTCGGACCTTCGTGACGGGCCCCATGATGCGTCTGGGCCGCGCCGCGCACGCGTGGGACGCGCTGGCCTGCGGCGATGAGGCCTGGTCCGAGGCCGTGGCGGGACTCAAGGCCGCCGCCGCCGTCCTCAAGGGCCCTCGCCTGGCCGTCTATCCGTGGGGAATCCAGCATGAAATGAAGACCCGCGCCGAGAGTCCGCAGTCCATGGTGCTGGTGGTGCCCAACGGCCGCGCCAAGCTCCTCAACGCCTTGCCCTTCGCCGTGGCCGACCTCAAGATGGAGACGCTCGCCTCGGCCTGGCCCAAGGTCGGCGCCGCCTGGAAGTCGAGGGAGGTCCAGGACTTCGTGCGCCGCGCCCAGACCGAGACCGATCTCCTCAAGCACGCCAACGAGTGCTGGGACCTGGCGGTCGTCGCAGGCTGAGCCATGCCCGACCGGCTCCTCCAGGCTCTCCTCGAAGGTTCGGGCGCCCTTTCCTCCGCCCGTTCCCTTTCCGAGGCCCTGCGCGGCGTCTTGGTCCCCGCCGCGATCGCGTTGGGGGCCGAGTCGGCTCAGGCCTGGATCGTGGGCGAGGACGGCCGATTGAAGGCCGCGGCGGGGGGCGGTTCGCCCGCCGCCGCGTTCGACGATGTGATCGCGCGTGCCCTGACCGAAGGCAAGCCGGTCTTCCACGGCGGCACGGCGGCCTTCCCGGTCCTCGTCAACGGCAAGCCGCTCGCGGTCCTGGGATTCCTGAAGTCCGGGGGGCTCGACCAGAGCCCGGACGCGTCGAAGGTCGTCGCCTGCCTCGGCGCCCAGCTTGCGCTCCATTCCCGCCATCTGGCGCTCAAATCCGGCTTTCTGGCCGGAGTCAGCCATGAGCTGCGCACCCCGATGAACGCCATTCTGGGCATGTCGGGCCTCCTGCTGCGCGCGGAGCTGGGCGCCCAAGAGCGGGAATACGCGCGCACCGTGCACGACGCCGCCGAGGCGCTGCTTGCGGTCATCAACGATCTTCTGGACAGCTCGAAGATCGAGTCCGGACGGCTTCAGCTCGAGGTCCAAGATTTCGATCTGCGCGAGACGCTTGACGCGGCGCTCCTGCTCGTCTCGGCGCAGGCGAAGCGCAAGGAGCTGCGCCTCGAGGTCCGGATCGCCGAGGGCCTGCCTCGCCGCGTCTCGGGAGATCCCGGCCGGCTGCGCCAGGTCCTGACAAACCTGGCGGCCAACGCCGTCAAATTCACCGACTCGGGCTCGATCGAGGTCTCGGCGGAGCCCTCCGAGGGCGGGGTCCTCTTCGCGGTCAAAGACACGGGAGTGGGGATCCCCCTGGAACTCCAGGCGGGGGCTTTCGAGCCTTTCGTGCGGGTCTCGGCGGACGACCCCCACACCACGGCCGGAGCCGGCCTGGGGCTCTCCCTCTGCCGCGACCTGGTGCGCCTGATGGGAGGGCGGATCGGATTGGAGAGCTCTCTCGGCAAGGGCACGCGCGTCTGGTTCCGACTGCCCCTGACGGCGGCCGCGTCGGCCCCGGCGCCCTCATCCGAGGCGGACCTGTCCAAGGCGCGACTCCTCATCGTCGGAGACCGGGCCGCCGTGCGCGTCAACCTCAGGCGCCAGTGCGCGGCCTGGGTTCTCGAGGCGGAGGAGGCGGACGGTCCCGAGGCCGCCCTGCGCGCCGCCCGGGAGCGTCCGTTCTCCATCGTCGTCGTGGACCATTCGACGGAGGGCGTGGACGGTCTCGCCCTTTGCCGGGCGCTGCGGGCGGATGCCCGGACCTCCGAGGTCCGCGTCGTGCTCTCCTCTTCCGCGCCGGTGCCCGTGGAGGCGCTGCGCCAGGCCGGGGCCGCCGGCGCCGTGGTCCAGCCCATCCGCCAGGGAGATCTCTTCGCGCTCCTCGGTCGGACGCTCTGCGAGCCGCTGCCCCCGGCTCCCAAGCCCGCCGCCGCCGCGTCGGGCCCGGTCGCGGCCCGCCGCCTGCGGGTCCTCGTCGTGGACGACACTCCTTCGAACCTGATGCTCGCCGTGGCCCTGCTCAAGCATATGGGCTTCGAGGCGGACACGGCCGTCGACGGAAGCCAGGCCGTGGCGGCGGCCATGCGCCAGCCCTATGGCCTGATCCTGATGGACGTCATGATGCCAGTGATGGGCGGGCTCGACGCGGCGCGCGAGATCCGCCGTTCGGAAGCCGGCCACGTGCGCGTGCCCATCGTGGCGATGACCGCGGCCTCCTCCGAGGAGACCCGGGCCCGCGCGACCGAGGCCGGGATGGACGACTTCCTCGCCAAACCCGTGCGCTCCGCGGATCTGCGCGCGGCTCTGGAGCGCTGGACGGCGGCCCTGGACTCCGCTCAGACGAAGGACATGACCGATTCGCTCGGTGCCGAGTCCTGGCGCGAGCTGCTCCAGGGATACCGCAAGACCTTGACCGAG
>MGUL01000200.1:9872-10211 GCA_001800005.1 Elusimicrobia bacterium RBG_16_66_12 | reverse complement strand
GAGCGGGGGGACGTGTCGGCGGTCCAGTCCCGGGCGCACGCGCTCAAAGGCGCGAGCGGCAACCTGGGGGCCGCCGTGCTTCGGCGGCTGTTCGGCTGGCTCGAGTGGCGGGCGCGCCAAGGCTCATGCCTGGTCCCGGTCGCCTGGCCGGCGATCGAGGACGAGTCGGCTCGCGCTCTGGCCGCCCTCGAGTCCCTCCCCGGCTGACCGCTCAGTGGCGGAAGTGCCGCACGCCGGCGGCCACGAGGGCCAGCCCGTGACGGTCCGCGGCCTCGGCGGCGTCCTTGTCCTCGGCCGCGCCTCCGGGGGGCATGACGGCGGTCACGCCGCCTTCGGCGG
>MGUL01000200.1:9462-9820 GCA_001800005.1 Elusimicrobia bacterium RBG_16_66_12 | reverse complement strand
CGGCGGCGAGGATGGGGTGGCGCTCCTGGCTCTTGACCAAGGCCAGGCGCACCGAGTCGAGGCGCGAGGTCTGTCCCGAGCCCACGCCGATGACGGCGGCGCCGCGGGCGATGACGGCCGCGTGGGTGCGGGCGTGCATGGCCGTGTGCCAGGCGACGACGAGCCCGGACATCTCGCGCTCGGCCGGCGCGCGCTTGGAGACGGTCTTCAGGTCCCCGAGGAACGGCCTCTGGTCGCGCTCCTGGACGAGCATGCCTCCGGCGACGGCGCGCAGATCCAGCTCGTTGGCGGAGATGAGACGAGACGGCAGGGTCACGAGCCGGATGTCCTTCTTGGTCTTCAGCAGCTGGAGGGCCTT
>MGUL01000200.1:3490-9451 GCA_001800005.1 Elusimicrobia bacterium RBG_16_66_12 | reverse complement strand
GCAGTAGACGAATTCTTCGGCGAAAAATCCCGCCGCGTCCTCGTCGACCTCTCGGTTGGCGGCCGCCGTGCCGCGAAAGCAGCCGCGCGGGTCGCCCGCATAGGCGCGGCGGGCGGCCTTCGCGAGGTCTTCCGCATGGGCGAAGCCGGCCGGCACGGCGTGCTTGACGATCGCGCAGGAGGGTTCGGCGAAGGCCGTGACCAGTTCCCAGGCGGTCTCGAGATCCAGATAATGGCCGTAGGCCAGAGGCCTGCCGAAGAGGAGCTTGGCGGCGTTGAGGCCCCAGGGGCGCGCGCCGGAGAGGGTGTAGAAAGCGCCGCTCTGGTGGGGGTTCTCGCCGTACTTCAGGTCGACGGACTTCTTGAGCGCCACGACGACCTCGTCGGGGAGCTTCTCCCACTTGCCGCCCAGGTACTGGGCCACGGTCGAATCGTAGTAGGCGGCGTAGTGGAACGCCTTGGCCGCCAGAATCTGGCGGCGGTCGGGCAGCATCCGGTCGTAGGCCCTGAGGGTCTCGATCGCTTGCTGATAATCATCCGGGTCGCAGAGGGGGATCACGCGCGAGAAATTTCGAGCCGCCGCGCGCAACAGCGCCGGTCCGGCGGGGTCCACGTAGGACAGGACCTCCTCCTGAGTCAGCGAGGAGTCGGCCGTGGCCTGCGCCAATGGGTAGAGGTTGACGGCCACGAGGTCGATGGACGGCTTTTCACCGACGACGGCGCCGACGACCTTGGGGTGGAGGAGGGCCAGCGCGTCGGCCGGCAGGCGCTCGCCGGTGAACTCGGAGAGGGAGACGTGCTTCGCCTCCGCCTGGCGCAGGGCCGTGGCGGTCGGGCCCGTGGCCACCAGCTCGAAGCCGAGCTCGAGCAGGGAGTGGGCGAACTCCACGATGCCGGTGCGGTCGGCGACGTGGAGGAGTGCCACGCGGGGGCGGTCCTTGGATTCGGCCATAGATCAGCTCTTGCCGCTCTGCGAGGCCTCGCGGCGAAGGGCCAGAACTTCTTTCTTGTCGAGCAATATCCGGACTCGTGTCATATCGCACCTCTCCCACTTATCACCAATGTGTTCGATTCCCGGCGACCAGACATGAGCTTCAGCGGTCGAACGCCAGACTGAACGGCGGCGGCTATTGGAATCTACCCTCACGAGGCCGCCAAGCCCATGGTTATGCGCCGTCGGTGGTGCGTACATATCTGTTTACCGGAGTTGGATTACAAGATTACGCTGAAGCGCTTCGGCTATTTTTGACAGAGTTGCGAGTGTCAGATTCTGATCCGCCCGCTCGATACGCGAAATCACAGACTGTGTTGTACCAATCGCTTTCGCGAGCTGATTTTGCGTCAAGTGCGCGCGGTCCCGCGCCTTCGCAATATCGATGGCCATACGCACCTCAATATCAGCTTTCGCATAGGCGGCCTTCCACGCGGGGCTCTTCTCCGCTTTGGCAAAAACATCATCCAGAGACACACTGCCGCTAACGCGCTTCTTCATAAATCCTCCCAACACTTTCGACTTATCCAATCGGCCAGCGATTTTCGGGATTTCTCAATTTCTTCCACCGGCACTTCCCGCGACTTTTTCAAAAAGGCATTGGTTACGACAATGATGTCCTTCCAAAACGAATACAGAAATCGGTGCTGATGATGCTGGATAATGATCCGAAGTTCCCAAACGCCGTCTCGAAGATGCTTGCCATAATCCTGAGGGATGTCCGGCCCCAACTCTGCCAACGCCACGAACCATCGCTTGGCTTTAGCTTGGTGGCCTCCATCCATTTCGCGCGCATAGTCGCAGGCCTGACAGCGCCCACGGCTTGTGCGGTAAAAGGCGATCTTGTAATTCACGCTATCATAAGTATAGCAGATACGCTATATTCGTCAAGGCACAAAGTGGGTCGCCGTGGCGTTCCTGAGGGCGCATAACTTCTGATTATGCTGGTCGGCATAGTATGCTGATAAAAATCGTCCACTTCGCGGATTATAGTCGGAAAACAAAGGGTGTGCCATGGTTGTAGAAAAAAATATTAAACGGGCAAAGACTGCCAGCCCGGTCAGTATAGTATGCGC
Source organism: Elusimicrobia bacterium RBG_16_66_12 (assembly GCA_001800005.1). Lineage (GTDB taxonomy): Bacteria > Elusimicrobiota > Elusimicrobia > UBA1565 > UBA9628 > GWA2-66-18. The sequence continues at coordinate 7,385 of MGUL01000200.1, read as the reverse complement.
AGGGGGCGTCAGGACTTGCGGCCGAGCATGGACTGGAACTCGGATTCGGTCAGGACTTTGACGCCGAGGGACGCGGCCTTCTTGAGCTTCGAGCCCGCCGCCGCGCCCGCGACCACATAGGTCGTCTTGGCGGAGACGGAGCCCGAGGCCTTCCCGCCCAACGACTTCACCTTCTCCTCGGCTTCCTCACGAGTGAGGGAGGTCATCTCCCCGGTGAACACGAAGGTCATTCCCGCGAAGGGCGCGCCGACGGCGATCTTACGTTCCGGCTTCTTCAGAGTCAGACCGGCGTCTTTCAGGCGGGAGACCAGATCCTTGCCTTCGGCGGAGGCGAAAAAGGAGTGCAGCGAGGCCGCGACGACGGGGCCGACATCCGGGACGGCCTGGAAATCCTCGACCGAGGCTTTGAGCAACCCATCGAGGTCCATGCGCTCGGTGATGGTCTCGGCCGTCTTCTCGCCCACATGGCGGATGCCCAGCGCGAAGAGCACGCGATCGAGGGTCTTGGCCTTGCTGGCTTCGATCTGGGCGAGGAGGTTGTCTGCCTTCTTGTCGGCGAACAACTCCAGCCCCAGCAGCTGCTCCTTGGTCAGACCGTAGATATCAGACACGTCTTTGACCAGGCCGCGCGAGACGAGTTGGTCCACCGCCGCGTCGCCCAGGCCCGTGATGTCCATCGCGGATCGGGAGGAGAAGTGCTCCAGGGTGCGCCTCAACTGCGCCGGACAGGAGACGTTGTCGCAGCGATAGGCGACCAGCCCCTCTTCCTTGACGACCGGGGAGCCGCAATCGGGGCACATCTTGGGCGGGAGGATCTCGGCCGCCTTCTTGGCCTTCTCGACGACCTTCACCACCTTCGGGATGACTTCGCCGGCGCGCTCGATGAGCACGCGGTCTCCCACGCGCAGGCCCAGCCTCGCGATCTCCTCGAAATTATGGAGGGTGACTGATGAGATGGTGACCCCGGCGCAGAAGACGGGCTCCACCTTGGCCACGGGCGTGATCGCCCCCGTGCGCCCGACCGAGAACTGCACTTCCTTCACGAGCGAGGTCGCCTGCTGGGCGGGATACTTGTACGCGACGGCCCAGCGCGGGCTGCGCGCGGTTGATCCCAGGCGGCGCTGCTGGGAGAAGGAGTCCACCTTCACGACCAGCCCGTCGACCGCGTAGACCAGCTTGGGCATCAGGCTCTCGCGGAACCGCGAGTAGTAGGCGGCCACCTCGTCGATGTCGGCGCAGCGCGTGAAGGAATTGGCGGGGACGCCGAACTCGCCGCAGAGCCCAAGGAACTCGGAGTGCGATGAGGGCTCGGCGCCTTCCCAGAGGCCGTAGGAGTGCGCGGTGAAGCGCAGACGGCGCCCGGCGGTGACCTTCGGGTCCTTCTGCCGCAGCGAGCCCGCCGCGCAGTTGCGCGGGTTCACGAAGGGCTCCCGCCCCGCGCGCTTCTCGTCGGCGTTGACCTTCTCGAAGTCGGCGAAGGTTATGTAGACCTCCCCGCGGAGTTCGAGGCGCTTCGGGGCCTCGCCGGCCAGGCGCAGCGGGATCGCCCGGATCGCGCGCGCGTTGGCGGTCACGTCCTCGCCCGTCTCGCCGTCTCCTCGCGTCGCGGCCCGCGCCAGCGCGCCGTCCTCGTAGGTCAGCGCGCAGGACAGCCCGTCGATCTTCGGCTCGACGACATACGAAGGAGAGCCGAAGGCTCCAAGGTTCTTGCGCACCCGCTCGTCCCAGGCGCGGATGTCGGCCTCTTCATAGGCGTTGTCCAGGGAGAGCATGGGCGCGGCGTGCTTGACCGGCTTGAAATCCGAGGCGGGCGCGCCGCCGACTCTCTGCGTGGGGGAGTCCGCCGTGATGAGATCCGGATGCGCGCGCTCCAAGGCTTGGAGCCGCGCGTAGAGCTCATCGTATTCCTTGTCCGAGACGACCGGCGCGTCGAGCAGGTAGTAGCGGCGGTCGTGCCCGCGGATCTCCGCGCGCAGGGCCGAGGCGTCTTCCTTAGGGCTTCTTTTTTTTGGCATCACGAAGGGACTTCAACGCGTCCAGCACGCCGTTGACGAACCTGGTCGCTTCTTCGGTGGAATACTTGCGAACGATCTCGATGGCTTCGTCGATGATGACTCCGACCGGCGTGTCCGGGCGCGCGAGGAGCTCGTAGGCGGCCAGGCGGATCACGTTGCGGTCCACGGCGGCCATGCGGTTGACGGCCCAGTTCTGGGCGTTTCTCTGTATGATGCCGTCGAGCTCGTCGACGCGCGCGAGCGTGCCGAGAGTCAACTCCCGGGAGAAGCTCGCGGTCTCCTCGTCGACTTCCTCTCCCTCGCGGCGCGTCACCGCGGCGAAGGCTTCCTCGGCCGGGGTGCGGGAGACGTCGGCCACGTAGAGGGCCTGCAGCGCGATCTCGCGCGCGAGCCTACGCCGTCCCATGATGGATCTCCGTGCCGAGCGCCGCCATCTCCAGGGCGGCCAGGGCGGCTTCCTTTCCCCGGTCGAGCGCGCCTTTGGTGCGGGCCATCGCCTGCTCCCAGGTGTTCGGCGTGAGCACGCCCAGGATCACCGGGACCCGGGCGTCGAGGCTGATCCGGTGCAGGCTCTGGACCAGGGAGCGCGCGATGTGGTCGTTCTGCGGGGTGCGGCCCTTGAGCACGCAGCCGAGCGTGACCACGGCCGCGTATTTGCCGGTCCGGGCCAGCTCCGCGACGGCCCAGGGGATCTCGTAGCCGCCGGGCACGTGCACGACCTTCAGACGGGCGCGCGCCCAGCCCTCGGACTCGAACGTCTTCAGGCAGCTCGCCAGCAGCCGGTCGGTGACCTCCTCGTTGAACCGAGAGACGACGATCGCGATCTTCTTCATCCGCGTTCCTCCAGGCCCTCGAGCCAGTGTCCCAGCTTCTCCTTCTTGGTGCGCAGGTAGCGCTCCGAGTGCTTCGTCGTCGGGACCTGCAGGGCCACTCGCTCGACGACCTTGAGCCCGTAGCCCTCGATGCCGACGATCTTGCGCGGGTTGTTGGTCAGGATGCGCAGAGATCCAAGGCCCTGGTCCGCCAGGATCTGCGCGCCGATGCCGTACTCGCGCAGGTCGGGCTTCAGGCCCAGCTCGAGGTTCGCCTCGACCGTATCGAGTCCGCCATCTTGGAGGGCATAAGCACGGATCTTGTCGATGAGGCCGATGCCCCGGCCTTCCTGGTTCAAATAGACCAGAACGCCCTTGCCCGCGTGCGCGATCTGCTTGAGCGCGGCCTCGAGCTGGCGGCCGCAGTCGCATTTCTCCGAGAAGAGGGCGTCGCCGGTCACGCAGGAGGAATGAACGCGCACCAGCACGCGATGCTGGCCGACGACATCGCCCTTAATGAGGGCCAGATGGACCTGGCCGGTGAGGGTCTCCTCGTAGACGCGGATGACGAAGTCGCCGTACTTCGTGGGCAGCCGCGCGCTCGCCTTGCGCTCCACGAGGCGGTCCTTGCGGCGGCGGTGCTCGATGAGGTCTGCGATGGTGACGAGGCGCAGTCCGTGCTGGCGCGCGAAGCGCGCGAGCTCCCGGGTGCGGGACATCGTCCCGTCGGGGTTGAGGATCTCGCAGATGACGCCGGCGGGCGTGAGCCCCGCCAGGCGCGCCAGGTCCACGGCCGCCTCGGTGTGTCCCGCGCGGACCAGCACACCGCCTTCCTTGGCGCGCAGGGGGAAGATGTGGCCGGGGCGGACCAGGTCCTCCGGCGCCGTCTTCGGGTCGATGAGGGCCTTGATGGTGACGGCGCGGTCCTTGGCCGAGATGCCGGTGGTGATCCCCTTCTTGGCGTCGACGGACACGGAGAAGGCGGTGTCGCGGCCGGGGCCGGGGCCGTGCGGGTTCATCGCGTCCACCATCGGGTGGAGGCGCAGGCGATCCAGCCGCGAGGCGGGC
>MGUL01000200.1:3172-3483 GCA_001800005.1 Elusimicrobia bacterium RBG_16_66_12 | reverse complement strand
GGGGCACGCAGATCAGGCCGCGGGCGTGCACGGCCATGAAGTTGACGGCCGCGACGCCGCATTTCTCGGCGGCGATCACGATGTCGCCCTCGTTCTCCCGGGCGGGATCGTCGACGACCACCACCATGCGGCCCTTGCGGACGTCGGCGATGGCGTCCTCGATGCGGTCGAATCCCTTGGCGGGTTTCATGGTCACGATGTCAGCTCCACGGCGCCGGCGTCAAACGGATAGCCCTCGATCAATTTCCAGCCCTGCTCGATGCCGTAGACTTTCAGGGCCTCAAGAATCTTCGACTGGAACCCCTGCCTGC
>MGUL01000200.1:1879-3165 GCA_001800005.1 Elusimicrobia bacterium RBG_16_66_12 | reverse complement strand
GGGTGCTGGAGCGAAACAGGTGATTGCCGCGATTCGTATCGTCATAGTGCCGGATCTGCCGCCCAAGTTATCCCCAGAATTATGCCGGCATAATTCTGGGGATAACTCCAATAGGATTCAGCCGCACTCACTTTGATTTCCCCATCAAGGTTGAAGCGGCGGCCATGGCGTAACGGGCCAAGGGGTCGGCTTCGAGGTTCACGCGCTCGCTCACCTTACGGTGCCCCAATGTGGTGTTCTTGAGAGTGTGAGGCACCAGCATCACCTCCAACCAGTTCAGCGTGACGGCCGTGACCGTCAGGCTGGTCCCGTCGATTGCAATGGAGCCTTTCACGGCGACCAACCCTCTCAAAACCTTCGGCAACTCCGCGCGGAAGCGCCAGAAGCCTTCGCCCCAGGGCTCACGGACCAGCACCTTCGCGGCCGCGTCCACATGACCGGTGACGAAATGACCGCCGACGTCATCGCCCAATCTTAACGACGGCTCTATGTTCACAGCTTGACTCGTTTTGAGATCTCCCAGATTCGTTCTGGCCCAAGTGTCCGGGCCGACATCAAACCGATGCACATTGTTCTTCGTTGCGACTACGGTCAGGCAGCAGCCATTGACCGCGACGGAGGCTCCGACCTTCGGCTTGGCCACTTTCGCGCGGATGGCGAGCGTCGTCGCCGTTCTCTTCTCGACGGTCCCCATCACTTCGATGATGCCGGTGAACATCAGAGGACTCCTTGGATGAGCCAATCGCCGCCCATGCGGGTGACTTTAGGTTCCTTCAATCGCGGCGCGCGGTTGGGGTCGTCCGTGCCGGAGAGGAGTTTCGGAGAGAGGAAAATGCGCGCTTCATCGATGAGGCCCGCGCGCAGGAAGGCCGCGTGGACGGTCGGGCCGCCCTCGACGAGCAAGGTGCCTACGCCGCGCCGGGCGAGGTCCCGGAGCAGGGCTCTCAGCTGGGCCGCGCCGCGCGCTCGGCAGACCAGGGCCGGCGACGGGCCCGAGAAGACCCGGGCGCGGCGCGGCAGGGGCTTGCGGCCGGCCAGCACCACGCGCAGGGGGTCCGGGCCCGCGCCGTGGGCGGTCAGCGCCGGGTCGTCGGCGCGGACGGTGCCGGCGCCGACCAGGATGGCATCGAACTCGGCGCGCATCGCGTGCCCCGCTGCGCGCGCCTTGGGCCCGGTGACCCAGCGCGAACGGCCCGAGGCGGCGGCGGCCTTGCCGTCCAGCGAGAGGGCGGTCTTCATCACCACCCAAGGGCGGCGGCGGCGCATCAGAGAGAAGAAGGCGCGGT
>MGUL01000200.1:0-1868 GCA_001800005.1 Elusimicrobia bacterium RBG_16_66_12 | reverse complement strand
GCCTCGGCTTGGAGGGGAAGACGTTCGGTCTTCACGCCGGCGCGGCGCAGCAGCGAGAGGCCTCGGCCCGCCACCGCGGGGTTGGGATCGAGCGTCGCGCAGACCACGCGGCTGACGCCGGCGCGGGCAAGCGCCGCGGCGCAGGACGGGGTCTTTTTGCCGGGGAAGGGCGCGCAGGGCTCCATCGTGACGTAGGCCGTCGCACCCTTGGCGCGCAAGCCGGCTTGCGCGAGGGCCCGCGGCTCGGCGTGAGGGCCGCCAAATCGCAGGTGAGCGGCCTGAGCGATGATGCGTTCATTCTTGACGAGGACGCACCCGACGCGCGGGTTGGGGCCGACGTCGCGCGGGGGGATTTTCCGCGCGAGGGCCAGGGCCCGACGCAGGAAGTGCAGGCCGGCCTCGCGGCTCATGGCCTGACCACCGCCTTGGGGATGGACTTGTCCGCGTTGGCGGCGAAGAAGGCGGGGATGTCGGCCAGCCTCACCTCGCCTTTGATGAGCAGGTCGGTCTTGACCTTCCCCTCGGACAGGAGCCGCGCGGCTTCCATGAAATGGCGCGGGTTGTGGTGGAACACGCCGTGGAGGGTGAGCTGTTTGTAGTGGATGCGGTGGACGTCGAACGGCACGAGGGCCCCATGGGCGCAGCCGCCGAACAGGCAGACCTTGCCCCCGTCGCGCACGAGGGCCACCGCCTGGAGATGGGTTTCCGGCGTGCCCACCGCTTCGAAGACGTGGTCCGGCCCGCGTCCGTCGGCCCAGGCGCGGACGGCCTCGTCGGCCGGACCGTCCAGCGCGGAGAAGGCGGCTTCGGCGCCGGCGGAGCGGGACGCCTCGAGGGCCTCATGGGTGCGGCCCAGCACGCCGATGCGCGCGCCGAGGGCCTGCAGGGCGTGTATTAAGAGCAGAGACATGGGCCCCGCGCCCACGATCAGCGCGGTCTCCCCGGGGCGCACCGCGTTGATCTCCGCGGCGTGGATGGCGCAGGCGAATGGTTCGGCGAGCGCGCCGACCTCGAAGGCGACCGGTTGGGCCAGCGCGTGGAGGTTATGGCGGACGATGTGCGCGGGGATGACGTCGTAGTCGGAGTACGCGCCGTTGTGGAGCTTGAGACCCGGGCACAGGTGGTTCTGTCCGTTGCGGCACCAGAAGCAATCGTCCATCGGCGCCGAGTTCGCCGCCACGACGCGGTCGCCTTCCTTCGCCGTCGTCACGCCCTTGCCGACGGCCGACACGGTCCCGGCCAATTCATGGCCGAAGGGCGATGGATAATCGCCCAGCAGCACGCGATGGCCCTGGCGGTAGGCCTTGAAGTCGGTCCCGCAGGTGAGGGCCGCGCCCACCTTCATGACGACCTCGCCCGGGCCGGGCGCGGGGACGGGGTGCTCCTCGAGACGGATGTCCCGGGGGTCGTGGAAGATGATCCTTCGGTTCATCCCGGCGCCAGGACGGCTTTCAAGGTCTTGCGGGTCTTCACGGCGCGGACGGCGTCGTCGAAGGCGGAGAACGGGAACTGTTCCGGCTTCAAGAAGAGCGGATTGAACTGCTTCGAGGCGATGAGCTCGAAGGCCTCGCGCAGATCGGCCAGGGAGGGGGAATAGGAGGAGATGACCGTCAGCTCGCGATGGTAGACTGCGTTCATGTCCAGCTTCAGGAAGGGGTCGGGATGGTAGGACGCGAACACGTTCAGGGCGCCTCCATCCCGGAGCCAGTCCAGGGACGCGGCGACCAGGGCGGGCGTGCCGGCGGAGAAGACGATCGCGTCGAAGCCGCGGTTCTCGCTCGCGGCCCTTCCCGCGGACGCGAATCTGTCGCGGTCGGTCGCGGCCGTTCCCCAGCGCGCGAAGGCGGCGGCGCGCGCGCCGTCGAGGT
>MGUL01000199.1:15528-15731 GCA_001800005.1 Elusimicrobia bacterium RBG_16_66_12 | reverse complement strand
GACTCGCAGCGCGGGCAGGACAGCTCCGGCGGCTCGGCGAACGCCGAGGGCGGGAAGCGGAACCAGGAGGAGCGGAACTCGGCCGGCGTCGCCGGGGAGTCGCCCCCCGACGAGGCGAGCGGGTCGACGGCGGCTTGGACCTGGATGACGAACCGATGTCCGCAGTGAGCGCACTCGAGGCTGACGAAGCGATGCGGCCCCGG
>MGUL01000199.1:14949-15433 GCA_001800005.1 Elusimicrobia bacterium RBG_16_66_12 | reverse complement strand
CAGGCGCGGGCCGAGCGGGCGGCCGTCGCAGTCCAGGACCGGGACCAGCTCGTTCGATGTGCGCGCGACGACGCACTCGACGAAGCTGGCGCGGCCGGCCCGGAACCTCAGGCGCGCGGGCAGGCTTCTCACGAGGAAGAGCCATCGTCTCCAGCGCGCCGGCCTCACGCGCAGAAGTATAGCCGAAAATCATAGAATGGGCCAGGTCCGCCGACCATGCGCCTGAGCCATTGGATGGCCCTCGTTTTCGCCCTTTTCGGGGCCCTGAGCTCCGGGGGTCTCGTGGCGCGGCACGTGAACGTGTCGCGGCGCGAGGCCTACGCGCAGGCCCAGCGCCTGGGGGCGGTCACGCTCGAGGCCGTGCGCGCGCTGGTCCAGGCCCAGGCCCGTCAGGGCCGCTTCATCGAGATGGGCCAGAACTTCGGCGAGCTCGTGCGCCAGGCCGACATCGCGACCATCGTCGTCCGCGACAGGAAGGGCCGCC
>MGUL01000199.1:11825-14926 GCA_001800005.1 Elusimicrobia bacterium RBG_16_66_12 | reverse complement strand
CCCGCCTGCTCGCGCGCGCGCCGCATCCGGGCCAGCCTCTCAGCGCCATCGAAGACGGCATCTACGACGTGGAAGGCCCGGTGGACCTAGGCGCGCGCGGCAAGGGCACGCTCCAGGTGGGCTTCCGCACGGCGCGGCTTGAGGACCGCCTGCGCGAGATCGCGGCCGAGGGCGTCCAGGCCGGGGTCACCGCCTTCCTGGCGCTGGCGATGGGCGCCTGGATCATCGGGATGTTCGCCGGAGAGCGCATCGGGCGCGTGGTCTCGCGCATCGAGATCCTCGCGGCCGACCCGGGGCGCTTCCGCCCCCTGCGCGCGGGCCTGGGCCTGGGAGGCGACGAAGTCTCGCGCCTGGCCGAGGCCTTCAACCGCATGGGTGCTAGCCTCAAGGCCGAGACCTCCCGCCGCCGCGAGCTGGAAGCCGAGAAGCAGGAGCTCTCCGCGATGCTGGTCCACGACTTGAAGACCCCGCTGACGGTCATCCGCTCCGGCATCACGCTGCTGGCCGACCTCGCCGACGAGGGCGGCCAGCGCAGGCACGCGCGGACCTTCGAGCTCCTCGAGATGTCCACGGCGCGACTGCAGCGCATGGTCGAGGACGTTTTGCAGCTGGCCAAACTGGAAGAAACCTCGTCGCTGCAGAATCTCCATAGGGTCGACGTCCTGTCGCTGGCCAAGGACTGCTCCACGGATTTCGAGCTGGTCGTAGCCGATCGAAAACAGAAGCTGGAACTGCGCCTGCCGGACGAGGCGCCCCCCCCCGTCCTCGGCGACTCGGCCCTGCTGCGGCGGGTGCTCGACAACCTGGTGCACAACGCCGTCGAGCACACCCCCGCCGGGGGCGTGATCTCGATCGGCGTCCTCCGCGACGGAGAGGGCGTGACGGTGTCCGTCTGCGACTCCGGCCCGGGCGTGCCCGTCTCGGCGCGCGCGGACATCTTCCGCAAGTTCTTCCAGAAGGACGTCAAGCGCCATGTGGGCAACGTGGGGCTGGGGCTGGCCCTCTGCGCGAAGGTGGTCGCCCGCCACGGCGGGAAGATCGGCATCGGCGACGCGAAGCCGAAGGGCGCGCGCTTCTACTTCACCTTGCCCGCCGCGATCGAGCCCTCGCCAGCAGACGTCTGACGCTGCGCATCGGCAGACCGACCACGTTGTCGCGGTCTCCGACGATCCTCTCCACCAGCGGGTCCCGACGGTCCTGCACGGCGTAGGCGCCGGCCTTGTCCATGTGCTTGCCGGCCAGGCTCCGCAGACGCGCGTCGTCCAGGCGGCGCGCCTTCACCCGCGAGACGGCCAGGTCGGTGTAGACGCGCCGTCCCATGACCAGCGCGGTCCCGGTGTAGACGCGCTGCCAGCGCCCCGACTGGAGGGTGATCATGCGCACCGCGTGCGCCAGATCGTCGGGCTTGCCGAGGATCTGGCCGGCGCAGACCACGAGGGTGTCGGCGCCCAGCACGGGCAGGCCCGGATGCCGGCGGGCGACCTCGAGGGCCTTCTTGCGCGCGAGTTGGACGACCAGGCGCCGCGGGTCCTTCTCGGACGAGGTCTCGTCGACATGGCTCGGATCCGCCCGGAAGCGCACGCCGGCCGCGCGGAGGATCGCTTTCCGCCGGGGCGAGGCCGAGGCGAGGATCAGGTCTGGTCCGCGACCCATCGCAGGTATTCCTTGGAACCGCCGACGATCGGCAGGACCAGCATCTCGGGCAGGGAGTAGGGATGATGCGCCTTGACCCAGCGCTCCAGGAGTTTCAGCTTCGAGGCGCGGGTCTTGATGACGAGCATGCACTCCATGTCACGACACAGCTTCTCCTGCCAACGGTAGTGGGAAACGACGTTCGTGATGATGTTCACGCAGGCTGCCAGTCGCGCCTCGATGAGCCCCTTGGCCAGGGCCTCGGCCTTGCGGCCTCGGCGACAGGTCACGAGCACGACTCTCAACCCAGCGGTCATGACCGGTCAGCGGTAGGTCAGGGAGCCGACGACGTGGACCTTGAGCATGTTGGAGGCCTTGTGCTTGGCCGTGCCGCCGCAGGTGACCAGGGTCGTCTCGCCGTTCTTGACCAGGCCGCTCTTGAGCAGGATGCGCTCGCCGTAGGCCAGCATCTCGTCGGTGGACTTGCCGAGCGGGCAGACGACGGGGCTGATGCCCCAGTAGAGGGCCAGCTGGTGGTAGGTCTGCTTCAGCGGGGTCATCGCCATGATGGGGGCTCGCGGCCGGTACTTGGACATGATGCGCGCCGACCAGCCCGTCATCGTGTAGACGACCACCAGCTTGGTGCCCGTGACGTCGCAGGCGTCGTGGGCCGCGCGCGCCAGCGCGTGCGCGAAGCCGGTGTCCGGGGAGTCCATCAGGCCGTGAGGGATCATCCGGTAGCGAAAGTTCGAGTTCTCCGCCCGATGGATGATGTCGGACATGACGGTGACGGTCTCGATGGGGTAGAGGCCGACCGCGGACTCTCCGGAGAGCATCACCACGTCCGCGCCGTCGTAGATCGCGTTGGCCACGTCGGAGGCCTCGGCGCGGGTGGGCTGGGGGTGGCTGATCATGCTTTCCAGCATCTGCGTGGCCACGATGGAGAGCTTGCCCGCGTCGTTGGCCTTGCGGACCAGCATCTTCTGCAGCGCGGGGACCTCGGCGGCGGAGAGCTCGACGGCCAAGTCGCCGCGCGCGATCATGATGCCGTCGGCGGCCTCCAGTATGGAGTCGATGCGCTCGAGGGCGTCGGGGTGCTCGATCTTGGCGATGACGCGCGTCGGCGAGCCCGCCTTGCGGATGATCTTCTTGGCGCGCAGGATGTCGTCGGGAGAGCGCACGAAGGAGAGGGCGACGTGGTCCACGCCGCAGCGAAGCCCCATGTCCAGGTCGCGCAGGTCCTTGGGCGTCAGGGCCGGCAGGTCGATGTCGGCGCCTGGGAGGTTGATGCCCTTGTGTTCCTTGAGCATCCCGCCGACCTTCACCTCGCAGTCCACCCAGTCGGAGCCGGTCTTCAGGACGTCGAGCACGATGGAGCCGTCGTCGAGCCGGATCTCCATGCCCTTGCCGACGGTCCTGGGCAATTTCTTGAAATTCGTCGAGATCTCCGAGGAGGTCCCGAGCATGTC
>MGUL01000199.1:1026-11797 GCA_001800005.1 Elusimicrobia bacterium RBG_16_66_12 | reverse complement strand
AGGGAGACGGGCTCCGCGTTGCGCAGGCGGCCCACGCGCAGGCGCGGGCCCTGGAGGTCCATGACCACGGCGACGGAGCGGCGGCACTGGCGCGAGACCCCGCGGATCATCTCGACGTTGCGCTTGAGCTCGTCGAGCGAGGCGTGGGAGCAGTTCAGGCGGAAGGCGTCCACTCCCGCGGCGATCAGGGGCCGCATCATCTCGGGCTTGGCGGAGACGGGGCCCAGGGTGGCCAGGATCTTCGTCATCTTCGGCCGGGACGGGCCGGGCGTGGGCTGTCCGTGCGTCAGCATTCTGATTCGACCACCTTGCGCAGAGTTTGACCGTCGGCCGGCGAGACGACCCCCTTCTCGGTGACGATGGCCGTCACGAGCTCGTGAGGCGTCACGTCGAAGGCGAAATGGCGCGCCTTCGCCCCCTTCGGGGCGATGGGCACGCCGAACACCTCGACGACTTCCCGCGCGGAGCGCTCCTCGATGGGGATGAGGTCGCCGGACGCCGTCGAGAAGTCCACCGTGGTGCTCGGCGCGACCACGTAGAACGGCACGGCATGGTGCTTGGCGAGGATCGCCAGGCCGTAGGTCCCGATCTTGTTGCACACGTCGGCGTTGGCGGCGATGCGGTCGGAGCCCACGATGACCGCGTCGATCTTCACCGTCTTCATCAGATGGGCGGCCATGTTGTCCGTGATGAGGGTTGCGGGGATGCCTGCCTGCATCAGTTCCCAGAGCGTCAGGCGCGAGCCCTGCAGGTAGGGCCGGGTCTCGCAGGGGTAGACGTGGGCGACCTTGCCGGCGAGATAGCCCGCGCGGATCATGCCGACGGCGGTGCCGATGCCGGCGGTGGCCAGCGCCCCGGCGTTGCAGTGGGTGATGACGCGCGAGCCGGGCTTGAGGAGGGCCGCACCCAGTTCGGCCATGCGCGCGTTATAGGCGATGTCGTCGCGGCAGTACTTCTCGGCGGCGTCGGCCATGCGGCGGGCCAGGGTTTCCTTCGGCCCGGACTCGGCGACGGCCAGCATGAGGTCCAGGGCGTGCATCAGGTTGACGGCCGTGGGGCGCGCGCGCCGCAGGAGCGGCTCTGCGCTCAGCACGTCCTTCAGGCGTCCCGAACGGGCGGCCAGGGCCATGCCGAAGGCGGCCGCGCAGCCGATCAGCGGGGCTCCGCGCAGGACCATGTCGGTCGTGGCCTTGGCGACTTCCTTGGCGGTGCGGCAGGAGACGTATCTCACCCGGCGCGGGAGCAGGCGCTGGTCGATGACGTCGAGGCGGTCTCCCTTCCACACGATGTGGCGGATGGGGTCCTCGTGGAGCGGCACGGCCCTCTTCTTCGTCGTTTTCATCATCTCGCTTCGTCTCTCGGTAAATAGGACGAGGGCGGACGAGGCCTGCGGCGCCTCACCCGCCCTCGTTCTCAGTAGGACACGAGCCTGATCAGGGGATGGACTCCATCACCCGCTTGAGCTGTTCCTCGGTCTTTCCGACGATCTCGACCGTCTTCTCTCGGCCGTTGGCTCCGCGCAGGATGCTGACGCGCTTGCCCGGAACCTCGAAGAACTCGGCGAGGTAGTCCTTGAGCGCGGCGTTCGCCTTCTCGTCCACGGCCGGAGCCGCGACCTTCACGCGCAGAACGCTTCCGATGCGGCTGACGACCTCGTTCTCGATGGCATTCGGGATGACGCGCACTTTCACGATCATTCGGGTGCCTCCATTGATGCCTGACTGGGTTGCGTGAAAATCTGCGAGCCGATGCGCACGAGGTCGGCTCCTTCCTCCACCGCGACCTCGAAGTCGCGGCTCATGCCCATGTTCAGAAGACCGCGCGGCAGATGCCTGTCCCTGAGTTCGCGGAGCATGCGAAAACTGGGGCGGACGGCTTCCACGGGCTCGACGTCCGGCGCGATGCCCATCAGCCCTTCCACCTTGAGGCGCGGATACTTCTTCAGAGTCTCGACGAGGGCCCCTAGACCGCCCGGGTCCACCCCCGACTGCGTCCGGCGTTCGGTGAGCTTCACCTGGATCATCACAGGGAGCGTCTCGGCCCGATCCGACAAGGCCGCGTCGAGCGCGGCCGCCGTCTTCTCGCTGTCGACCGTGTCGACCGCGTCGAAGACCTTCACGGCCTTCTTCGCCTTGTTCGTCTGCAGATGCCCGATGAGGCGCCATCGGACCTTGTCGGCCAGTCCCCCGAGCTCCAGCTTCTTCCTCTCGGCGTCCTGCACGCGGCTTTCGCCCACCTCGGCGACGAGGCCGGAGTCCAGCAGGGCCCGGACCGAGTCCAGGCCCGCGTATTTCGTCACCGCCACCAGCCGGATCGCGTCGGGGTTCCTTTTCGTCCGTGCGGAAGCCTCGCGGATGCGGTAGCGGATTTGATTTAGGTTGTCAATGAACACCGGACCGCGTTAGTATAGCACAGTCCGTAGCAAGATGACAACCGCCTGGGCCGAAAGGCCTAGTCCCGGGCCGCGGCCCCGCGCCGAGCCGAAGCCTTCTTCTCCAGGGGCAGGTCGCGGCGCTTCCACTCCTCCAGCCCGCCGGCCAGCAGATGGACCTTGAAGCCCAGGCCCGCCAGCTTCATCGTCGCCTCCGGGGCGAGCGTGCAGGTCATGTCCCAGGAGTATGTCACGAGGGTCTTCTCCTTGGGCAGGCCGGCGGCCCGGTGTCGAATGTCGTGTTCCGGGACGTTGACGGCCCCCGGGATGTGCTCCTTCTCGTAGGACGCCTTGTCGCGGACGTCGATGACGAGGAGTTTTTCCGAGCCGCGTCCCATGCTCATGTTCAGGGCGGTGGGAGTCATCTCATAGTCCAGCTTGGCGCGCATGTATTCCTCCGCGCTGATGGGTCGCATCGCGGCGCGGTCGAGAATCGAGGTGTGCATGGGGCTCTCCCTCCTATTATTCTGAACATTACAACAATAATACGTGGAGCAACAATGCTGCCTGGGGGCTTGTGCGGCGGCGCAATTTGGGTCCGCGAAAAGCCCCCCCGGCTCTCGCGAGCCAGGGGGGCCGTCTGCGTCTTATTCCCGTGAAAGGCCGGCTTCAGGGCCGGTCTTTTCCCGGGGATCAGTACATGTCGCCGCCGTGGTTGTGGCCGCCGCCCGCCATCGCGGGCTCCTTCTTCTCCGGGATGTCGGAGACGAGGACCTCGGTGGTCAGGATGGTGCCGACGATGGACACGGCGTTCTCGAGCGCGGACCTCGTGACCTTGAGCGGGTCGACGATGCCGGCCTTGAACAGGTCCACATACTCGCCGTTGGACGCGTCCAAGCCGATGCCGGCTCCCGACGTCAGGATCTTCTGCACCACGACCGAACCTTCGTAGCCCGAGTTCTCCGCGAGCTGACGGATCGGGGACTGGAGAGCGCGCCGCACGATCTGGCCGCCCGTGGTCTCGTCCTCATCGGCTCCCTTGAACTTGTCGAGGGCCTCGCCGGCGCGCAGCAGAGCGACGCCGCCGCCCGCGATCATGCCCTCTTCGACGCCGGCGCGGGTCGCGTTGGACGCGTCCTCGACCTTCGCCTTCTTGGCCTTCATCTCCGTCTCGGTGGCCGCGCCGACGTTGATGACCGCCACGCCGCCCGACAGCTTCGCCAGGCGCTCCTGGAGCTTCTCGCGGTCGTAGTCGGAGGTGGTGTCCTCGATCTGCTTGCGGATGGCGTCCGCGCGCTTCTTGATCTCGAGCTTGTCGCCCGCGCCGCTGATGATCGTCGTGTTGTCCTTGTCGATCACCACGCGCTTGGCGCGGCCCAGCATGTCCAGGCCGACCTTCTCGAGTTTGTGCCCGAGCTCCTCGCTGATGACCTGGCCCTTGGTCAGGACCGCGATGTCCGCGAGCATCTCCTTGCGGCGGTCGCCGAAGCCCGGGGCCTTGACGGCCGCGCACTTCAGGGTCCCGCGGAGCTTGTTGACGACGAGGGTCGCCAGGGCCTCGCCTTCCACGTCCTCGGCGAGGATCAGGAACGGCTTGCCGCTCTGCACGATCTTCTCGAGCACCGGCAGGATGTCGTTCATCGCGGAGATCTTCTTCTCGGTGATGATGATGTAGGCGTCCTCGAGGACGGCTTCCATGCGCTCGTTGTCGGAGATGAAGTAGGGCGAGATGTAGCCGCGGTCGAACTGCATGCCTTCGACAACCTCAAGCGTGGTCTCGGACGACTTGCCCTCCTCGACGGTGATGACGCCTTCATGGCCGACCTTCTCCATGGCTTGGGCGATCATGTTGCCGATTTCCACATCATTGGCGGAGATGGTCGCGACCTGCGCCTTCTCCTCCTTCGTCTTGACCGGGCGGGAGCTCTTCTTGAGGTCCTTGACGACGAGCTCCAGGGCCTTGTGCATGCCGCGCTGGATGGACTTCGCGTTGGCGCCCGCGGTGATGTTGCGGATGCCCTCGTTGAGCAGCGACTGCGTCAGCACGATCGCCGTCGTCGTGCCGTCGCCGGCGACGTCGTTGGTCTTGGAGGCGACTTCGCGCACGAGCTGGGCGCCCATGTTCTCGTAAGGGTCCTGGAGCTCGATCTCCTTGGCGATGGTCACGCCGTCATCGACGATCATCGGCGAGCCGAACTTCTTGTCGAGGACCACCGAGCGGCCCAACGGTCCGAGGGTCACCTTGGTGGCGTTGGCGAGCTTGTCGATCCCATCCTTCAGCTTCTTGCGTGCGTCGTCTGAGAAAAGTATCTGTTTAGCCATGTGAGTGTGTGTCTCCTTTATAAGGGGTGCTTACTTGAGGATCCCGAGGATGTCGTCCTGATGCATGATCAGGTAGTCCTCGTCGTCGATCTTGATCTCCGAGCCGGAGTACTTGCCGTACAGGATCTTGTCGCCGGGCTTGACGTCCATGGGCAGAACCTTGCCTTCGTCGGTCGTCTTGCCCTTGCCGGTGGCCACGATCAGGCCTTCCTGCGGCTTCTCCTTGGCGCTATCGGGGATGATGATCCCCCCGCGCTTCGTCTCCTTCTGCTCCGCGGGCTTGACGAGCACGCGGTCGCCGAGAGGCTGGATCTTTACTTTCGTCAGCGTCGCTTCGGGCATCTGGAATACCTCCGTGAATTGTGACGTCTTCAAATCGCGGAAGCGAATGCTGGCACTCGCCCCCGTCCAGTGCCAATCATACTAAGCGGCGCGAGAATTGTCAATCGCTCAGTCCGACTGCCAATTCAGACGCCGCCCGCCGTTGCCCGTTTTCAGTGCGGCGGGCCGGGGAAGACCTTCTTGATGAGGTTCACCAGGGCCTGGTGGGCCTTGGGGCGATCCATCCCCGGCTCCAAGTAAGGCGGCACGGGCGGCGGCTCGTCCGTGGTGAACGCGGCGCTGGGCAGGTTCGGTTTCGCCCGAGGCGGCTCGGCGACGAGCTTGACGAGGGTTTCCTCGGCGGATCCGTCCGGCTGCGCGGGTTCCGCCAGCTTGACGGCGGGGGCGGACACGCCCGGCAGGCCCTCGGGGCAGAGGCGGTTGAGATCCTCCTCCATGCGTCGGATCAGCCCCAGCGACTTGGCCAGCGAGAGCTCCTTGTCGCTGAGTTCCTTCGAGAGCTTGTCGACCAGCCGGTTGCGCATCGCCAGGTCATTCTGCGTCTCGACTAAGCGGCGCTTGGTCGCCTCGAACTCGGTCTTCAGCTTCTCCGAGGCGACCCGCGCCTCGTTGAGAGCCTGCTCGCGCGACTGGAGGCTGGCCTGCAGCGATTGGAGGGCTTCGTGGTCCTTGCGGTGATGCTCCTCGAGCTCGGCGATGCGGGGCAGGCGCATCTCGAGCATGTTCGCGCGCTCCCGCGTCTGCGCGAGATCCTCTTTGAGAGCCGAGATCTGGCGCTGGAGCGAGACGGAGAGGGCCCGCTCCTCGCGGCGGTTCTCGAGTTCCTTCATCAGGTCGGCCACATGGCTGAAGAGGCGGTTGCTCGCGGTGTCCAGCATCGAGTCCACGTCCGCGGCGGAGGAGGACGCCGGTCCGGCCGGCGGCGGAGGAGGAGGGGCGGACCTCTCGGCGCGCGAGCTCACGCACTTGGCGATGTCGTCGAACTCCCCCGCGCGGCGCCAGTTCTTCTCCGCGATTTCGCCTTGCGCCGGGCAGACCAAAGTCGTCATCGTGAAGCCGGGAAGAGCGCCCAACTGCTCGGGCTCGTAGCTGCCCGGGACTTCTCCGTTCATGTAGACCCAATATCTCATTCTTTCTCTCCCATTGAATCCTGCAGGCGGTGGAACTTGGCGAGGAAATCCCTCAGCTCCTGGCGCAGGAGGCTGACGTCCTGGTCGGTGAGGGCCTTGGACTGGATCAGGCGCTCGTTCTGCGAGGAGGCTTGGCGGCGCAGTTCCCCGGCCGCCCCGGCGTTCGCCGCGGCTTCGGCGCGCAGGCGTTCGCTCTCCGAGGTCAGTTCTTCCAGCCGGCGGCGGGCATCCGCCAGGGCCTTCTCGGAGTCCGAGCGGCGTTCGCGCTCCAGGCGCAGGTCCGCCTCGCGCGCGGCGTCGCGGGCGGCAAGCCTCGCGCATTCGTCTTTGGCCGCGGAGAGCTCGCCGGAGAGGCGCTCGCGCTCGAGCGCGGCGTCGCGCAGGCGGGACTCGGCCTCCAGCGCCGAGGACTCGTACGCGGTCGCGGCCTCCGAGAGGCGGCGTTCGAAATCTCCCGCCAGCCTGGAGAGTTCCGCCAGGCGCGAGCGCAGGACCTCGTTGTCGCGGGCCAATTCCGCCGCGCGCGGATCGGGCGCCGGCGCCTCGGCGGCGACGAGCCGGCCGGCGGGGGCGTCGCCCGTGCCCGCATCCGGGCCGAGGTCGCGCAGGGATTCCAGGCGCGGATAGCCGTGCCAACGGATGTCGCCCAGCCAGTCGAGATCCGGATCGGCCATTCCTTGATAAGCATAGTGCGGGGATGTTAAATAATCAAGTCTGGATCGGAAGTCTTCCTTGCTTCTTCTCGCGCGGATGCGCTAGATTCGCTCATGCGAAGACCCCTCATCCTCGTTGTCGACGACGACGGCGACTTCCGGGAGATCGTGAGCCATGTCCTCTCTCGCGGCGGCTATGCCGTCGTGACCGCGGTCGACGGCACGGAGGGCTTGAGACTCTTCGACGAGCAGGAGCCGGATCTGGTGGTGCTCGACGGGCACCTGCCGGACCTGGACGGCTTCGAGGTCTGCCGCCGACTGCGCTCGACCTCCCTCGGCGCGAAGGTCCCCATCCTGCTCTGTACCGTCCGTTCCGCGCTGACCACGGTCAGCGCGGGGTTGGATGCCGGGGCGACGGGCTACGTCCTCAAGCCCTTCGAGATGGAGGAGCTTCTCGAAAAAGTCGGCGAGGCGCTGAAGGCGTCTCGGAAGAACGCATGAGCGCGCGCATCGCCGTCGTCGACGACGACGCCGGGATGCTGGAGCTCCTGTCTCTGGTGCTGGACAAGGCCGGCTACAAGGTCCGCGCCTATCCCACGCCTGGGCGCTTCTTCGACGGCGTGCTCAAGACCAAGCCGGACCTCTGCCTCATCGACGTGCAGCTGCCGGGCATGGACGGCCGCGAGGTCATCCGCGTGCTTCGCGCGAACGCCGAGACCCGCAAGACCGTCCTGATCGCGATGTCGGCGCACGCGACGCGCAGCTCCGACGCGGCGATGGGCCTCGAGATCGGGGCCGACGAGTACATGACCAAGCCCCTGGACATGGACTTTCTCCTTGTCCGGATCTCGGGCCTGCTCGCGCGCTCCCGGGAGGGCGCTCCGTCCGGGCCCGAGGTCGTGCGCTGGGGGGCGCTGTCGGTCGTGCCCGACGAGCACCGCGTCACGCTCGGCGGCCAGGATGTCCCCTTCACCCGCCTTGAGTTCCAGCTCCTGCTCGCCTTCCTGAGCCAGCCAAACCGCGTGCTGGCGCGCAGCTGGCTCCTGCAGACGGTCTGGCAGGCCTCCCCCGGGATCGCCACGCGCACCGTCGACAAGCATGTGGAGTCCCTGCGCAAGAAGCTGCCCCCCTTCGGCAAGAAGGTCGAGACGGTGGTCGGCGTCGGCTACCTCTTCCGCCCCTGAGCGGAAGCGCGCGTGCGGCGCTCATCCGTGAGGGTTCTGTCTTCGCGCTTGGCTAAATTGACGACATATATATTGCGCACAATGAGCTGCGGATGTATACTGTGGCCATGAGATCGATCAAACTGGAGGGCGGAGTGTTCGGGGCGTTGCGTGCGGCGGTCCGCGCCTCGCCGCAGGCGCGGCGGCTGCATAGGATGCACGCCGTGCTCCTTGTGGCGGGAGGGCTGAGTTGTCGTCGCGCGGCGAGCCTTCTTGGGGATTCGCCGCGCACGGTCGCGTATTGGGTGTCGCGTTATAAATGCAATAAAAATAAAGGATTATCAGACAATCCGTCGCGCGGGCGTCCGTCGCGGTTGACCTCGGCCCAACGCGCGCGGCTGCGTAAAGCGGTGGCGGCCGGTCCGGTCCGCGCGGGCGCCGATGGGTGGAGCGGCGGGGACGTCTCCTCGTTCGTCGCCAGGCGCTGGGGGGTGGCGTTGGGCTTGCGCCAGGCGCAGCGTCTGTTGGCTCGGATGGCGCCTTGATCTCCGTATTCTATACGCAAACAAAACGACGCTTGCTTTGCGGCGTCTTCGAGGTTTCACGCGCGCGAAACAACTATTTCGTGCCGATAGGCGACACTTGACCGACGATGGAAAAGCCTCGTGCGTAACGTATTAACAGCGTCGGCCCTGATCTTAGCGCTTTCTTCCCCTTCGCGGGCCGACGTGGTCTGCCAGACCTACCAGACCGTCTGCGCCTCGGGTTGCGACTATACCGGCATCCAGACCGCGGTCGACGCGATCCCCGCCACGGCCCTCGCCGGCAACTGGTGCATCGACATCACCGACAGCGTGACTTACAGCACGCAGGTGACCGTCGGGGGCAAGAACCCCAACGGCTATCAGATCTACATCGGCACGACCACCGGCGCCAGCCGGCCCAAGATATCCCCCCCGGCGGCCTCGACGGCGGCGTTCCGGATCGCCAACGCCAGCGTCAGCATCCAGGGCATAGACGTCAAGCCGACCAACGCCATGACGTACGGTATCTTCGTCTCCTCGTCTTACGTGCGGATCAGTTCGATCAATGTCGACTCGGGCGGCCTCATCACCTGGGCCGGCGTGCGCCTCTCCTCTTGGAACACGGTCGAATACTCCAGCGTCACTGTCCAGCAGGGGGCCGCCCTGCTGGTGGTCGGATCCAGCAACGCGGTGTCTTTCAGCAGCATGACTGACAACGGCATTGGGATTGCGATTCATCTCAACGGAGGCTCCTATAACCTTCTCAGCAGGCTCTATGGCTATAGCGAAAACGACAACGCTTTAGTTTTTGACGGGAACTCTGTCGGCAATCAAATCAAACAGAGCAGGTTGCGTTCAGCGGGCTCCCCTTCAGCCGTTTATCTTGGGGCCGCCTCCTCCAATGAGATTTTAGATTCAACCATTCTAAACCTGGTCAGTGATGCTCTCTATTTTTCCCCCGGCGCCCAGTATAACACCATCGACAGGAGTACTGTCGATGCCGGAGGCGGAGGGGGTAACGGAGCTTATTTCATCGGCGCCGCTTCCAACACCATTATCCGAAGTTACCTCCACAGTCAATTGGGAGCGAGCCTATCCCTGGATAGCGAAGCGCGGTGGAACAACATCGTCATGAGCACGATGGTGAGCGAGGGTGGGTGGGGCCTCTATCTTAACCAGGCCTCCTCCAACACGATCTCGCGGAGCTATATCAGCAATCTGGATGGCGAGGCGGCGTACATGGCATCAGATTCCAACTATAACACGATCAGCCAGAGCACGATCACAAGCGAATCTGGAGCACTCTATATCCTCGCGTCCGCCTCCAATACCGTCGTCGACTCCTACATCCAGGGCTCGACGGCGGTTTACATCTCGGGCTCGACGGGGACCGTCATCGGCGGCTCGGTGCTGGTGGCGACGAACACGGCGGGCTCGGCGCTGGCTTTGGCGGGCGGCAGCGTGAACCTGACCATCGCCACGAGCACGCTGCTGGCGCCCTCTCAGGGCCGCGGCCTGGCGCTGAACGCGGACAACTCGGGCGCAGTCAGCCTGGGCAGCGTGACCTTCTCGGGCGCCGCGCGCGGCATCGAGATCTCGACGCAGGCGACGGGCTTCAGCCTGGCGGTCGACTCGATCACCTTCCGCGCATTGGCTTCGGGGGCGACCGCGATCCACTTCCTGGGCGGGACCTTCGTTTCGACCATCACCCTCGCCGGTTTCGAGGACGCGAGCGTGGGGGCCAACGTCTCGGCCGCGGCCTTGGACTTGGCCTCGCGCGTGACGATGAACGCCCACTCTGGAGCGCGCACGGGCCCGGCCTACGAGAACGACCCGAACTCGCTGGTGGACTGGCAGGGCTACGCAGCCTATCTGGGCTGCGCGGTGACCAAGAACGTGGGCGCGGGGCAGGCTTTCGCGACGATCTCGCTGGCGGTGGCCGACTTGAAGGCCAACAACAACCCTCTGCCCGCGGGAGAGTCGTGCATCGTAATCCGGGACGCGGCGACCTATCCCGAGCAGGTGACGGTGCAGGGCTTTGCGAGCGCCGCGGCGGGGTCGTCGATCACGATCCGGGCCGACGTCGGGGTGCGGCCGACGGTGGAGCCCAACAACGCCACGTCCACCGCGGCGTTCCAGATACTCAACTCGAGCGTGAACATCTTCGGCATCGACGTCGTCGCCTCCCAGAACATGCCCTACGGCGTCTGGGCCTCCTCGGCGTACGTTCAGATCAGCAGCGTGAACGTGAGCACGAACGGGTCCT
>MGUL01000199.1:336-1019 GCA_001800005.1 Elusimicrobia bacterium RBG_16_66_12 | reverse complement strand
CTACACGGCGGGCATCCGGATCAGTTCGTGGACGACGGTGAGCTATAGTTCGGTGACGGCTTGGGCCGCGCACGGCTTGTGGCTGGACTCGACGGCGCAGAAGGACACGGTCAGCTACAGCACCTTCCAGGTCAACAGCGTGACGAAGTGCGCCCTCTACCTTCAAGGGGCCTCGTCCAACACCCTCACCGTCTTCCTGGCATCCAACCCGGCGGGCAACGGCGCCTGCCTCGAAGCCGGCGCAAACTACAACGCCATTTCCCAAAGCACGATGGCGGGCAACGCCGACTCCTACTCCGCCCTCTACATCTCCGGCGCCTCCTTCAACACCGTCACCCAAAGTTACCTCTCCAACCCGGCGGGCCGCGGCGCTTATCTCAATACCAACGCCAACTACAACACCATCTCCCAAAGCACGATGGCGAACAATACCGCCGGCCGTTCCGCCCTTCGCCTTACCGGCGCCTCCTCCAACACCGTCACCGAAAGCTACGTCACCAACCCGGGGGGCAGCGGCGTCTATCTCGACGGCAACTCCAACTACAACACCATCAACCTCAGCACCATGTCGTGCAATTCGGGCGCCTATGCCGCCCTTTGGATCCAAACCAGCGTCAACAACACCGTCACCCAAAGCTACCTTTCCAACTCGGGGGGCAACGGCGTCGACCTTACCGCCAACG
>MGUL01000199.1:174-317 GCA_001800005.1 Elusimicrobia bacterium RBG_16_66_12 | reverse complement strand
CCTCAGCACCATCACCAGCCGGGCGACGACCGCCAACAGGTATGCCCTCTACATTGCCGGCTCCTCCTCCAACACGGTGGTGGGCTCCTACGTCCAGGGCTCCACCTCGGTCTACGTCTCCGGCTCCACGGGCACGGTGATCG
>MGUL01000199.1:0-126 GCA_001800005.1 Elusimicrobia bacterium RBG_16_66_12 | reverse complement strand
TGGACCTGGGCTCGGTCAACCTGACGCTGTCGAGCTCGGTCCTGACCGCGCCGTCCGCCGGCGCGGCGGTCTATCTAGACGCCGGCAACAGCGGCCTGATCGTCTTATCGACGAACACTATGTCCG
>MGUL01000198.1:10592-10852 GCA_001800005.1 Elusimicrobia bacterium RBG_16_66_12 | reverse complement strand
CGTCACGCTCGCGGTGTCCATCGTCGGCGCGATCGCCCTCACGAGCGGCGTGCTGATCCTGATTGGCGCCGTCGCGATGACCAAGTTCCAGCGGGTGTACGAGGCGGCGATCCTGCGCACGCTCGGCGCAAGCACCCGGTTGCTCGCGACGATGATGGCGCTCGAATACAGCGCGCTCGGCCTGCTGGCCGGTCTAATTGGGGCGGGAAGTGCCCTCGGATTGAGCTGGGCGGTCTCCCGATACGTGTTCGAGATCGAGT
>MGUL01000198.1:8887-10566 GCA_001800005.1 Elusimicrobia bacterium RBG_16_66_12 | reverse complement strand
GCCGGCGCCCTGCTGACCATGGTCCTGGTCGGAACCGTTGGCGTGCTCGCCAGCGCGGACGTGCTGCGGAAGAAGCCGCTGGCGACCCTCAGAGCCGAATGAGGATGATGGACTCCTGGTCCGGCTGAAGCCGGACACTACCGAAGGACTCGCTGTCGCGAAGGTGGTACGATGTGGGCAAACCACGGGGTCGGCCTGAGCCATGATTGGCAAGACCCTCTCGCACTACCGGGTCCTCGAGAAGATCGGCGAGGGCGGCATGGGTGTGGTCTACCGGGCAGAGGACACCAGGCTCCGCCGGACGGTCGCCCTCAAGTTCCTGCTTCCTGAGCTGACGCGCGACGCGCAGGCGCGAGAGCGGTTCCTCCGCGAGGCGCGTGCGGCGGCCGCGCTCGATCACCCTCACATCTGCACGGTCCACGAGATCGACGAAGCCGAGGGCCAGGTGTTCATCGCCATGGCCTTCGTCGAAGGGCAGAGCCTCAAACGGCTCATCGCCGGAGGGCGCCTGAGCGTCGACGACATCGTCCGCATCGCCAAGCAGGTCGCCGAGGGGCTGAAGGCGGCGCACGATCGCGGCATCGTGCATCGTGACATCAAGCCGGCCAACATCATGCTCGCGTCGACGGGCGAGGCCCGCGTCTTGGACTTCGGTCTGGCGAAGCTCGAGCGGGCGACGGACCTGACAGCCGGTGGCACGCTCATGGGCACGGCGCCCTACATGTCGCCGGAGCAAGCGCGTGGCGAGCCGGTCGACCACCGGAGCGACATCTGGTCGCTGGGCTGCGTGATCTACGAGATGCTCGCCGGCCGCCGGCCGTTCGACGCCGATCACGCTCTGGCCGTGCTGCACGCGGTCCTGCATGATGAGCCGCCACCGATCGATCGCGTGCGGGCCGACGTGCCCGCCCATCTCGCACGCGTGGTTTGGGCGTGCCTCCAGAAAGATCTCGCACGGCGGTACGCGCGCATGGACGACCTGCTGGCCGATCTGACTTCAGCACAGCCGCGTCGCGACGCCACCGTGGTGCCCTCGATCGCGGTCCTGCCGTTCGTGGACATGAGCCCGGGGAAAGATCAGGAGTATTTCGGCGACGGCATCGCCGAGGAGCTAATCAACGGCCTCACGCACATCCAGGATCTGCGTGTGGTCGCGCGGACCTCGGCGTTCGCGTTCAAGGGCCAGACCCTCGACGTGCGGGAGATCGGGCGGCGCCTGAACGTCCGCACGGTGCTCGAAGGCAGCATCCGCAAGGCGGGCAACCGGCTGCGGATCACCGCGCAGCTCATCGATGTGGAAGAGGGGTACCACCTCTGGTCGGAGAAGTTCGATCGGTCGCTGGAGGACATCTTCGAGATTCAGGATGAAGTCGCGGCGGCCGTCGTCGAGAACCTCCGCGTCAGGCTCCTGACCCGTGAGAAGGCCGCCATCGAGAAGCGGCACACGAACGATCCGGAGGCCTACGCGCTCTATCTGAGGGGTCACTACTTCTACGCGCGGCCGAGTGCCGAGAACCTCGAGCGGGCGATCGTGTGCTACCAGCAGGCGGTCGAGCGGGACCCGCGCTTCGCGCCGGCCTGGATAGGCATCGCGGGAACCTACGCCTCGCTCGCGATTTTTGCGCTCTCCCCGCCCCGGGACACATGGCTGAAGGCCAGGGAGTTCCTCGAGCGCGCCG
>MGUL01000198.1:7395-8670 GCA_001800005.1 Elusimicrobia bacterium RBG_16_66_12 | reverse complement strand
CTCGATCCGTTGATGCCGATGTTGAGCGCATTTGTCGTCGGCATCCTGGTGGAAGCCCGGCGGTTCGACGAGGCGATCGCCGAGTTCCACAAAGCTGTCGAGTTGGATCCTCATTCTGCCCTGGCGTACTTCCACGGCGGTTGCGCCTATTTCGGGAGGGGCATGCTCAACGAAGCACGCGCCGCGCTCGATCGATCGCTCGAGTTGACGGTGTTCGCGGGCTGGGCAGAGGCGATGCTGGGATTTGTGTTCGTCGCGCAGGGCCGGAAGGAAGCTGCCGAGCAGATGCTGCAGACAATGCTCGACAAGAGGCAACAGACCTATGTCTCACCGGTCTGCATCGCCTGGCTGTGCTGGAAGCTGGGGAGGTTCGACCTAGCGCTCGAGTACTTCGAAGTTGCGCTTGACGAACGCGACACGCTCGTGGCGTTGCTCAACGTCTACCCGTTCGTCGAAGACCTGCGTCGCGATCCCCGCTTTCAGGCGTTTCTCGGACGGCTGCGCTTTCCCGCAATCACGTAGTCGCCGGGCCGCCTGAAGGCGGCCCCCACCGCTGGAAGGACTCCGGTAGGGGCCGGCTTTCCTGGCCCGCGTTCTTGGCGGGCAGCCGGCCCATGCTGAGGCGCGAGCGGGCTTCGTGTAGAATCCGGCCAGTCGGGGCTGCTCGCAACAAGCCCGGCAGAGAATCCCCTCCAGCGGGGGACCCGCCACCCGGGAACAGGGGAGAACCGGCATGAACACCGGGATCCGATCTTGCGCGACCGCAGTCCTCTCACTGGTGTTCGCCCTCATGTCATTGACACCAGGCCGGACGGGGTCCACCGGTGCCAACTGGCCCTCGTTCCGCGGCACGAACGCCGCCGGCGTGGCGGACGGCGATGCGTTGCCGACCGAGTGGAGCGTGCCGGGCTCCCGGAACATCCGCTGGAAGACGTCCATTCCTGGCCTCGGCCATTCGAGCCCGGTCATCTGGGGCAATCGGCTCTTCGTCTCGACCGCCATCAGCGGCGCCGAGAAACCCGAGCTCAAGGTCGGCCTGTATGGCGATATCGGATCGGTGAACGACGCGACCACGCACCGATGGTTGATCTACGCCCTTGACGTGACCTCCGGCAAAGTCCTCTGGGAAAAGACGGTCCACTCGGGAGTGCCGAAGATCAAGCGTCATCCGAAAGCCACTCACGCGAACTCCACGCTCGCAACCGACGGGCGCTACCTCGTCGCGTTCTTTGGATCGGAAGGGCTGTACTGTTTCGACCTCGACGGGAAGCTCCT
>MGUL01000198.1:6584-7277 GCA_001800005.1 Elusimicrobia bacterium RBG_16_66_12 | reverse complement strand
CTCAACGGGTCGTTCATCGCGGCGCTGAACATCAAGGACGGCCGCGAGATGTGGCGCACGGGCCGACAGGACGTTCCGACCTGGGGCACACCGACCGTGCACGTCGACGCCGGGCGCGCCCGGGTCATCGTGAACGGCTACAAACATGCGGGCGCCTACGATGTCGAGACGGGCAAGGAGATCTGGCGGCTCCAGGGCGGCGGCGACATCCCGGTGCCGACGCCGATCGTGGCGCACGGCATGGCCTTCCTCACGAGCGCCCACGGCCCCATGGCCCCCCTCTACGCGATTCGCCTGAATGCCACCGGCGACATCTCGCTCAAGCCTGGTGAGACGTCGAACCAGTTCGTCGCGTGGAGCTACGCCCGTGACGGCGCCTACATGATCACGCCGGTGGTCTACGGGGACTATCTCTACAGTGCCAAGAACAACGGCGTGCTCAGCTGCTATGACGCCCGTTCGGGAAAACGCTTGTACCAGGAACGCCTGGGCGGCGGCACCAGCGGCTTCACGGCCTCGCCGGTGGCGGGCGACGGGAAGGTCTACTTCTCCAGCGAAGATGGGGACGTGTATGTCGTCAAGGCCGGGCCCGTTTTCGAGTTGATGGCGACCAACGCCATGGGCGACGTGTGCATGGCGAGCCCGGCCATCTCGCAAGGTGTCATCTACTTCCGGACCAAGTCGCAAGTGGTG
>MGUL01000198.1:5375-6576 GCA_001800005.1 Elusimicrobia bacterium RBG_16_66_12 | reverse complement strand
CACCGCCAAGTAGGCGCGCCCGAGGAGCCGGGCGTCGAATGGAGACTCGCATTCGTCGACTGACCCTGTGTGTCGTCCTGGTCGCGTGTTCTGTCATCGCCGGAGCGGCCGTCGGCGGTGACTGGCCACAATGGCGCGGCCCGAGCCGGGACGGTGTGTCCCTGGAGACCGGGCTCCTGCAACAGTGGCCGGCCGGTGGACCGCCGCTTGCCTGGACGATATCCGGCCTGGGCAAGGGCTACGGCACGGTCGCCGTCCAGGGCGATCGTCTCTACGTGCAGGGCACGCAGGGCGACTCGAGCACCGTCTTCTGTCTCAGGCGGGCAGATGGGGGCAGGGTCTGGGCCCGGGCGCTCGGGCGGACGCTGGATCAGGACAAGGGCGGCGGGCCGCGGGGCACGCCGACCATCGGCGGCGATGTGCTCTTCGCGCTCTCCGAGGCCGGCGATCTTGCGTGCCTCCGGTTGAGCGACGGCACGGTCGTCTGGTCGCGCAACATCCTCGCGGACTTCGGCGGCGGCAACCCGCAGTGGCTCATCAGCGAGTCGCCGCTGGTGGACGGCCCGAACGTGATCGTGACGCCCGGTGGTCGCAACGCCGGTCTGGTCGCGCTCGACAAGAAGACCGGGAAGACCGTGTGGACCACCCGGGAGTTGAGCGACCCCGCCGCCTATTCCTCCAGCATCGTCGCCGACGTGCAGGGCGTGCGCACGATCATGACGCTGACCGCGCAGGCCGCGGTCGGCGTGCGCGCAACCGACGGCAAGCTGATGTGGCGCTACACGAAGGTCGCGAACGACACGGCGAACATCACGACGCCCGTCTTCTTCAACAACCGGGTCTTCGTCACGTCGGCCTACAACACGGGCGCCGCGTTGCTGCAACTCAGGGCCGAGAGCGGGGAGGTCAAGGCCGACGAGGTGTACTTCACCCGGGACATGATGAACCATCACGGCGGGGTCGTCCTGGTGCGCGGACATCTCTACGGCTTCTCGAATGCCATCCTGACCTGCCTCGACGCCGAGTCCGGTACGGCGAAGTGGCGGAACCGAAGCGTGGCCAAGGGGTCGCTGACCTACGCAGACCAGCGTCTCTACGTCCTGGGCGAGGGCAACACGGTCGGACTGGTCGACGCCTCGTCCGCCGCGTACGTGGAACGGGGCCGATTCCAGATCGCCGACCAGGGCTGGCCGAGTTGGGC
>MGUL01000198.1:4918-5231 GCA_001800005.1 Elusimicrobia bacterium RBG_16_66_12 | reverse complement strand
CGCTGGCGCTCGCGGCGCCGCTCGCCACCCCCCTCGCGTCGCAGGACTGGCCCATGTGGGGCGGCACCCCGGCACGGAACATGGCCTCGCCCATGACGGGTCTTCCGTCGACGTGGGACACCAAGACCAGCGCGAACATCAAGTGGAAGGTCGAGCTGGGATCGACCTCCTACGGCAATCCCGTCGTCGCCGACGGCAAGGTGTTCGTGGGCACGAACAATGCCGGCCCGCGAAATCCCCAGGTCACCGGCGACAAGGGCATCCTCATGTGTTTCCGCGAGGCGGACGGCGCGTTTCTCTGGCAGGCCGTCAC
>MGUL01000198.1:4631-4808 GCA_001800005.1 Elusimicrobia bacterium RBG_16_66_12 | reverse complement strand
TCGCGCTGGACACCGAGGGATTCACCGATGGCACAAACGACGGCCCGTTCCAGGAGGAGCCGTCGAAGAGCCCGCTCGATGCCGACGTGGTGTGGAAGCTGGACATGATGAAGGAACTGGGCGTGGTGCCTCACAACATGGCCAACTCGTCGCCCGTCGTGTGGGAGGATCTCGTCT
>MGUL01000198.1:3268-4447 GCA_001800005.1 Elusimicrobia bacterium RBG_16_66_12 | reverse complement strand
CCCGGCGGCGACGGCTGGCTCTACGGCTTCAATGCCCGGACCGGGGCGCCCCTGTGGCGCTTCGATCTGAACCCGAAGGACGCCGTCTGGCCGAAGACGCGCAACGACGGCATCGCCACACCCGTGTTCCACGAGGGGAAGGTCTTCATGGCGGTCGGCCAGGACCCCGAGAGCGGAGAGGGCATCGGCCACATGTACTGCATCGACCCGGCGAAGTCGGGCGACATCACCGAGACCGGCCGCGTCTGGCATTACGACAAGATCCGGCGGTCGATCTCGACGGCGGCCATCGCGAACGGCCTGCTCTACATCTCCGATTTCAGCGGATTCCTGCACTGCCTGGACGCGGCGACCGGCACGCCGCACTGGACCTTCGACATGCTGGCGGCCGTCTGGGGGTCGCCGCTCGTGGCCGACGGCAAGGTGTTCCTCGGCGACGAGGATGGCGATGTCATCGTCCTCCAGGCCGGGAAGGAGCTCAAGAAGATCGCCGAGCTCAACCTTGGGAGCGCCGTCTACAGCACGCCGGTGCCGGCCAACGGCGTGCTCTACATCATGAACCGTTCGCAGTTGTTCGCGATCGCCGCGACACCGGCGGGACCACGCCAGTGACACGCGTTCGCCGACCCCGGTGGAGCGCGTGCTGGGCACTTGCGTGCGGCGCGGCGCTGACCGTGGCCGCGCAGGCCCCCGACCGCCTCGATGCCTGGCCCATGTTCCGCGGCTCGCCGGCGCTCCTGGGCGTGACCGAGTCGTCGCTGCCACGTCCGCTCGCCCTTCGCTGGAGCTATCAGGCGAAGGACTCGATCGAGTCGTCGGCCGCGATTTCGGACGGCACGGTCTACGTCGGGTCGATGGACGGTCGCCTGCACGCCGTCGATCTCGCCACGGGCAAGGCGCGCTGGCAGTACCAGACGACCGGGCCGGTCGGGGAGTCGTCGCCGTGCGTGCGCGACGGCGTGGTCTATGTCGGCGACCTGGATGGCGTCGTTCACGCGGTCGACGCCGCGACGGGCAAGGCCCGCTGGACGTTCAAGACCGACGGCGAGATCAGGTCGTCGCCGAACTGCGCGGGAAGCCGGGTCTACGTCGGATCGTACGACCAGCACCTGTACTGCCTCTCCGCGGCGACCGGTGCGCTGGTCTGGAAACTCCGGACCGATGGGCCCGTCCATGCCA
>MGUL01000198.1:3092-3239 GCA_001800005.1 Elusimicrobia bacterium RBG_16_66_12 | reverse complement strand
GTGGCCGGCTGCGACGAGCAGCTGCGGGTCATCGATGCGGCCACCGGAACGCAGCGGTATGCCGTGCCCCTCGGCGGGTACGCCGGCGCATCGGCGGCCGTACGGGATGGCCACGCATATGTCGGGACGTTCGCCAACGAGATCGTG
>MGUL01000198.1:2905-3016 GCA_001800005.1 Elusimicrobia bacterium RBG_16_66_12 | reverse complement strand
CGGCCGTCACGGCGGACCGCGTGATCGTGGGCGGACGCGACAAGCTCGTGCACGGCCTGAACCCATCAACGGGCAAGGCCGTGTGGACCTTCGCGACGCGGGCTCGTGTGG
>MGUL01000198.1:768-2874 GCA_001800005.1 Elusimicrobia bacterium RBG_16_66_12 | reverse complement strand
GTCTTTATTGGATCCAACGACGGCGTCTTGTACGAACTGGACCTCGTGTCTGGCAAGAAGGCCTGGGAGTTCGTGGCCGGGGCACCGCTGTCCGCCTCGCCGGCGGCAGCCGGCGGCGCGCTCGTCATCGGCTCCCAGGATGGTGTGTTGTATCGATTCGGCTCGTGAGAGGCGAGGATGAGAATCGCCTACATCACCGCCGGCGCCGGCCACATGTACTGCGGCAGCTGCCTGCGCGACAACACGCTGGCGATGGCGCTGCGCGCGGCCGGCCACGACGTCCAGCTCATTCCCACCTACACCCCGACGCGGACCGACGAACCCAACGTCAGCCACGACCGTGTGTTCCTCGGCGGCATCAACGTCTTCCTCCAACAGCATCTCGCGCTGTTCCGCCGAACCCCGTGGGCGCTCGATAGGCTGCTCGATTCTCCCCCTCTCCTGCGGCTGGCGACGCGGTGGGGCGTGAGTGTCGACCCCCAGCGGCTGGGCGCCATGACGGTGTCGATGCTGCACGGACCGAACGGATTCCAGCACAAGGAGATCCGGAAGCTCGTCCGCTATCTCGCCGACGAGATGGGGCCGGAGATCGTCACCCTTCCGAACTCGCTGCTCATCGGCCTGGTGCCCGCGATCAAGGCCGAGATGCGCGTGCCGGTGTGCTGCACCTTCCAGGGAGAGGAGCTGTTTCTCGAGAGCCTCGGGGAACCGTACAAGACGAAGGCGCTCGAGCTGATTCGCGAGCGCACGGCCGAGGTCGACGCCTTTGTCGCCGTGAGCCACTTCGGTGCCGACCAGATGGCCGGCTACCTGGGCATCGATCGCGACCGCATCCAAGTGGTCCCGCTCGGCATCACCCTCGACGGCCACGCGAAACGGGTCGGCCGCGATCCCGATCCGTTCACGATCGGCTATCTGGGCCGCATTGCGCCGGAAAAGGGCCTTCACGTCCTCTGCGAGGCGTATCACCGCCTCGTGTCGCGCAGGGCGGCGCTTCCGCCAAGCCGCGTGTGGGCGGCCGGGTACCTGGGTCCGGAATGCCGGTCCTATCTCGCTGGCGTCCAGAAGCAGATGGACGACTGGGGGCTCGCCGGGCAGTTCCGGTACCACGGCGAGTTGGACCGGAGCGCCAAGCTCGCGTACCTTCGCGAGCTGAGCGTCCTGTCGGTGCCGGGCGCCTACGCGGACCCGAAGGGCCTGTTCCTGCTGGAAGCGATGGCCAGCGGAGTGCCGATCGTGCAGCCGCGGCGCGGCGCCGCCATCGAAATCACCGAGACGACAGGGGGTGGCATCCTCGTCGAACCGGAGAACCCGAACGCCCTGGCTGAGGGGCTGCTCGAGCTCCTGTCGGACCCAGGGAAACGGCGCGCGCTCGGCGAGCGGGGGTGCGCCGGCGTGCGTGCCCTGTACAGCTCGAGCCGCATGCGGGATCGGGCGCTCGAGGTCTATCGGTCCCTGCTCGCGCCGGCGGGAAGCGCCGGCAGCTGATAGACCGGAGAATCATCGTGCTCGAAGTCCTCGGTGTGTCGAAGCACTACCCCACGCCGGCCGGATCGGTCGTCGTCCTGTCCGAGATCGACCTCCGCCTGGATGCCGGAGACAGTGTGTCGATTGTCGGTCCCTCGGGAAGCGGCAAGAGTACGCTGCTGCACATCCTGGGTGCGCTCGAACCGCCGAGTGCGGGCCGCGTGCGACTCAACGGCACGGACCCCTACGCCCTGGACGACCGGCAGCTGGCCGAGTTCCGCAACCGGCAGGTCGGCTTCGTCTTCCAGGATCACCATCTTCTGCCCCAGTGCAACGTGCTGGAGAATGTCCTCATCCCGACCCTTGTCGCCGGCGGCACCGACGCCACGCCGCGCAGCCGTGCGCTCGAACTGCTCGACCAGGTCGGTCTGGGCCACCGGCTCCACCACCGTCCCGCCGAGCTGTCCGGTGGCGAGAAACAGCGCGTGTCCCTTGCGCGGGCACTCGTGCGTCACCCCCAGCTCGTGCTGTGTGACGAGCCGACCGGCAACCTCGATCACAACGCGACCGACGCCGTGGCCGACCTTCTCCTCGAGCTGCACAGGAGCCAGCGGACCATTCTCATCGTCGTGACCCATA
>MGUL01000198.1:388-693 GCA_001800005.1 Elusimicrobia bacterium RBG_16_66_12 | reverse complement strand
CATCCTGCGCAACCTGCTCTACTACTGGCGGACGAACCTCGCCGTCATCGGCGGCGTGGCCGCCGCCGTGGCCGTGTTGTCGGGCGCGTTGCTGGTGGGCGGGTCGGTGCGGGAGAGCCTGCGCGACCTCCTCGTCCAGCGGCTGGGCAAGACCGATGTCGTCGTCGCCTCGGACCGGTTCTTCCGTGAAGACCTTGCGGGCGCGTTCGCATCAGCGGAGGGCACCCGCTCGACGACGAGCTGCCCGATCATCCACGTCCAAGGCGTGCTCGGCCACGAGCGGGCCAGTCAGCGGACGCGCACGG
>MGUL01000198.1:0-244 GCA_001800005.1 Elusimicrobia bacterium RBG_16_66_12 | reverse complement strand
ACCGATTCCGAGGGAATCCCTCTACGGGCGGCGGGACAACGTGGGCCGGACCATCCGCCTGACCTGCGGGGGGATTCTCGGTCTCAACGAGCTGGGCGAGTTCGCGCTGCAGCCTTCGCAGGGGAGCGTGTTGGCGGTCTTCGTGCCGCTGACCCGCCTTCAACGTGATCTGGGCCAGCCCGCGCGCGTCAACACCGTGCTCGTCGCCTCGTCACCCGCACCGGCCGATCCCGAGGGTCTCCGG
>MGUL01000197.1:26679-29240 GCA_001800005.1 Elusimicrobia bacterium RBG_16_66_12 | reverse complement strand
GATGGCGCGGCGCTCCGGGCCGCCCTGCTCGATGCCGGCGGCGTCGAGCACGCGCTGCGCGGGCATGGCGCCGCGCGCCGCGGCCGCGAAGGAGAGGACCGAGCCGCGCTCGCCCAGCGCCGCGAACTCCTCTCCGCCCAGGCGCACGACGACGACCCCGTGCGCGCGCGCGATCTCGCCCAGAGCGGCGCCGGCGATGGCCAACACGCCGTCGGCGCGCGCGCGGCCCTTGGTGACGCCCAAGTGGTCGGCCAGACCGGCGTTCACGGCCCCGAAATTGTTCATGTCCATCAAGGAGACGGCCGGGTCCTGGAACCCCCGAAGGATCTTGTCGCCTTGCGCCGCGAGGAACGCCCGGTTGGGAAGGCCGGTGAGAGGATCGGTGAAGTGGAGCTTCTCCGCCAGGGCCAGTGATTCGGCGTCGCCGCGCGCTTCCAGCGACAGGCGCAGGCCGGCCAGGCCGCCGGCCGCCGGGATGACCGGCGTCGGGAGGGCGGGAGGCGCCGCGAGGGCGAAGCCCCCCGTGATAGGCTGCGCCGAGACCGAGGCTCCGGCCGAGACGGGAGCGGAAACGACGCCGGCCGGCACGACCGGGACGTCGCGCACGGCCGCGCGCGCGGGAGACAGCGCGGCCAGGACGACCCACACCCAGGCGGAGAAAGTCGGACGCCTCATCCTGACTATGGTAACAGCAAGCCTCTGATCCCGCCAGGCCTTTCAAAGCCGCGTCTCAAACTGTGTATTGCAAATGCAATGCATATGCACTACAATATGAATGACCGTATGACCAACCTCGAACAGTTCGTGGAGCGATCCGGCGGGCGTGCCAAGGCCGCGGTCCTTATCGGGATCGCGGAAACGACTCTTTGGCGCTGGCTCCAAGGCCGATCCCGACCACGAGGCCTGGCGCTGCGGCGCTTGACGGATATTGGCATCCGATGGGAACAGGGCGCCGCAACGGATAAGATCGCACGCGTCGTTCAAGTCAGGCCGGCTGCCGAGGCTTTCGCCAAGAACGAGGAAGAGATGTTGCTGGGGATGCTGTCCATGTCGCCCCGCGCGCGCGTCGGCGATGTCGATCTCATGCGGGTCCGGCTGGGTGGCCTGGCGCAAGGCGGCGGCAAGCCGGCGCCGATGCGCCGAGTCGCCCGAGTCGTGCGGAGAGCGGATGTCTGAGAAACGGGCCGATGATTTCGCCGAGCTTGTGGCGGCCTTGGATCAAAATAAGGTCGAGTTCGTGATCGTCGGGGCGCACGCAGTCGCCTTCCATGGCTACGCGCGCGGCACCAAGGACCTCGATATCCTGATCCGATCCACCCCGAAGAATCTCCCAAGAGTGCTCGCCGCGCTCAAAGACTTCGGGTTCGGCTCCCTGGGGCTAAAAGAAGCGGACTTTACCGGGGACAATGTGATTCAACTCGGCTATCCTCCGAACCGTGTTGACCTTTTGTCCGGGATCAGCGGAGTCGACACGGAAAAAGTGTGGAAGACTCGGGTCAAGGGAACTTATCAAGGGCATTCCGCTTATTATATTTCGCGTGAATGCTTGCTGGAAAACAAGCGAGCCGCCGACCGTGGGCAGGACCGCCTTGACGTGCAAAAGCTGGAGGAGCAGGCGCGGCTTGCCCGGCGGAAGAAAGGCCGAGACGTCTGACCTCCCGCAACCTTGGCACCCACGCGTCGCTTCCGTCGCTATTTCGAGCGCGACCAGACTTCGCGCGAGCGGGCGCCCAAAGCGGGGCCTTCGGGGCTGAGCGTCGGGGTCTGGGTGACGTTCTGCTTGCGGGCCTCCCGCTCCACCATCGGCTTGAGATAGGAGAAGACCTCTGCGGTCGTCACCTCCCCGTCGCCATCGGCGTCGGCCGCGCCCTTGAGCCCCTTGAGGAGGAAATAGGTGAGCAGGCCGTGCTGGGCGTCCTGGAGGTAGGTGCTGATCTGGTTGCCGCCGGCCGCCGTGAGGGTGACCGTGTTGGCGCCCATGCCGGCCTCGGTCTTGACCGCGTTCACCAGGGGCCGAGCGCCCTGCGCGAGCAGAGAGCGCTGGCCCTGGCCGGAGAAGCACGAATCCAGGACCACCGTGACGCGCTTGGTGGGAAGCTTCGCCAGGGTCTCGTAGAGGAGCTTGGCGGGATAGGCCGCGACTTCCGTGTAGCTCGGGTCGCCGTCGTAGGGGATCAGATATCCGGCGCCGGTCACGGGGTTGGGCGCGCCGTGCCCCGCGTAGTAGATGAAGACCCGGCTCTGCGCGGTCACGCGGTTGGTCAGCCAGGGGCCCAGGTATTTCTCGAGGTCGGTCTTGCCAGCGTCCTCGTTGCGCAGGAGGATGACGTTCTTCTCGTCGAAACCCATGGACTGGGTCAGATAATCGTACATGGCCTGCGCGTCGCGGGCGGCGAATTCCACGGGCGGGATGCCCTTCTGCCTGTAGCGCTCGATGCCGATGACCACTGCGTAGGCCTCGGGGTCGACGGGGAGGCGGGCCTCCGGGGGCGTGTCCACCTCCTCGAGCTGCGCGCTCGGCGCGTAGGCCGGCTGCGGGAGCTCCTTGCCCTTGACGGTGA
>MGUL01000197.1:26003-26651 GCA_001800005.1 Elusimicrobia bacterium RBG_16_66_12 | reverse complement strand
GGCCCAGCGACAGTCCGAGAGGGACCGAGGCCCCGTTCTTGCCTCCCGCTTCCGTCAGCTCCGCCGATATCGGCAGGCTGCGCTCCTTGAAGCGGTTGTTGACGAGGAACTGGAACCGCGCCTTCTTGGACTCTCCGGGCCCGAGGTCTCCTAGGGATTCGGGGGCCTCCGCGAAGGTGAAGATGTTGGGATCGGCGGCGGTCAGCCTCGCGGCAACGCCTTTGGCGGGGCCGGCGCCGGAGTTGCGGATCGTCAGCGCCACGCTCGCGACCTCGCCCGCCTTGACCGCGGTGCCGGCTAGATCGACTCCGGCGACCTCCAGCTTGGGCGGCACGAAGGCCCGGGCCTCGAATTCGATGACCTGCGGCTGGGCGTCGAAGCCGTTGCCCTCCTTGACCTCGATCGTCACCCGGATCTTGCCGCTGGCGAGGGCTTCCGACGCCTCGATCGGGATGTCCTTGGTCACGGTCTGCCCCGGGAGGAGCGTTCCAGCCTCGACGGAGAGGGGCAGGATCAGGCCTGGGGCCGGCGAGTGGCTGAGCACGACGCGCAGGGCGTAGGCCGGGCCGGGGCCGTCATCCTTGAGGACGACCCGGATGGTGCCTTTCGCATTGCCGTACAGCACGTCGCGTCCCGAGGGGTCCAGGA
>MGUL01000197.1:22745-25871 GCA_001800005.1 Elusimicrobia bacterium RBG_16_66_12 | reverse complement strand
GGGAGAGAAGGCGATGGCGTTGACGGGGCCGATGTGGCCTTTCCAGGTCGCGATGTCTTTGCCCGTCGCGGCGTCCCAGAGCTTGATGCTGGCGTCGCGGCTTCCCGAGGCGGCCGTCCGGCCGTCCGCGGAGAAGGCGGCCGCGTTGACCCATTTGCGGTGCCCGAGCCAGACGGCCCGCGGCTTGCCGGTCCGGGCGTCCCAGAGCCGGAGCGTGTTGTCGGCGCTGCCGGAGAGGACGGTGCCCCCGTCGGGAGAGAAGGCGACGGCCAGGACGTCGGCCGAATGGCCGAGCGCCGCGGCGATCTGCTTGCCGGAGGCCGCGTCCCAGAGCCTGACGCTCATGTCGAGGCTGCCGGAGGCGGCGATTTTGCCGTCCGGCGAGAGGGCGACGGCGTTGACGTTCCAGGTATGGCCCGTCCAGGTCGCGAGTTCGCGACCCGCGGCGACGTCCCAGAGCCTGAGCGTCTTGTCGGCGGCGCCGGAAAGGATCTTCTTGCCGTCGGAGGAGAAGACGGCCGACCGCACGGGCGAGAGGTGGCCTTCGAGCACCGCGCCGGGACCGCCACCCGGAAGGTTCCAGAGCCTGAGGACCTTGTCATCTCCGGCGGAGAGGACGCTGCGGCCGTCCGGGGAGAACGCGACGGAATGGACCCAGCCGTCGTGCGCCGCCCAGGAGGCGATCTCGCGGCCGGTCCCGGCATCCCAGAGACCAATGTTGTAGAGGCTGCCCGTGAGGATCTGCGTCCCGTCCGGGGAGAACGCGACCGCCATGACGGCCTGGGTCCGGCCGCTGCCCGTCCAGACCTGCGGGTCCGCCGCCCGTGCCGGGGCCGCGAACGTGAAAAGGAATCCGACCAAAAGCCAGAGCGGCATCGCGAGCGTCCAGGGCTCGGAGCCCCGGTCAGTAGACCTTATGTTCCCGGATCTCCTTGGCCTTCAGCTTGAGCTGCTCGATCTCGATGGGGTCGAGATAG
The DNA here is from genome assembly GCA_001800005.1 of Elusimicrobia bacterium RBG_16_66_12. Classification (GTDB taxonomy): domain Bacteria; phylum Elusimicrobiota; class Elusimicrobia; order UBA1565; family UBA9628; genus GWA2-66-18. The sequence goes on along the minus strand of MGUL01000197.1, from coordinate 24,894 downwards.
GTCTCGAACTTCTGCATGATGATGGGGTACATCTTCTGCACTGTCGTAGCCATGGCGTCGCCGCGGCCGTCGAAGACCAGGTTGGCCCCGGGCTTGAAGCCGGACGGGATCTCCAGCTGGCCGACGCAGGGGTCGTTGACGAACGTGATGTTATGGTCCGGGGCGTAGGACTCGGTCCCATGGACCTCGATGGGGTCGAGCTCGAGCTTCTTCACCCACAGCTTCTCTCCGGAGAGGGGCTCCTGCATGACGAAATACATCCAGCCGCTGGTCGTCATCGTGAAGTTCCGCTCGAAACGGGCCAGGCCGAACGAGGCGTCGTCGGCGGAGCCGGCGGTGGCGAGTGTCGCGCCTTGCCGGGTCCGCCTCGTCTTGGTGCCGAACATCCCCGAGGAGACGGCGGCCCCCGACGGGGGAGGCGCCTTCTGGACGGACGGGGCGCCGCTCGGACCGGAGCCCTCATAGCTGACAATCAGCTCTCCCGAGGCGAACTTCTTGGCCCATTCGTCGGCCACGCTCTCCGGCATCCCGGAGGTGACGACGACCGACCACTCCTGGGCGAGCCGCTTGATCTTGCTGGAGTTGGCCCCCGACTTGCTGTAAGCCTCTCCGAACCTGTAGGCCAGGCGTTCCAGTTTCCCCTTGGAGACGGAATTGCCGGCGGGCCCGCTGACCACGAGCCGGAAGTCTCCTTGATACTTGATCTGCGTGGCGAGGAGCACGTGCGGGGCGAGGATCACCGAGGCGCCTTTCTTCTCGTTGTAGGTGATCTCGTCGCGGGAGGCGAAGGGCCCGACCGTCGTCACGCCCTTGGAAATCAGGATCTTGTCCAGGTCGTTGCCCATTGAGGCCGAGAAGCCTTTGGCGACCTTCGCGTAGACCGGGTCGGCGAGAGCGCTCTCGGAGAGCTCCGAGCCCTTATAGGCGGGGTTGACGACGGCGACCGTCACGGGCACGGAGGCGCGGGGGGTCTTCTCCGGAGGGTTGAAGGTCATCGCGTATTTCCCGCCCCACGGAGAGGCCCCCGGGGGTTCCGTTTCCAGATAGACGGTCGGCGCGCAGGAGATGAACAGCGCCAGCAATGCGCCCAGCGACAGGGCTCCGGCGATGTAGAGGCGAGAGGCGAGGGAGGGCTTCGGAGCTTGATCGTTCATGGTTTCCTTAATGTAGCGCAAATGATGAAGATCGCCAACTCTATTACATGCCCGGGGGTCTGTCAACTTGGTATCCTGACCGCTGCCGCCGAAGCCACGAATGCATCCGCTCATCCACCTCGGACCTTTTCAATCGACCTGGAGCCTCCTCCTCGCGGCCGCCTGCGCCGCGACGTTGCTCGTCCTCCTTCATGAGGCACGCGGGAGAGGCATTCCGCCGCGGGCGGTTCTCCTGGTCTGGCCCGGCATGATCCTGGGCGGTTTTCTCGGCGCGCACCTCTACTTCCTGACGACCCATCCCGGATACCTATCGGTCGATGCCGGGCGCAAGGTCTTCAACGTATTCTCCGGCATGTCGGTCCAGGGGAGCGTCATCGGCGCCTGCGCGGCAGCCTTCTTCTTGCTGCGGTCCCTGGGCATCCCGCTGACGCGCTTCCTCGACCCCGTCGCGCCGGCGTCCGCACTCGGGCTGTCCATCGGCCGGCTGGGCTGCCTGGCCATGGGCTGCTGCTACGGCAGGCCGACGGACCTGCCCATCGGCATCGTCTTCGACGGCCCCTACTGCGCGGCGCCGATGGGGGTGCGCCTCCACCCCACCCAGCTCTACGAGTCGGTGCTGTGCCTGGTCCTGGCGGGCCTGCTCCACCACAGGCTCAAGACGCGGAGGGCTCCCGACGGAGAGGTCTTCGCCTTCTTCCTCCTCGGCTACGGCCTGATCCGTTTCTTCGTCCAATCCTTCCGGAACGACGACGCGGGCCATCTGATCTGGGGCCTAGCGCACGGCCACTACATGGCGATGGCTATGATCGCGACCGCGGTCTGGATGCTGCGGCGGACGCCACGCGCTCGCCTTGGTTCATAGGGCGCCGGGCGGGGCGGATTTGTCCACGTCGAAGCGGCCAGGACGACCCACACCCAGGCGGAGAAAGTCGGGCGCCTCATCCCGGCTATGGTAACAGCAAGCCTCCGATCCCGCCAGGCCTTAACAGTGAAGT
>MGUL01000197.1:21535-22737 GCA_001800005.1 Elusimicrobia bacterium RBG_16_66_12 | reverse complement strand
TGACCTGAGTCCGTCCGTCGCGCTCGTTCAAGGTGGGGGAGCGCTTCTCTCATCCGGCCCTCCTTGGCGAGGACGATGCCGAGCAGGGCGTACACGTCGCGCCATTCCCCATCTTGGGAAAGCCCTTCCATCAGGACACGCCGCGCCTCGGGCAGACGGCCCTGCTCGGCCAGCGACTGGGCGAGGTAGAGACGCGCCGAGCGCTGGGTCGCCGACAGGCGCAGCGCCGCGCGCGCAGGCGCCTCCGCGGCGGCAAAGTCACTGCGACGGATGAAGGCCTCGGCCATGTTCACGTTGGCGTCTATGGAGTCCGGGAAGCGTGCCAGCACCCGGCTCCAGACGGCCTCGTCATCGCGCCAGGTGCGGACCTCGGCCGGCACGGCGAGGGCGCAGAGCGCAGCCCAGCCACACAGGGCCGCGGCGGCAAGCGTCCGACGACAGCCTGAGCCGGCGGCGAGCGTGCGCGCCAGGACCGCTCCGGCCAGGAGCGCCCACCCCAGACAGGACAGGTAGGAGTAGCGCGAGGCGGCAAGCTGGGGACCGTTCTGCAGGAGGCCTAGGACGGGCAGGAGCATTGCCCCGTAGGCGAACCAGAGGGCGGCGCGCGCCTTGGGCGGGCAGTCCGCGCGCCGCAGCAACCAGGCCGCACCGACCAGGACGGCAAGGCCCGTCAGCACGCGCGAATCGAACAGGCTCAGGCGGTCCGGACACGGATAGAGGGCGAGCAGGCCGGTCGGCAGGACGGTCTTCTGCAGATAGAAGCCGAGGCCATGGACCGCTTGGGCGACGCGGCTCAGAGCATCGTACCGCGCCATGGAGACGAGGTTGCCGGCCATGACCTGGGAGCGGACGGCCATCAGGGCGCAGGCCGCGGCGACGGCGGCGAAGGGCAGCTTCTCGACGAGGACGGCGTGCAGGCGTCCGGTCCGCAGGCGGTCCAGTGGGTAAAGGTCGAGGGCGAGCAGGACGGCAGGCAGGGGGACGACGCTGGGCTTGGAGAGCGCGGCGCAGGCGTAGGCGGCCAGCGCGGCGGCCAGCAGGCCGCGCGCAGGGCGGCCCTCCTCGCGGAGTTTGGCGGACCGCAGGTAGAGCAGGATGGTCGTGAGGAAGAAGAGTCCGGCCAGCAGGTCGCGCCTCTCGCTGACCCAGGCCACCGATTCGACACGCAGCGGATGCATAGCGAAGACGGCGGCGGCCAGCAG
>MGUL01000197.1:19829-21526 GCA_001800005.1 Elusimicrobia bacterium RBG_16_66_12 | reverse complement strand
CCGCCGAAAGCGCGGCGGGGGCCGCGGCGGGCAGGACGCGGCGCAGGACCTTCTCGGCGGCGCGGCGCAGGAGCACGGCGTTGGCTGCGTGGAGGGCGAGGTTCGTCAGGTGGAACCCGAAGGGAGCCAGTCCCCAGATGGAGTGGTCGATGGCGTAGGAAAGCCACGCCAGGGGGCAGTAGTTGGCCAAGTGCCAAGTTGTGAACATCCAGTACAGACGCCTCGGCTCGAAGCCACGGTAACCGGAGGTGCGCACAATCAGGGCCCAGTCGTCCCAGACGAAGCCGTTGAACAGCGCGCCAGAGAAGAGCGCGAAGACGCAGAGGAAGACGAGGACGTCGGCGGTCCGGGCCGTTACTTGACGAACCAAAGGGAGCTAGGTGTTGAAGAGCCGGTCCCCGGCGCGAATCGAACCGACGTAATGTTTTATCTTCATACGATCAACATCCTACCACATCCCCTGCGGACGCCTTGCTACAATCCTCCCCATGAAGTTCCTGCGCAAGACCGTCGGCTGCTGACGTTTACTATCATGACACGGTGAGGAAAGTAGGCTCGTTCATCCTGTTGGCGGCGGCCACTCTGGCGTTGATGGGGGGGACGGCATCTTCTTTTCTGCTTTCGCCGTCGGAGGGAGCGAGTTGGATCCGTCTTGATAAGGCGGCGGACCTTCTCAGCAAGAGCGATGGGTCCTCCGCGGTGTTCCGGCGCCTGTTCCGATCAGATCGATCTGAGTCTCATGCGGTCGTGCCGATCCGGTCGCTTGGCTCGCGGAGGGTCTTCTTGGACGGCCGGCCCCTCCTGCCCGCGGGGACGGGTGACGTCGATCTCGGTCCTCGACTGGACAGGGGAGAGCATGAACTGCGCGTCGAGGTCTCCAATCCCGAGGGTCCTGCTGTCATCTGGGCGAGCGGGCGTTCGCTGGGGCTTGCGACAGGCGTCGACTGGGAGGCGAGCAGCGACGGAAGAGTCTGGTCGCCGGCAAGGCCGGCCGAGGACGATTGGGAGGTCCCGATCTCGGACCTCTTCCCGCGTCCGCGCGAGGCCCTCCTCAAGTCGGCCCCGCTGCTGCTGACGATATTCGTCCTCGTCTTCTGGTGGGCGCTGTCGTCGCGGCCGGCTCCGAGTCCTGGGGCGATGCGCTGGTTGATCCTGTCCGCGTGGATGCTGCTGGGGTTCAACAACATCCTCAGGATCCCCAGGCATGTCGGGTTCGACGTCATGGCGCATATGCGCTACCTCCAAACGATCGCTCTTCACGGGCGCCTGCCCCTGGCAGACGAGGGATGGCAGACCTTCCAGGCGCCCCTTTACTACATTGTGTCAGCGCCGTTGTGGAACGCCCTGTCGGCGCTGTTCGGCTTCCAGCAGGCGCGCTTCTGGATCCGCGTCGTCCCCCTCGTCTGCGGCGCCCTTCAGACCGAGATGGCCTATCGCGCGGCCCGGGTCGTATTCCCCCCCCGCGTCGATCTCCAGCGGGTCGCGATCGTCGTGGGTGGGTTGCTGCCGATGAATCTATATATGTCCCAGTCCGCCGGCAATGAACCGATGGCGGGCATCTTTTCGGCGGGGGTCGTCCTTCTAGGGCTCTCGTTTCGTTCCGACGGCTCCGTCGCCGACGTGCGGCGGCGCCTGCTCGTCATCGGATCGGTGCTGGGATTGGCGTTATTGACGAAAGTGAACGCTCTCCTACTGGT
>MGUL01000197.1:19482-19810 GCA_001800005.1 Elusimicrobia bacterium RBG_16_66_12 | reverse complement strand
CTGCTCGCGCAGCGGCTCACGAACCGGACGCCTCGCAGCGTGGCGGCGCTGAGCGCCGCCGGCGTCGTCCTGGGCGCCGCCTTCGCCGTCAGCGGTTGGCACTATGTCCGAAACATCGTCCACGGCATCCCATTGGCGAGTTTTCTTTCGTCGGCAAGCGCGTCATGGTGGCAGGACCCCGGTTACCGCACATCGCGGCAGATACTGAGCTTCGGCCAAGCCCTCGTGAGGCCGGTCTTCTCCGGATTCCACGGCTTCTGGGATTCGATCTATTCCTCGTTCTGGCTGGATGGGTATTTGAGCGGAATCGCGAAATACGAGTTCCGTC
>MGUL01000197.1:19127-19427 GCA_001800005.1 Elusimicrobia bacterium RBG_16_66_12 | reverse complement strand
GCATTCATCATCATCGGGTTCTTCTCCATCCTAGCCGAGCCGGCGCGCTCAGTGCGCAGCGGCCTTGCGGCCGTCGCCGGTTGGGTCTCGATTTATCTCTGCGCCGTGTTCTTCGTATGGCTTAGACTGCCGGTCTACAGCGCGGCGAAGGCGAGTTACATGCTCGGATTGACGCCCTGCTTCGCTCTTCTGGCTGCCAGAGGTCTCGAGGGGGTCGCCGATTCCCCCCTTCTGCGGGCCGTAATCCATGCAGCGCTGGCGTGCTGGGCGGTGGATGCCTATCTATCCTACTTCGTTCTG
>MGUL01000197.1:10610-19024 GCA_001800005.1 Elusimicrobia bacterium RBG_16_66_12 | reverse complement strand
CGGCCGGACGCGTCCCGTCCGGCCCGCTCATGCGGGCCAGTCGCTCCCGAAGTCCTTCTTCCTCAGCCACAGCCAGCGGCGGCTTTGACGCTTGCTCCCATAAATAGTCTAATCGTCTCGGCGTGCTCCGCCGAACCGCGCGTGACGAACAACTCGAGCCTCAAAGACCTGCTCGGCCTGGAACGGCTGAACTCCGCACAGATCGAGGCGATCCTCGATAAGGCCGCGTCTTTCAAGAAGACCCCCCCGAAGGACCTCCTCGCCGGCCGCACCGTCGCCTTCCTCTTCTCCGAGCCCTCCACGCGCACCCGCTCCTCCTTCGAGATGGCGGCCAAGCGTCTCGGCGCCGAGGTGCTGAGCTTCTCCGCCGCGGGCTCGTCGCTCTCGAAGGGCGAGACGCTGCTGGACACCATGCTCAACCTGCAGGCCGTCGGCGTCACGCACTTCGTCGTGCGGCACGAGCGCTCGGGGGTCCTCGAGGACCTGGCCCCGGCCGTGAAGGCCTGCGTGGTCAACGCGGGAGACGGCTGGCACGAGCATCCGACCCAGGCCCTGCTCGACTTGATGACCCTGCGCGAGCGCTGGAACGGCTTCAAGGGGCGCAAGGTCGTCGTGCTGGGCGACATCCGCCACAGCCGCGTGGCCCGGTCGAACCTCTACGCCCTCAAGAAGCTGGGCGCCAAGGTGGTCTTCTGCGGACCGACCCCGCTGGCGCCGGACGCCTTCAAGGAGCTGGGCGCCATCGTCGAGCACGACGTCGAGAGGGCCCTGCGGGGCGCCGACGCCGTGAACGTGCTGCGCCTGCAGACCGAACGCATGGACCAAGGCTTCGTCGCGTCCCTGGCCGACTACGCGCTCTCTTATCAGCTCACCCCGGAGCGCGCGGACCTGATGAAGCCGGACGCGCTGGTCCTCCACCCCGGCCCGATGAACCGCGGCGTCGAGATCGACTCCGCGGTGGCCGACGGGCCGCGCTCGGTCATCCTGGAGCAGGTCGCCAACGGCGTGTTCATACGCATGGCGGTGCTGGCCCTCTGCGACGAGGGACGCTCATGACCGAGCGGCTGCTCATCACGAACGGACTCGTGATCGATCCCGCGCGCAAGCTGGAAGCCGTGCGCGACGTCCTGATCGTGGGCGGCAAGATCAAGGAAGTCGCCGCGGGACTCTCCAAGAAGAAGGCCGTCCTCGGCACGACCACTATCGACGCAAAGGGCCTGTGGGTCGTGCCGGGCCTGGTGGACATGCATGTGCACCTGCGCGAGCCCGGCCGCGAGGGCGACGAAACCATCGCCACCGGCACGATGGCCGCGGCGCGCGGCGGCGTGACCACCGTGCTGGCCATGGCCAACACGGAGCCGGTGACGGACAACCCATCCCAGCTCGCCTTCCTGCGCGCCAAGGCCGAGGCCGACGCTCTCGTCGCGGTCCTCTTCGCCGGGTCCGTCAGCGTGGGTCAGAAAGGCGAGCGCCTCACGGAATTCGCCAAACTCCGCGCCGCCGGCGCGGCCGCGCTCTCCGACGACGGCCGGCCCGTGATGGACGCCGGGCTCATGCGCCGCGCGCTCGAATACGCGAAGGACCTCGGCCTCCTCGTCATCGACCACTGCGAGGACCTGACCCTCTCCGCCGGCGGCTGCCTGGATGAAGGCCCCGACTCTCTGCGCAAGGGCGTGAAAGGCTCTCCGTGGGCCGCCGAGACGGTCCACGTCGCGCGCGACATCGCGCTCGCGGAACTCACGGGAGCGCGCGTGCATCTCGCCCACCTCTCCGCCGCGGCCTCGGTCGAAGCCGTGCGCGCGGCCAAGAAGAAAGGCGTGCCCGTCAGCGCCGAGGCCTGCCCGCATCACTTCGCGCTGACCAGCGCGATGGTCCCCGGCGACGATGGGAACTGGAAGATGAACCCGCCCCTGCGCCGAGAGGACGACAGGGCGGCCCTGCTCGAAGGACTGGCCGACGGCACGATCGACGCGATCTCGACCGACCACGCGCCTCACGGCTGCGGCGCCAAATCCCAGGGCCTCGACCTGGCCCCCTTCGGCGTGATCGGCCTGGAGACCTCGCTGGCCGTGGTCCTGACCGAGCTCTTCCACAAGAAGATCCTCACGCGCCGCCAGGTCGTGGAACGCATGTCGTCGGCGCCCGCAGCGCTCCTCGGCCTCAAGGACCGGGGCACGCTGGCCCCGGGCGCGCGCGCGGATCTGGCCCTCGTGGACCCCGACGCGGCCTGGACCCCGCAGGCGCCCTACCTGTCGCTCAGCCGCAACACGCCCTTCTCCGCGCGCCGCCTCAAGGGGCGCGTGGTCAAGACCCTCTCAGCCGGCCGCGTGGTCCATGCTCTATGAATCGCTGGCCAAGCCCCTCCTCTTCCGGCTCGACCCTGAAAGGGCGCACGAGGAGGTCTCGGGTCTGATGGCCCTGCTCGCCCCCATCCCCGGGGCGGCGGCCGTGCTGTCGGCCTTGACGGGACCCGGCGCGCGAGGCCTGGGAAAAACGGTCTTCGGCCTCTCTTTTCCCAACCCCGTCGGACTGGCAGCGGGCTTCGATAAGGATGGGACCCTCTCCCCCCTCCTGCCGGCTCTCGGCTTCGGCTTCATCGAGATCGGCTCGGTCACGCTCGAGCCCCAGCCCGGCAATCCCCGGCCCCGCCTTTTCCGCGTCCAGCAATCGCGCGCGCTGGTCAATCGCATGGGCTTCAACAGCGAGGGGGCGCGTCTCGTCGCACGTCGTCTCGCCTCGCAACCCCGACCCGGCGTCCCGCTTGGGATCAACCTCGGTCTCAACAAAGACGTTGAACCGTCACAAGCTCCGTCCGCTTACGCGCGCACTTTCCGGATTCTGGCCGACCACGGAGATTATTTCGTTATTAATGTTTCCTCGCCCAACACTCCCGGCCTGCGCGACCTGCAAAAAGTCTCGGAACTGTCCGCCATCCTCGAAGCCGTGCAGGAAGCCAATCACGCTCACAAGCCCGTCCTCGTGAAGATGTCTCCCGATCTGGCGGACGAAGATCTTGTCGCGCTGGTGGAGACGGCGGGGCGCCTCGCACAAGGGCTGGTGGTCTCGAACACGACCGTTGCCCGCGAGGGCGTGGAGGATCGTTGGAAGGCGGAGGCGGGAGGTCTCTCCGGCTCGCCGCTCAAGGGGCGCGCGACCGAGCTCGTCAAACGCGTGCGAACGCTCACGAAGCTGCCCATCATCGGGGTCGGCGGCATCGCGACCTCCGAGGACGCGCGCGAGAGGCTCGACTCCGGGGCGGACCTCGTCCAGCTCTACACGTCACTCGTCTATGAGGGGCCGACCGTCGTGAAGGCCATCCTCCGCGGCCTGGAGGGGCGAAGGTGACGCAGGTCATCGCGGCGCTGGACGTCGACACGATCAAGCGAGAGGAGGACCTCCTGCGGTCTCTCAAGGGCGTCATCGTCTGGTACAAGGTCGGATTGCGCCTCTTCACCGCGCACGGCAAGCGCGCGGTGGACCTGGTCCGCCGCCACGGCGGCAAGGTCTTCCTCGACCTGAAGCTCCATGACATCCCGCAAACCGTCGCGCACGCGGTGCACGAGGCGCAGAAGCTGGGCGTGGAGGCCGTCTCGATCCATCTGATGGGCGGCCCGGACATGGTCGCGGCCGCAGCCGCAGTCTCCCCGCGCCCGAAGCTCTGGGGCGTGACGGTCCTCACGAGCATGACGCCCAAGGACGTCCGGATATTCCACCCCGGCGCGCGCGTGCCGACTTTGGTCAAATCCCTGGCCAAATCCGGCTGGATGCACGGCGCCGACGCCGCCATCTGCTCGGCGCGCGAGGTCGATTACCTGCGCAAGCAGTTCCCCCATCTGGACATGAAGTTCGTGACCCCCGGCATCCGCCCCAAAGGCGCGCCGCTCAACGACCAGGTCCGCGTGATGACCCCCGGCGAGGCCGCCGCGCTCGGCATCGATTTCATCGTCATCGGGCGCCCCATCACCCACGCCCCCGACCCGCGCAAGGCCGCGCTGGACATCCTCTCCGAGATGAAGGCTTGCTCTCCACACTCTCTGGAAACAGCATGAACATCGAAGAACTTTTTCTCGAGAACGCCGCGCTCCTCAAAGGCCATTTTCTCCTGTCCTCGGGCCTTCACAGCGACCGTTATCTCCAGTGCGCCATCATCCTCGCCCACCCATCCCATGCCGAAACGCTGGGCAAAGCCCTGGCCGCAAAGCTCGACGTCAAACCTGACCTCGTCGTCTCCCCCGCGATGGGCGGCCTCATCATCGGCCACGAAGTCGCCCGCGCGCTGGGAGTGCGTCACTACTTCACCGAGCGAGTGGATGGGGTCATGACCCTGCGCCGCGGCTTTTCCCTCAAGCCGGGCGAGAGAGTCGTGGTCATAGAGGATGTCGTCACCACCGGCAAATCCACCAAGGAAGTTTTTGGCGTGCTGCGCGCGGCCGGCGCCGAAGTCGTCGCCGCGGGCTCCATCGTGGACCGCTCCGAGGGCAAGTCCGCCCTCGGCGTGCCCTACGCAGCGCTCTGGACCGCCTCGGTGCCGAGCTGGAAGCCCGAGGACTGCCCCCTCTGCCAGGCGGGCACGCCGTTCGTCAAGCCGGGAAGCCGCAAGGAGCCGACATAAATGGCGCGCACCATCCTCACCTATCGCAAGTCCGGAGTGGACATCGACCTGGCCGACAAGCTGGTCGACCACATCCAGAAGAAGGCCCCGGCCATCGGCGGCTTCGCGGGGCTCTTCCCGCTCGACCTGGACGGCTCGGGGCCCTGGAACCTGGTCGCCTGCACCGACGGCGTGGGGACCAAGCTGAAGCTGGCCTTCGCCCTCGACAGGCACGACACGATCGGCATCGACCTGGTGGCGATGTCCGTCAACGACCTGGTCACCTGCGGCGCCAAGCCCCTGATCTTCCTCGACTACTACGCCACGGGCAAGCTCGCGCTGAAGCGCTCCAAGCGCATCATCGCCGGCATCATGGAGGGCTGCCGCCAAGGCCGCTGCGTGCTGCTCGGCGGCGAGACCGCGGAGATGCCCGGCATGTACCCGGAGGGCGAGTACGACCTGGCGGGCTTCGCGGTCGGCATCGTCAAGCGCTCCGAGGTCATCGACGGCTCAAAGATCTTCCCCGGCGACCTGATCCTCGGCCTGCCGTCCTCCGGGCTGCACTCCAACGGCTATTCGCTGGTCCGCCGGGTCTTCAAGGGCAAGGACCTCGACAAATGGGGCAAGGCGCTGCTGACGCCTACGCGCATCTACGTCGACGACGTCCGGAACCTGCAGGCGGCCTTCCTCGCCGAGCAGAAGATCATCCTCGGGCTGTCCCACATCACCGGCGGGGGCTTGGTCGAGAACGTTCCCCGCGTGCTGCCGCGCGGGCGCAAGGCGGTCTTCCGCAAGGACGCCTGGAAGCGGCCTCCCCTCTTCGCCGAGGTCCAGCGCCGGGGCAACGTCCCCGAGAGCGAGATGTGGCGCACCTTCAACATGGGCATCGGGATGGTGATCGTGATCCGCCCCGACAGCCTGGAGCTGGCCAAGAAGGTCCTGCCCGAGGCGCGCGTGATCGGCGAGGTCGTCGTGGGCAAGCACGAGGTGGAGGTCGTCTGAGATGAAGATCGCGGTCTTCGCGTCCGGAGAAGGAACCAACCTCCAGGCCCTGATCGACGCCTGCGCCGACGGGCGCGTGCGCGGCGAGGTGGCCCTCGTCGTCTCGAACAAGGAAGACTCCGGCGCGCTGCGCCGCGCCCGGCGCGCCGGCATCGAGGCCCTCGTCGCCCCGGCGGACGGCTATCCCACGCCCGAGGAATACAACGCATCGCTGGCGCTCGAGTGCAAGAAGCGGGACATCGGCCTCATCTGCCTGGCCGGCTTCCTGATGAAGATCAAGCCGCCGCTCCTCAAGGCCTTCCCGGGCCGGATCCTCAACATCCACCCCTCGCTCTTGCCCGCCTTCGGCGGCCAGGGCATGTACGGGCGAAAGGTACACGCGGCGGCGCTGGCCGCGGGCGTGAAGGTCTCCGGCGCCACGGTCCACGTCGTCGACGAGGAGTACGACCACGGCCCCATCGTCCTGCAGGCGACCGTGCCGGTCCTGGCGGGAGACACGCCCGAGACCCTGGCCGCGCGCGTGCGGGCCCAGGAGCACTGGATCTATCCCCGCGCCGCTGCGCTCTTCGTCGAGGGACGCGCGAAGATCGAGGGCGGCTGCCTCTGCGTGAAGCCCTCGCCGGACGACCCCTCGCGCCGCGTCTGCCGCGCGCTGATCTCGGTCTCCGACAAGACCGGGGTCGTGGAGTTCGCTCAGGGCCTGCATGAGTTGGGCGTCGAGATCGTCTCGACCTCTGGCACCTACAAGGTCCTAGTCCAGGCCGGCCTGCCCGTGCGGCCGTTGGAAACCATGACGGGATTCCCGGAGATCCTCGACGGGCGCGTGAAGACCCTGCACCCTCACGTCCACGGCGCGATCCTGCTGCGCCGCGGCGATCCCAAGCAGGTCCGTGAGGCCGCGCTCTTCGGCCTCGAGCCCATCGACCTGGTGGCCGTCAACCTCTACCCCTTCGCCGCAGCGGCCGAGACGGCCACCTCGGCGCACGACCAGTCGGTCATCGAGCAGATCGACATCGGCGGCGTGGCCCTCATCCGCGCCGCCGCCAAGAACTTCTCGGACGTGGCGGTCCTCACCTCTCCCGACGACTACGCGCCGACTCTCGCGGAGCTGACCGCCGCGCAGGCGCGCCTCTCCGAGCCGACGCGGCGCCGGCTGGCGCTCTCAGCCTTCAAGCACACCGCCGACTACGACGGCATGATCGCGCGGGCCTGGGCGGGAGACATGCGGGGCGACGATCCGCGCGAGAGCTTCCCGCCCGTCCTCAGCATGAAGCTGACGAAGGTCCAGGACCTCCGCTACGGCGAGAACCCGCACCAAAAAGCCGCGTTGTACGCCAATCAGAACGGAATGTCGTTCTCCCAGCTCCACGGCAAGGAGCTCTCGTACAACAACCTGCTGGATGCCGCGGGAACATGGGACGCGGTCAGTGATTTCTCTGCAGCGACCGCGGTGGTGTTCAAGCACGTCACCCCCGCGGGGATCGGCTCGGGAGAGACGATCGAACTGGCCTTCGACCGCGCCTGGGCCTGCGACCCGCTCTCGGCCTTCGGCGGCGTGCTGGCCTTCAACCGACCCATCAGCCGCGTGATCGCGGAGCTGCTCTCCAAGCGCTTCGTCGAGGTCCTGGTCGCCCCCGGCTACGAGCCCGAGGCGCTGGAGATACTGAAGAAGAAGGCCAACGTCCGCCTGCTCGTGCGCACCAAGCCGCCCACGACCGCCCTACAGCTGCGCTCCATCGGCGACGAGGTGCTCGTCACCGAGCCCGACCGCGCGGTCGCGGGCCCGGACTGGAAGTCCGTGACCAAGCGCGCTCCTTCACCCGACGAGGAGAAGGCCCTGCGCTTCGCCTGGACCGCGGGCAAGCACGTCAAATCCAACGCGATCGTGCTGGCCGGCCCCGAGCAGACGGTGGGCATCGGCGCGGGCCAGATGTCGCGCGTGGACTCGGTCCACATGTCGGGCGTGAAGTACAAGCTCTGGCTGCGCGACAACCCGCCCCCTGCGGCGCTCGTGCTGGCCTCCGACGCCTTCTTCCCTTTCCGCGACGGCATCGACGCCGCCGCGACCTTGGGCATCTCCGCCATCGTCCAGCCCGGCGGCTCGGTCAAGGACGCCGAGGTCATCGCCGCCGCCGACGAGCACGACCTCGCGATGGTCTTCACCGGCATGAGGCACTTCCGACATTGAACATAGGCAACAAGCGGCAGATTATCCACAATCCCGACTGCTGGCGCCAACAGTTGAAGCCGCAGACTTGGCTGGCGATGCGGAACGGGACGGTCTCTTCCGTCCGCGCATACGACGCGCTACAGGGCTTGGAAGGCTTCGGGGGTGCGGCGGAGCTTGCGGATGAATTCCCTCGGCTTCACACCGCCGAGGCGGACCATCAAGCGGGCAAGGCGATGGAGACGGACTCCACGACTTCTCGCGGCTGCACGGGCAGGGATTCGCCGTGCCTCTTGAGGCTGGCGCAATATGCGGTAATGGCGTCCTTAACCATCTCTTCCGCTTCTTCCAGCGTGTCGCCCTGCGTCTCGCAGCCGGGAAGGGAAGGCACGCGGGCGATATACCCGCCTTCCTCGGCGGATTCAAAAACCACGGTCAGCCTCACCACTTTAGAAGCTATCCCATGAGTTTAACAGACGCCATGATTCGGCGCAAGGGACCGACGAATCCCAAGGCTGGACTGACCACGGCCCAACTATCCTTGAGGATAGCCCGCCGGACGCGTCTGCGGCGGGATTTGGTCGACGCGCGGCCATCGGCCCCAAGGCCGCGCATGGCGTATCCGTTGGCGAAGACCGCTAAGCGCGGGTCAAA
>MGUL01000197.1:9471-10478 GCA_001800005.1 Elusimicrobia bacterium RBG_16_66_12 | reverse complement strand
GCGCTGGAGGACGGGACGGTGTTCGCGGGGCGCGCGTGCGGCGCGGCGGGCGAGTCCGTGTTCAACACGTCGATGACCGGCTACCAGGAGATCCTGACCGACCCCTCCTACTGCGGCCAGCTCGTCGCGATGACCTATCCGCAGATCGGCAACTACGGCATCACCGCGCGCGACCATGAGTCGAGCCGTCCGCGCCTGTCCGGCTTCATCGTCCGAGAGCTCTGCAAGACGCCGTCCAACTATGAGTGCGTCGAACCGGTCGGCAGTTTCCTGAAGAAGCACGGCATCGTGGCCATCGAGGACATCGACACCCGCGCTCTCACCTTGAAGCTCCGCGACAAAGGCGCGCTGAGGGGCATCATCTCGACGCTCGAAGGCGATCACAAACGGCTGATCGCCAAGGCCTGCGCGGCGCCCTCCATGGCGGGACAGAACCTGGCGAAGGTCGTCACTTGCGAACGCGCGCACGCCTGGGGCGAGAACGGCTCGGAGCGGCACGACATGCACGTGGTCGTGATGGATTTCGGCGTCAAGCATGGGATATTGCGATGTCTGACCGCGATGGGCGCCAAGGTCACAGTGGTTCCGGCCGCGACGACGGCGGAGGACATCCTCCGGCTCAAGCCCGACGGCGTGCTGCTGTCCAACGGCCCCGGCGACCCGGAACCCGTCACCGACGCCGTCGAGACCATCCGCAAGCTCATCGTCGAGCGCCTGCCCCTCTTCGGGATCTGCCTGGGCCATCAGCTGCTGGGCTTGGCGCTGGGCGGCAGGACCTACAAGCTTAAGTTCGGCCACCATGGCTCGAACCATCCGGTCAAAGACCTGGCGACGGGCAAAATCGAGATCACCGCGCAGAACCACGGCTTCTGCGTCGATCTGGACTCCCTGCCCAAGGAGGTCCGGACGACGCACGTCAACCTCAACGACGGGACCTCCGAAGGCATGGCGCATTCGCAACTGCCCGTCTTCTCGGTCCAATACCATCCCGAAGCCTCGGCGGGGCC
>MGUL01000197.1:9029-9458 GCA_001800005.1 Elusimicrobia bacterium RBG_16_66_12 | reverse complement strand
CGCTACCTCTTCGAGCGCTTCCGCGAGAATATGCTGGCCCGCAAGGAGGCTCACGTCCGATGATCGGCATCGTCCTCGTCCTCATCGTCGTGCTCCCGATCTCCCTGTATCTCTGGCACGAGCACAAGATCTCGACTCCATCCCTGCAATGGCCCTTCCTCGCCAAACTCCTGAACATGACCTATGAAGACGCTCCGCCGCGATTGTCCGGGGAGTGGAGCGGACGCCGGGTCGCCTTCGAGTCCGCGCCGGGCGGAGTGACGGCCACGGCCTGGCTCGGCGCCGCCACGCGCCTGCGCGTGGAGTGCGGTCCGACCGACCTCGTGACCCGCCGCGCGGGGATCATCGTCCCCGATCGCGTCGAGCCCCTCGACGGGGATTTCCGCGGGAAGCTGCTGGCCCGCTGCAGCGACAAGGCCGCGGGACCCG
>MGUL01000197.1:8627-8967 GCA_001800005.1 Elusimicrobia bacterium RBG_16_66_12 | reverse complement strand
TGATTTCGTCGGCTCGGACACACGCGTGGTCTGGACCCTGCCGGCGCTCAAGGACATCGACTCCGCCGAGGCCCTGCTGGGCGCGCTCTGCGCGGTCGCCGACGGCGTCGAAAGCTTCCCGCAAGAAGGAGGAGCATCCCCCCGTGCCTAAGCGCGACGACATCAAGAAGATCCTCGTGATCGGGTCGGGCTCCATCGTCATCGGCCAGGGCTGCGAGTTCGACTACTCCGGCACCCAGGGCCTCAAGGCCCTGCGCGAGGAGGGCTACGAGACCGTCCTGATCAACTCGAACCCCGCCACCATCATGACCGACCCGGAGCTGGCCGACCGCACCTACAT
>MGUL01000197.1:8187-8397 GCA_001800005.1 Elusimicrobia bacterium RBG_16_66_12 | reverse complement strand
GCCGCGCTCCTTCGTCGTCACCGACACGACCGACCTCAAGCAGGTCGCCCGCGACCTGGGATTTCCCCTCATCGTGCGCGCCTCGTTCACCCTGGGCGGCACCGGCGGCGGCATCGCCTACCATTTCGACGAACTGCGAGGCCGCGTGCACCGCGCGCTCGAGGCCAGCCCCGTCAAGAAGGTCCTCCTCGAGGAGTCCGTCATCGGCTG
>MGUL01000197.1:5409-8122 GCA_001800005.1 Elusimicrobia bacterium RBG_16_66_12 | reverse complement strand
AACGTGGACCCGATGGGCGTGCACACCGGCGACTCGATCACCGTGGCCCCCGCCCAGACCCTGACCGACCGGCAGTACCAGGAGATGCGCGACGAGGCCAAGCGCATCGTCTCCGAGGTCGGAGTCGAGACCGGCGGCTGCAACATCCAGTTCGCCGTGCATCCCCAGACCGGCCGCCGCGTGGTCATCGAGATCAACCCTCGCGTGTCGCGCTCCTCGGCGCTGGCCTCCAAGGCCACGGGCTTCCCGATCGCGCGCATCGCCGCCAAGCTGGCCGTCGGCTATACGCTCGATGAACTGCCCAACGATATTACCAGGGCAACCTTGGCCTGCTTTGAGCCGAGCATCGACTACGTCGTGACCAAGGTCCCGCGCTTCGCGACCGAGAAATTCGGAGAGTTCCCCCTCGACACCGCGATGAAGTCCGTCGGCGAGGCGATGGCCATCGGCCGAACCTTCAAGGAATCGCTGCAGAAGGCCCTGCGGGGCCTGGAGAGCGGCAAGAAGGGCCTGGAAGGCGGCGAGGTCTGCGACGACGAGACCCTGCTTCAGCGCGTGGCCGGCCCCAGCTCCGCGCGCCTCTACCACGTCGCGACCGCCCTGGAGCGCGGGATGAGCGTGGAGCGCATCGCCGAGGTCTCCAAGATCGACCCCTGGTTCCTGAACCAGATGAAGGAGATCAAGGACTTCGAGAAGACCCTGGCCGCGGCGACGCTCGACGCGGAGACTTTGCTCGCGGCCAAACGGCTGGGCTTCTCCGACGCCCAGCTCGCCCGGGCCCAAGGCAAGAGCGAGGCCCATATCCGCGCCCGGCGCGTGCGCCTGGGCGTGCGGCCCTCCTACAAGCTCATCGATACCTGTGCCGGCGAGTTCCCCTCGACGACCCCCTACTTCTACTCGACTTATGAGGAAACGGGAGACCTCCTCCCGACCAAGGGCGCGAAGAAGAAAGTGGTCATCCTCGGCTCGGGGCCCAACCGCATCGGCCAGGGCATCGAGTTCGACTACTGCTGCGTGCAGGCCTCCAAGGCCCTGCGCGCGCTGGGCTGGCAGTCGGTGATGGTCAACTGCAACCCGGAGACCGTCTCCACCGACTACGACGCCTCCGACCGCCTCTACTTCGAGCCCCTGACCTTCGAGGACGTGATGGAGATCATCGACGTCGAGGACCCCGACGGCGTGATCGTGCAGTTCGGCGGCCAGACGCCGCTGAACCTGGCGGCCCGGCTCGCGAAGGCGGGCGTGGCAATCCTCGGCACCCAACCCGCGGCCATCGACATGGCCGAGGACCGCCGTCTGTTCGGCGCCGCCCTCAAGAAGCTGAAGATCCTCTCGCCCGAGTCCGGCATCGCGAAAAGCGGGGCGCAGGCCCTCAAGATCGCGCGCCGCATCGGCTATCCCGTGATGGTGCGGCCGAGCTACGTGCTGGGCGGCCGGATGATGGAGATCGTCTACGACGACGCGGCCCTGCTCGACTACTCCGAGCGAGCGCGCAAGGCGTCTCTGCATCCCTCGCTCTTGGTCGACCGCTTCCTGTCCGACGCGGCCGAGCTCGACGTCGACGCGGTCTGCGACGGCAAGGACGTCTGGATCGCCGGGGTCATGGAGCACATCGAGGAGGCGGGCATCCACTCAGGCGACTCGGCCTGCACCCTGCCGCCGCACTCGCTGCCCCCCTCGGCGTTGGCCCTCGTGCGGGAACACACGCGGCGGCTGGCGCTGTACCTGAAGGTCAGGGGCCTTCTCAACGTCCAGTACGCGGTCAAGGACGGGGCGATCTACGTGCTGGAAGCCAACCCCCGCGCCTCGCGCACCGTCCCCTTCGTCAGCAAGGCCACGGGACTGCCCGTGGCGCGCATCGCGACCTGGGTGATGATGGGCAAGTCCCTGAAGAAACTGGTCCCCGCCGCCGCGTTCAAAGGCGCGGAGCCGCCCTACACCGCCACCAAGGAGGCGGTGATGCCGTTCATCAAGTTCCCCGGCGTCGACCCGCGTCTGGGACCCGAGATGAAATCCACGGGCGAGGTGATGGGCCTGGACGCGGACTTCCCGCGCTCCTACGCCAAGAGCCAGGAGGCCGCCGGCCTCTGCCTGCCCACCTCGGGCTCGGTCTTCGTCTCGGTGCGCGACGACGACAAGTCCGAGATCCTGCACGTCGCCCGCGCGCTGCGCCAGATGGGATTTACGCTGGTCTCCACCCGAAACACCGCCGACTTCCTGACGCGGCACGGCCTGCCCACGCAGCGCGTGGCCAAGATCGGCGAGGGCAAGCCCGATGTGGTGGACCTGCTGCGCCAGCGCGGCCTCTCGCTGATCATCAACACCCCGTCGGGCAAGCGCGCGCGCACGGACGGCTACTCCATCCGCCGCACCGCGCTCGAGCTGGATATCCCCTGCATCACCAACATCCGCAGCGTGAACGCGGCCGTGCACGCGATCTCGGTCCTTCAGGGGGCGACCATGGGCGTCAAGCCGCTCCAGGACCACTACAAGTCCCTGCCCTACGCGGCGCAGGCCGGTCCCCGCCCGGCGGCCTAGGCTATTTCCGCTTCTTGCGGGAAGGCCCGCCGGGACCGCCGAGCATGAGCAGGGCCCAGGGCCAGCCCACCGCAACGCCCAGAAGGAGCCCCCCGACGACGTCGCCGGGATAGTGGACGCCGCAGTAGACGCGGCTGTAGGCCATCAGCGCGGCCACGGCGGCGAAAGCGGGCGC
>MGUL01000197.1:4810-5383 GCA_001800005.1 Elusimicrobia bacterium RBG_16_66_12 | reverse complement strand
TGTTGGCCGCGTGGTTCGACGGAAAGCCGTAGGTCCCGCCCGAGGGGCTGCGCAGCTCGACCGCCGCTCCGGCGCGCGCGGGGCGAAGACGCGCGGCCCAGGGCTTGATCACGCGATAGGCGAGCACATCCGCGCCGGCAACCGCGATGCCGGCCACGACCAGGATCCGGAGCGCGTGCTTTCGCCCCCTCCACAGCCACCAGCCCAGCGCGGCGGGGACCACGCCGTAGCGGAACCACGGGACCCTCTGGATGTCCGTGATCAGCGGCATCAGGGCGTCGAGACTCGGATGCGTCCAGTCCCGGTTGATTTTCAGCAGCAACCAACGGTCGGCCGAGGCGAGCCAGGCCAAGGGGGCGATCATCCGAAGCGATGCTACCAAATCCCCGCGAGCCCACTATCTGATAATCTATTCCCCGTATCATGCTGACTGCGATCCTGAGCCTGGCGTTCGCGGCCTCGATGGCGGGCGGGCTGACCCCCGCCGCCGAGGGCGTGCTCGAGCGCCTCGGCATGGCCCGGATGCTCTCCTTCCGCTCGGGACTCCTGATCGCCGTGGCGCTGGGTTCGGCT
>MGUL01000197.1:4297-4783 GCA_001800005.1 Elusimicrobia bacterium RBG_16_66_12 | reverse complement strand
CTCGCCGCCGCGGCCGCCGCCGCGGGAGCGCTGGCGCTGGGCTGGTCGCTGCACCGCGGCCACGCCGAGGAGCATGAGGGTCACGAATTGACCCACCCCCATGTCCACGCTCCGGCGGACGCCTCCATCCCGGCGACGCTCGCCGCCCTCTTCGCGCATTCCCTCATCGACGGCCTGAACCTGGGAGCGGTCGCGATCGTGGGTGCGCCCGCCCTGATGGCCGTCGGGGCGGCCACCAGCCTGCACAAGCTGGCCGACGGCTTCACGCTGACGAGCCTCTTCTCCCAGACCGGGCGGCCCCGCGGCCGCGTGCTGGCCCTGCTGATCGCCGGGTCGTTGATGACGCCGCTCGGAGCCGTGTTGGGCCGGGAGGGCGCGATCAGCCTCGGCCCGGTCCTCACCGGACTGCTGCTGGGATTTGCCGGCGGCTCGTTCCTGTACGTCGGAGCGTCCCAGATCGTCCCGCGCCTGCGCCGCGAGCGCGAC
>MGUL01000197.1:3980-4273 GCA_001800005.1 Elusimicrobia bacterium RBG_16_66_12 | reverse complement strand
CCGCCGCCTTCGGCGTCGGCCTGGCCGCGATATTTCTGCTCAGTCGCCTGTCGGCATAGCGCTACTTCCGGGGGACGGCCCAGCGGGCCAGGGACGAGAGAGCGAACAGCGCGCCCAGCGCCGCGACGATCAGCGGGCCCAAGGGCAGGTCGAAGCGGTAGGAGAAGTAGAAGCCCGCGAAGGCGCTCAGACCCCCCGCGGTCGAGGCGAGCACGGACAGGCTCGCCATCCCGCGCGCCCACGGCAGGACGGTCATCGGCGGCACCACCAGCAGGCCGAAGATCACGAGCGGC
>MGUL01000197.1:0-3938 GCA_001800005.1 Elusimicrobia bacterium RBG_16_66_12 | reverse complement strand
AAGGCCGTCCCAGAACAGCACGCGGCGTCCCAGCGCCACGGCCATGTCCCGGTCATACGAGACGAGCAGGAACTCCCGCTGGAACAGGAACATCGAGACGCTGACGCCCAGCAGGATGTTCAGCATCGCATGGAAATCCTCCTCGGAGATCGTGACGATCTCGCCCTTGAGGAGGCTCAGCATCTCGGTCTCGCCCTGCGCGTTCCAGGCCACGAAGAGGATGGACGCGGCCGCGGCCAGAGCGTAGAGCGCGCCGACGCGGCCTTCCGAGAGCCCCGAGGAGCGCTGCTCAAGCCAGGTCAGCGCGACGATCGCCGCGACGGTGAAGATCACCGCGCCGAGGATGGCGAGGTGCTTCTCGCCCGTCTCGCCGCCCGCGAACAAAGCCAGGCCGAAGCCCTGGAGCATGAAGGCGAACGCGATGCCGGCGGCCGAGACCTGCGGCAGGGCCACGCCCCAGAACACCAGGCGGCGCAGCACGAAGTAGACCCCGACCAACGGACAGGCGAAGCCGACCACGACGCCGCCGTACAGCGCGTGGTGGAGCAGGAAATCCGGCTTGAGCATGGCCAGAAGCTCGCTCATGGCTCGTCTGCGAAGACTTCCGTGATGCGGCGCGCGGCCAGCATCCTCTCGGCGGGCCCGAAATCGGCCTTGCCGTCAGCCACCCACGCGATGTGCGTGAAGAGGTCGCGCTCGGCCTGCAGGCGGTGGCTGACCATCAGGACGGTCAGGCCCTTGCGCTCCTTGAAGTCCTTGAAGAGCTTGAACAGGGCTTTCTGCGTGGGGACGTCGATGCCGGCCAGCGGCTCGTCGAGGACCAGCAGGTCCGGCTCGGCCGCCAAGGCCCGCGCGATGAGGACGCGCTGGCGCTGGCCTCCCGACAGGTCGCTGTAGCGCCGCTCGGCCAGCTCCAGGGCGCCGCACTCCTTCAGGCAGCGCCGGACCAGCTCGTCCGAGGCCGAGCCCCGCAGGCGGCTCAGGAACTCGAAGCTGCGATAGGTCCCCATCGCGACGACCTCGCGCGCGGTGAGGGGATAGATGACGTCGAGCTTCTCCTTCTGCGGGACATAGCCGAAGCGCGGCCGGCCATCCAAGGACAGCTTCCCCTTGATGGGACGGATGAGCCCGAGCATGGTCTTCAGGATGGTCGACTTGCCGGCGCCGTTGGGGCCCAGCACGCCCAGGAAGTCCCCGCGCGCGACCGCCAGGTCGACGCCCGTCACCACCGCGCGCCGCCCGTAGCCGAGGCTGGCGCCCTTGAACTGGACCAGAGGCTCCTGGCTCATGGAGCCTTCCCGACCGCGCCGAGCAGCGCCTGGAGATTGTGCTCGGACATCTTGATGAAGGTGTCGGTCCCGGGGAAGGCCTTGCCCATGGTCCCGATCACGGCCACCTTGGCGCCGGTCTTCTCCGCCATCCACCCCGGGAGCTTCGGCGCGAACTGCTTCTCCCGGACGATCAGCGCGACCTTATCCTGCTTCATCCGCTCGACGAGCTTCTCGAGGTGCGACGGCGTCGGCGCCACTCCGGGTTTGACCTCCAGCGTTCCCACGAATTCGAGTCCGGTGAAACGGGCGAGATAGGGGACATCCTGGTGGTACGACACCGCCTTCACGCCCTTGAGAGGCGCCGCCCACTTGCGCCACAAGACGATCTTGGCCTCGAGCTCGGCCAGGTAGACCTTGAGGTTCTTCCGATAGTCCGCCGCGTGGTCCGAATCGAGGCGCGAGAAGCCGGCCGCGATGTTGCGCGCGATGGTCAGCCCTTCCTCCGGGTCGAGGTTGTAGTGTGGGTTGCCGCTGGGGTGGATCTCGCCCTCGGAACGGCTCAGCGTGCTCGGCTTCTCAAGGACCTTGACGCCCTCGGAACAATCGATGCAGCCCGGGCCGGCGCACTGCTTCACCGCGTCCTCGCGCATCTCCGGGTTGGCGGCCACATTGAGCAAGCCGGGCAGGAAGGTGTGCTCGACGGTGAGGCCGAGATAGACGACCGCGTCGGCCTTGTTGAGCTTCGGGACCAGGCTCGGGCGCATGACCACCTGATGGATGTCCTCCGTGCCGCGGGCCAAGGTGTCGATCTTGACGTGCTCGCCGCCGATGCGCGAGGCGATGTCCGCCAGTTCCGGCAGGGTGGCCACGACGTTCAATGTGAGGGCGGACGCCGCGCTCGCGCCGACGATGGAAAGACTGAGAGCCAGGATGATGTTCGATCTCATTCAGCGGTCCCGGAAGCCGTGGACGTGCTTTCCGATGAGGCCCGTCCACTGGAAGGCCACGGTGTGGTTCTTGACGGCCCCGGGAACGTTGACCAGGCCTTCGGCATAGGTCAGGCGCAGCCGCTGGAACTCGGTCACGTCGTAGGTCAGGAAGGCCGTGAGGGTCTTGGTCAGGCGATGCGGGTCGTCCTGATCCTCGGTCAGGTCCGCCATCAGCCCCCCGCGCCAGCCGCGATTGGTCTTCAATTCCACATATGAATATCCGCTGTAGGCGCGCACGCGGTCCGTCGGCAGCCGGCTCGCCGGGCCGAAGCGGCGCTCCGTGTTCTGCATGACCTCCGTTCCCCATACGAGGCCTTTGTACAGCCCGCCCCCGGACGGCTGATGGCGGTAGGTGAAATCGAGGCCGCTCAGGGTCCGCCAGGTGTTCCGGCGCGTCGTGAGCGCGTTCGCCGAGCCCGTCACGGCGATGTCCTCGGTGACCGAGCGCTTCGGCGTCCAGGCCGCGTCCACACCGAGCTCGACGTTCTGGGTGTCGGTGAGGTCGAGGTAGGTGTTCAGACGGCCCAAGTAGGTGAACTCATCGAGCGTCCGCGCGCCGAGGTTGTCCTGGCGGTCGTTCTCCGCGCCCATCTTGTTGTAGACCCCGAAGGTGGCGTCGAGGTATAAATCGGTGGGCGCCAGCCAGGAGACCTCCAGGCCGTCGGCCTGGGTCTCGCCTCCGATAGATGAGTCCAGCGACAGCGGCCGCTCCACGACCGGCAGCTCATGGTCATGGACGTGTGCCAAGCGTCCGAAAGAAGCGAACAGACGCCCGCCCCGCGCCGTTAGGTTATGGGGAAGGGCCGTCGTCTCCAAGACCGCCTCTTCCACGCCGACGCCGCCGTTGGAGCCGGTGATAAAGACCCAGGCTTTCAGGTAAGGGTCGACGGGCGCGGACAGGCCGAGCTCCGCGGCGCGGAACTGGAAGGCGGCCTTGTCGTTCGAGTCGCGGAAGGCCGCGTCCAGCGCCATGCCGATGGCCGGATTGAACGCGTTGAGGGAGGACTTGGCCGGAGCCCCCTCCAGCTTCAGCACGCGCTGCTGCAGGTCCTTGAGCAGGCTCGACGTGTCGGCGGCGGGGGCGTCCTGCGCCAGCGCCGGCGGCGCCGGGAGCGCGATCAGGGATGCTGCGAGCAGATAAGATAGAGAGCGAGACATATTTCCTCCGGAGGTCATCATGATGAGGCGGCCCGCAAGGGCCGAGCCGACGGACGATGGTCTAGGCGGGAAGGGCGGGAGGAGCGCGTGCGCCGGCGGCGGCAGCGGAGAAGGCAGAAAGGCGCGGAGCAACGGTCGCGACGAGAAGGACGCCTGCCGCCGGCATGACGACGATCCGGGGAGCGGCGGCGGCGACGCGGGACGACGAGGCGTGGCAGGCCGAACAGGCGCGCTCGGAGAGGTCAGGGTGCGATAGGATGTGAAGGGTCGCAGTCGAGAGGAACAGGACCGCGACGATGGCCGCCGCCCAGCGTTTCACGCGACCAGTGTAGCATACCGGGCGGAAGTGGTATCCTGGCATTGATCACCATGCTCTCCCTGACCTTGCTGCTGCTCGCGGCGCCCGCCCGCGCCATGCACAACTACCCGATCTCCCCGGTCCACGTTTCCCTGAGAGTGGAACCAGACCGCGTCGTGGCCGACATCGATTCGGAGTCCACGATCTGGAAACGTGGACCGG
>MGUL01000196.1:11361-16222 GCA_001800005.1 Elusimicrobia bacterium RBG_16_66_12 | reverse complement strand
AAGCGCTCTCCGCTCATCGCCCTGGGCCCTCCCGGCTCCGTCCATCTACTACAACGCCCCGCCGCGAGACAGGATTCGCGAAGTCTTATTCAACTCCCTCGTTGACCTCAGGATTGAAATATAATAATATGTCATACATATGATGAATCCGCGCCATCGGACGGCGATCCGGCGAATCCCTAACACCCAGCTTACCAAGTTGGTCAGCGATGAGTTGATCCGCTACATCAAAGAAAACCGCCTGCGTCCCGGTGATCGATTTCCCACCGAAGACCAGCTGTGCGAACAACTGGGCGTGAGCAGGACCGCGCTCCGCGAAGCCATGAAGCGGCTCGAAGCTCTGGGCCTGGTCGAGGCGGCGCCGGGTCGGGGGAGGTTCATCACCAGCCCGGATCTCTCCCATATCTCCAGCAGCATCTCCTCGCTCCTTCTGCTTGGGGAATGCTCGTTGAGCGAGGTGATGGAGATCCGCACGGTCCTTGAGACCGCCCTGGCACAACTGACAGCCTCGCGAGCGACCGATGAACAGCTCAACGGCGTGCAAGCGGCTCACCTGAGGATAAAAGAGGCACAACCCGATAAGGACCAGGCTCTGGAAGCGACCAAAGACTTCCACATTGCCATCGCCAAAGCAAGTGGAAACCGCCTGGGTGAAATCCTCGTGGCTGCAACCATGCATTTGACGGCGGAGCTGAGGCGCTCCCACTGGGCCCAGGACGTCGATCATCACCAACTACATCAGGATCTTTGCGATGCGCTATTGCGGAAGGATCCGGAGGCAGCTCTCAAGGCGATGAGCGAGCATTTCGACGCGACGGATCGCCTGACGGGAGAGGCGGCTTGATCATCCGACGAGGTGCGATGGTCCCGCCGGAGATCACCAGACGCTCCGCAACCTCGTCGCAGGCCGATCGCCGGTCCAATGGAACGTCATTCAAAGCTTGCGACTATTTGGGTCGCGTGACGTCGTCGCTTGAACCTTTCATCGTCATCGGTTTCCCCCTCCAAAGCCGGGCTGAGCCGGTCACCCGGCTGAGGTGCCATGGCAGTGATCGACGTCGGTCGGCCACCGGGTAGATGAGAAATGGAGCTTGACGAATGACAGAGCAAATGGAAAGGCACACAGAGAAGAGTGCGGATTCATTTGGAGACCAACGTCTGCAGGAATCGAGTCTTGGCGGGGTGAACGGGAAGGACCACGCTCTCATTCAAGTTCACGGTCTGACCGTTGAATACGAGCGTGCGCTGGGCAAGAACGAGCACATCGTGGCCTTGAAGAACTTCTCGCTCGACGTCCGCGAGGGGGAGTTCGTCACGGTGTTGGGGCCGAGCGGGTGCGGTAAAAGCACACTGCTGAACGTAATCTCGGGCCTCGTCTTCCCCAAGGAAGGCGATGTGCGCGTCGATGGCAAACCGGTGACCGGGCCCAGTCCCAAGTGGGCGATGGTCTTCCAGGACTACGGCCTCATGCCATGGCGAACGGTCGAGAAGAACGTGCGTTTCGGTTTGGAGATGCAGAAAAAGCTGGACGAAGAGGCCGAAGAGCGCGTTCGCCATTACATCCGGATGGTCGGGCTTGAAGGCTTCGAGGACGCCTATCCGCGCGAGCTTTCAGGAGGGATGCGCCAACGGGTGGGGTTGGCCCGGGCGCTCGCCATCGAACCGGAGATCCTGCTGATGGACGAACCTTTTGCCGCGGTGGACCTGATCACCAGGGAATTGATGCAGGATGAGATCTCGCGGATCATCGCCAAGACCGGGAAAACCGTGATTTTCGTCACCCACAGCGTCGATGAAGCCATCATCCTCGGCGATCGCCTGGTTGTGGTATCCGCGCGGCCTGGCCGGGCCAAATGCGCCATCGAGATCGACCTTCCCAAGCCCCGCTCCGAGCATAGCCTGCGCTCCAGCCCGGAATACGTTTCGCTGCGAGACCGGGTCTGGAGCGAGCTTTCCGCCGAGGTGCAGTTGGGGAGAGGAGGCTGAGCGATGGATTCGGCTGCGGTTCAACCCCCGGCCGGGCTACCGGGCCCCTTTGCGGCCTGGAGCAGAACGGCTGCCGGGCCGTGGACCAGCGTGGTGAGTTTGATCGTCTTCATCGTCGTCTGGGAACTCGCCGTCCGGATTTTCGACATCCACGAGCTGCTCCTCCCAGCGCCATCGGTCGTCGGTCTGGAACTGATCGAGGTCTCGCAAAAAGGTCTCCTGTGGGGGCCGATGGCGGAAACCCTGTCGGCCTTGGCGGTCGGGCTGGTTGCGTCGCTGATCGTGGGAGTCGGCCTGGGGGTCCTGATTGGCTCGACCGCCTTCCTCGATTTGCTCAGCACGCCGTATCTGTGGGCGCTGCGTTCGACGCCGCGCATCGCCATCGCGCCGCTGGTGATGATCTGGCTCGGGTTTGGGTTTGAGGCCAAGGTCTGGATGGTGTTCCTGTCGGCGATGGTGGTCGTCATGCTGATCGTTCAAGAAGGGGTCAAAACGGTGGACGAGACCTTGGTCCGGGTCGCCCGCTCGTTCGGAGCAAGACGTCTGGACATCATGGTGCATGTCATCACCCCCTACATCCTTCCCTTTATCGCCAGTGCCATACGGAATGGGCTTAGCATGGGGATGGTCGCCGTGCTGGTCGTCGAGATGTTCTCCGCCGTCGGTGGGATCGGGGCTCAGGTGAGGCGGGCGAACGACTCGTACGACAGCCCGCGCATGTTCGCGTTCATCCTGGTGCTGATTGTGGTGTCGTTGACGCTGATCGCCCTGTCGCGGCGCCTTGAGACCTCCGTCTCTCGTTGGCGCGAGGAGGCCTACGTATGAGCACCACCTCGCTGGATACGACCGCGGAGGGCTTCATCGGTCGAATCGGCTCGCGGTTCAAAGGCCGGAGCGGGTTGAACTTCGCGCTGATCACGGTCGTGAACGTGGCCGTTTTCGTGATCGTCTGGGAACTGGTGGCCACCTACTCCGGCATACCGAAGCTGTTTCTCCCCAAGATCAGCGCGATCGCGTCCGACATCCCTCAGATGAACGCTGAGGGGATCCTGCTCCTCAATCTGTGGTTCAGCGTCAAGAATTTTTTCATCGGCCTGGCCGTCGGTGTGGTCATCGGACTGCCTCTGGCGTACGCCATCGGCAGCATCAAGTTCCTCGACCGGGTTTTGAGCCCTTACCTGTGGGCGCTCTACTCAATCCCGCGCATCATCCTGCTGCCATTGGTTCTTCTTTGGGTGGGGATCAACAACAACGCCCGCCTGGCGATCGTCGCCATCAGTGTGCTCCCGTCGCTGGCGGTTGTGGTCATGGATGGGGTGAAGACGACCGACGCCACTATGTTGCGGGCGGCAAGGATCTTCGGCGCAAGCCGCTGGCAGCAGTTCCTGCACGTGATCGTACCCTCCACCATCCCCTTCATCGGGACCGGGCTTCGAATGGGGATGCTGCGTGGTTTGATCGGGCTCTACATTGGAGAGCTCTTCATCACCCAAAACGGGATCGGGTCGATCATCGCCTATGCCAGTGTCAGGTTCAGGACGGCGCGTGTCTTTGCTGTGCTGCTCCTGTTTGTGCTCTTCGCCGTGTCCAACCTCGCCGTAACGCGTGCCATCGAGACGAGGTTGACGCGCTGGCGCGCCCCATCGGGGTTGTAGTCCCGGAGCGTTCCGACGGAGAACGAGCCCGACGGCACGCACTGCAGAACCGAAAGGAGGGCCCATCGCATCCATTCGAACCGAACGTCTGAACGGAACCGCGTCGATAACTTCACATCCGCGAGGAGGGAAGAGCTATGCCTGCAAAGAGCCTACGAGTCGTGTTCGTCGTCATGATGTTGTCGCTGGCCGCTTGTGGGGGTCAGCCCGCGCCCGAGGGCGACAGTGGACTGAGCGTCAATACCATCAGCTATGCTTCCGGCAGCAGTGACGCGATGGACCTGATGATTCAATGGTCGACCGCCGAGCTGTTTGCGCCATCTCTGGGGTTCACGGACGCCGAGATCATCATCCTCGACGATACCGCCGTCATCGCCGCCCTGGTTTCCGGAGAGGCCTGGATGGGCCAGACGGGGACCAGCCTGATCTGGGCGGCGATGGACCAGGGGGATGTCGATCTGGTGATTGTCGGCATCGACAAAGACGACGAGGTGCGCATCCTGGGCACCCGGCCGGGGATCGCCAGCGTTGCAGACCTGGCGCCGGGCAGCAAAATCAGCGGCGGCGACGTCGGTGACTGGGACGAGCTGGTCCTGCGGGAAATCCTGACCGAACTGGGCGTCGACCCCGACACCATGGACATCATCGCCTTCGGCGGCGGGGCGGACGCCCGGATGCAGGCCATGATCGCCGGCCAGCTGGATGCTGGCATCCAGCAACCGCGCAACATCGGCCCGCTGACGAGGGCCGGCGGCGCGATCCTCTACGAGGAAGCGGTTCCCGCCCCACAGGAAGCCTGGGTGGTGACGCGCGAGTTCTTCGACGAGCACAGTGATACCGTGTGCGCAATGGTCAAGGCGCGCATTCAGGGCAAGCAATGGGCGGCCGAAGGCTCCGATCGGCGCGCTAACGTCGAAGAGGCCCGCGATATCGTGATGAAACACGGAATCGAGCCCACCGATGATGAGCTCGCCGACTGGCAGCGCGAAATCGAAGGCAACCTGAGCCTGGACGGCGGCGCCACCGTCGCTTCGCTCGATAAACATGTGGCCAATCTGCAATCCCTCGACGTCGTCTCAGCGGATTTCGATTGGCGCGATCACTCCGATTTCAGCTGCGTCTGGGAGGCGCAGGAGGAGCTTGGTCTTCCGCAACGACCCGAGTCCTACTGATCCCGACGGACGCGATGGCTTGCGCACCGTCCATCCGATCTTGATGGA
>MGUL01000196.1:0-11343 GCA_001800005.1 Elusimicrobia bacterium RBG_16_66_12 | reverse complement strand
GGTGAGACACCTTCCATCCGAATCGAAGGGCAGGCGCGCTGGCCGGATCGGTCGTCGTGTTTCGTAGAGGGGTTCCGGGCGGCGCGAGCTCGGGACCCCTCCTTCGTGAGTCGAGGTTATTACATCCCAAGGAGCGAATGCATGCGTTGTCTATTCTACGATCCACAACGAGTTGCCGACGCGATGGACGAGGCTGGCCTGGACGCGCTCATCGCCACCAGCGCGGCCAACGTGCAATACCTCACTCGCTTCCGCCGGGCCGGCGGCGCTCTGGCGGTCCTTCCGCGCGGCGATCTCAAACGGCCGCAATTGATCGTCAAGTCGTCGAGCATCAGTTTTTCCCTCGAAGACCCCTGTGACCAGGTCGGTGTCCACGTCTATGGGAATTTCATCCGCTTCGTTGCCGAAGGCGTCGGCTTGACCGACCGCGAGGCGCGGCTGCTTGAGCTCCACAACGCCTCCCGCCAGGACGCCGATCCATGGACACTGGCGGCCGAGATCTTGACCGCCGCGGGGCTTCATCGCGGTGGGGTGGGAGTCGATGCTGTCCTTGAGAGCGTCTCCAAACTCAGCGCAGCGCTGCCGGAGTTGAAGCTCAAGAGCACGCCGGATCTGTTCCGCCGGCTGCGCATGGTCAAGACGGCGGAGGAGATCAGCCGCCTGGCCGAGGCCGCGCGGATTACCGAGCACGCCATTCTGACCAGCGTTCAAAGCGCCTTCCTGGGCGTCACCCAACGGGGACTGGCGCGGGTCTTCGACCACACGGCCATCGAGGCCAACAGCTTCGTCCGGCAGGACAACGTGTCGATCGGCCGGAGCGCCGCCTTCGGCAACCTGAACACGCCCGGTGATGTGGTCGCCGATGGGGACATCATCCGTTACGATGTGGGCGTTCACTACGAAGGGTACGCCTCCGATATGGCACGCTGTTACGCCTTTCGGACGGCGGATGACAGGGCGGTGCGCATCCAGGCTGCGCTTGTCGAGGGGGAGAGGGCCTTGCTGGATGCAGTGCGTCCCGGAGTGACCGCCGCGCAGATCTTCGACGTGGCGGTGGGCGCTGTGCGGAAGGCCGGGATCGAAGCCTACGATCGCACCCACGTCGGGCACGGCATTGGAATCGCCGGCGCCGGATACGATCCCCCCCTGCTGGCCCCAAGCGACCACACCCCGTTGGAGCCGGGAATAGTGCTGTGCGTCGAGACTCCCTACGTCGAGATCGGGTTCGCCGGCCTGCAGGTCGAGGACATGATCGTCGTGACCGAGGACGGTTACCGCCTGATGACGAACAGCGCGCGCCATCTCAGGGTGGTGCCATGAGCCAGGAGACGCTGCTGCGAATCGAGTGCATCCGCTGCGGCGCGTCGGCCGGGCAGGCGCCGTTCCACGCCGGCTGCCCGCTATGCGCCGAGCGGGACGAACACGCCAACTTCCGGACGGTCTACGATCTGGAGCGAGCTCGCCCGGCCTTCGAGCCGGAAGCGATGGCTGGCCGGGAGGTGGACATGTGGCGCTACGACGCGCTGCTGCCCTTTGCGGCTGGTGAGGCAGTCAGCCTGGGAGAGGGGGGTACGCCGCTCGTGGCGGCGCCGCGGCTGGCCAGGCGGGTTGGGGTGCGGGTGCTGTGGATCAAGGACGAATCGCGCAATCCGACCTGGTCGTTCAAGGATCGCTCGAATGCGGTCGGGGCGACGCACGCCCGGGCACTGGGGTCGCCGGCGCTGGTGGTATCGTCGACGGGGAACGCGGCCGCGGCGACGGCGGCCTATGCCCGCCGGGCGGGGATCCCGGCGATCGTGCTGGTGGCGAAGAGCGTGGACCCGATCATGAGCGGGTTCGTGCAGTCGTACGGGGCGCACGTGGTGATGACGGAGACCAAGCCCGATCGCTGGGTAATGATGAAGCACTGTGTGGAAGCGTGGGACTGCTACCCGACGGGCAATTATCAAACGCCACCCGTTGGCCTCAACCCCTACATGACGGACGGGTACAAGACGATCGGCTTCGAAATCTGGGAGCAACTCGGACGGCGGGCGCCGGACTGGATCTTCGCCCCAGCGGGCTACACCAATGGGCTGGCGGGGATCTTCCAGGGGTTTCAAGAGCTCGCGGCGATGGGCCTGGCGGCGGTGCCCCACCTGGGCGCGGCGGAGATCTACGGCTCGCTTGTGCGGGCGATCGAGGAGGGCAGCGATGTCGTCCAGCCGGCCAGGATCGATCGTCCGACGGTGGCCATCTCGATCGGCACCTCGCAGAACACCTATCAGGCCGTGGCGGCCATCCGTGGGTCCGGAGGTACGGCCACCCAGGTGGCCGACGAGGAGATCCTCAGCGCCCAAGAACGGATGATCGAGAGCGAGGGGATGTTCCCCGAGACCACCTCGGCGACCGGGCTGGCGGCGCTGATCCGGGAACTGGAGGCGGGGCGCATCTCACGCGACGCCGAGGTGGTCATCGTGATGACCTCGACGGGGCTGAAGAGCCTGAACGTGACAGCCCATCTCCGGCCGCCGGTGCCGATGGCGCACAGCGTGGAATCGTTCTCCGAGGTTTTGAAGGCCACCTATGGCTTCAACCCCGAGGCCGAATGAATAAGGAGGGGACGTTATGAAATTCGGCGTCCAGCTGCCGACCGGCATGGAGGCCATGTCGATACCGACCCCGTTTTTCCGCCCGGACGATTTCTTCGCCATGGCGCGCACGCTGGAGTGGTTGGGCTACGATTCGCTGTGGGGCAACGACCACTATGCCCCTCAGGAATACATCCGGGGGATGTACGCGACCACACCCAACTTCTTCGAAGTCATGACGGTTCTGACGGCCGCCGCGGCGGTGACGAGCCGCATCGAAGTGGGCACCTCGGTGCTGGTGCTGCCGATGCGTGACATCATCCCGATCGCCAAGCAGGTGGCGACCCTGGATCAGTTGAGCGGCGGCCGGCTGCTGCTGGGGGTGGGCATCGGGGCTTACCGGGAGGAATTCGCCGCCGCCCGGCCCGATCTGGTGGGCGCCAACCGCGGCGCGATGCTGGAGGAGGGGCTCGAGCTGCTCGGCCGTTTGTTCAGCGAGACGGCGGTCACGCACCATGGGAGGCATTATCACGTCAAGTCGATCGACGTAGTTCCCAAACCGGCGCGCCGGCCGTTCCCCATCCTGGTGGGGGGGCACCAGAAGGCGACCCTCGATCGGGTTGTCCGCTACGGCCAGGGGTGGATCCCGGGCTGGCGGCCGCTCGACGAGTTGAAGGAATGGATCGCCATCCTGCGCGACAAGGCCGCCGCCGCCGGCCGCGATCCCGCTTCGATCGTGGTGGCGCCGCAATTCTCGTGCTTTCTCGGGCGGACACAGGAGCAGGCCGAGGCGCGCTACAAGGAAAGCGGAATGGTGCAGCACCGGGTCTCGCTGGCTTACACCGGCCGCGATCCGGTGCTGGCGATGGCGAACAACCTGATCGGAAGCCCCGAGCACGTGCTCGAGAAAGTGGAGCGGCTGCACGAGATCGGCGTCGATCACCTGTCGGCGATGTCCCTTACGGTCGGCTCGGTCAGCGGGTTCAGCGAGCAGGTGCACTGGTTCGCCGAGGAGGTCATGCCCCCTTACCGCAGAAGCCGCGCGATCCTCGAACCGGCCGATCCGCCGGCAGCAGTCCGACCCTGAAGGACGGCTTGTCCTCCATTTCGAGCGGTTCGGCGGGCGTGTGTGTGAGAGTCATCCGGTCGTTACAACGAGCAACAGGTGTGACTCCCCGACCTGAAGGAGCCATACGATGCAAGAGCTTCGGGACGTTTCCGACATCGACCGCATCCTGAACCAGCACAATCGGTGGCGCGGCCGCTGTCTGAACGTCATCGCTTCGGAGAACATCCCCAGTCCAACGGTCCGCCGGTATCTCACCTGCGACTTCGGTGGCCGCTACCAGACCTATCAGGATGATCCGGCCGAGAGGGATTACTTCGGCACGCGGTTTATGGCCCAGATGGAGATCGCCGCCCAGGAACTGGCGAAGGAGATCTACCAGGCCGATTTCGTCGATTTCCGCCCGCTTGGGGGGGAGATGGCCGGCGCGGCCGTGGTTCTGGGGCTGGTGGACGCCGGCGACACGGTTTTCGAAGCCCCCTGGGCTTTCGGCGGTCACCGGGTGGCCGCCAAGCTGCTCACGGCCAACGCGCTGAAGGACCTGATCCACGTCGAAGACATCCCCTACGACGCGGCGACCCACAATGTCGATGTCGAGGCGACGATCGACAAGATGATCCGTTTGAAGCCCAAACTGGTGATCCTTGGACGGGCGAGGATTCTCTTTCCTGAGACAGTCGAACCCTTGCGCGCCGCGGCGGATGAGATCGGCGCCTATCTGGCCTACGACATCTCCCATATCAATGGGTTGGTGGCCGGCAAGGCGTTTCCAAACCCCCTGGATCAGGGTGTCGACGTGGTCATGGGCAGCCATCACAAGAGCCTCCCGGGCCCACAGGGAGGTTTGTTTTTCACCCGCTCGGAGGAGGTCTATCGCAAGGTGCGGCGAGGTCTTTATCCCACGCTGGTGACCAATCATCACCTCGAGCGGGCTCCGGCGCTGGCGGCCACGTACCTGGAGATGCGGGCATTCGGCGAAGCCTATGCCGGCCAGATCGCACGCAACTCGGCGGCGCTGGGGTCGTTCCTGCACGAGAGAGGGCTGCAGGCGCTCTATCCCGGGCTGGGTTTCAGCCGCAGCCACCAGGTCCTGGTGGACGTGGAGGATCTCGGGGGCGGCCGGGCGGTGAGCGCGCGCCTCGAGCAGGCCAACATTATCACCGGGCCGGGAGGTCTGCCTAAGGACGACGGCCGGAGCGACGGCTTTGCGTCGGGCATCCGGCTTGGGACCCAGGAGCTGACCCGCATCGGCGCCACGGAGGACGACATGCAGGGGGTGGCCGACCTCGTCGCCCGCGTTCTGATCGCAGGGGACGATCCTTTGCAGGTGGCGGAGGAGGTCGCCGCGTTCGTCGGCCGTTTCAAGGCGTTGAAATACTGTTTCGAGCAGGGGGTACATCCGTATGGTGATCCGCGCTGAGCGCACGCCGGTTCGGCGCCGACCGTCCACGCGCGGACGGCGTTCTCCGCAGTCGGGCCGGAGGCCAGCATCGAAGATGAGCAGAAAGGACTGAAGACGAGATGCGTTTCCATCTGGGCTTTCCCGCCCCAAGCATCATCGACCTGAAGATGCCCGACAACGCCGCCCTAGCCCAACTGGCCGAGGCGCGCGGGTTCGACGGACTGTGGCACTCGAACCAGCGCTTCTTCCGTGAGATGTTTGTGCGCATGGCGTCGTCGGCGATGGTCACCGAGCGCGTGGCGATCGGCGGGGCGGTGGCCGAGCCCTTCGCCGTCCATCCGATCATCACGGCGCAGTCGCTGGCGACCGTGGACGAGCTGTCCGGCGGTCGCGCCACGCTGGCGCTGGGCGCCGGCGGCTCGGGTTTCAAGATGATGGGGATCGAACGCCGGCGCTCGGCGCTGGCGCTGCGCGAGGCCTATGCCGTGATAAGCGGTCTGCTCGAGGGCCGTGAGGTGACCTTCGACGGCGAGGTCATTCAGGCGTACAAAGCCCGGCTGGCGTTCGAGATCGACGAGCCGCCCCTGCTGTGGGTCGCCTCGCGGGGCGACCTGACGCTGGAAACCAGCGGTGAGTACGCCAGGGGCGTGATCATCGCCACCTACGCCACGCCGTCTGGGGTCCGGGCTGCGCTCGACTTGGTCGCAAAGGGCGCCGCAAGGGCGGGGCGGTCGATGGACGCGATCCGCATCATTTCGCGCGTGGACACCTGCGTTCATCAGGATCAAGGGGCGGCTTTCGACGGATGCCGGGAGATGATTGCCAACTTCCTGTTCTCCAGCTACCCGGACCGCAATTTCGTGCGCCGAATGGGGCTGGACGTGCCCGAAGAGCTCGAACGGCTGATCGCCAGACAGGACGTCGAGCTGAGGCCGCAGGTGGCCAGGATGGTCCCCGACGAATTCGTGAAGGCCTTCGCCTGGGCGGGGACGCCGGAGATGGTCGCTGACCGGATCGTCGAGATTCATCGCGCCACCGGGATCGAGGAGTACGGGTTCTGGGGGCTGCTGGCGCCGGGCCAGAGGCGCGAGGAATCGCTGCAGTTGATCGCCGACGAGGTGCTGCCGCGCATCCGCTCGACGATCGAATCATCGGTTTCGATCACCGGGTCGATTGAGGGGTTGGGGTCATGAAATTCGGGATCCAGTTGCCGACGGCGAAGGAGGGGCTGAACCTGCCGACTCCCTTTTTTCGCCCCAGCGATTTCGCCTCCTTTGCTCAGACGGCCGAGTGGTTGGGGTACGATTCGTTGTGGGGCAACGACCACTACGCCATTCAGGATTACGTCCGCAAGCAGGTCGAGGCGCTTCCCAATTATTTCGACGTCCTGACGGTTCTGACGACCGTGGCTGCTGTCACCAGCCGGATCGAGGTGGGGACCTGCGTCCTGGTGCTGCCGATGCGGGAGATCGTCCCGATCGCCAAGCAGATCGCCACCCTGGATCAGCTCAGCAGCGGCCGGCTGTTGATCGGCACCGGCATCGGAGCCTATCGGGAGGAATACCAGGCCGCCCGGCCCGATCTGGTTGGGGCGAACCGCGGCGCGATGCTGGAGGAGGGGCTCGAGGTTCTCAACCGGTTGTTCACCGAGGACGACGTCACCCACCATGGCAACCGTTATCAGGTCGAGCATCTCGATCTGATGCCCAAACCGGTCCGCCGGCCCTTTCCGCTGCTAGTGGGGGGGCATCAGAAGGCGACCCTCGATCGGGTGGTCCGCTACGGCCAGGGGTGGATCCCGGGCTGGCGGCCGCTCGAGGAGATCGAGGAATGGGTCGCCATCCTGCGCGAAAAGGTCGCCGCCGCCGGCCGCGACCCCGCCTCGATCATCGCCGCCCCGCAGTTTTCGTGCCTGCTCGGCCGGACGCAGGAGCAGGCCGAGCAGCGCTACATGAAGAGCGAGATGGTGCAGCATCGGGTCTCGCTGGCGCACACCGGCCGCGATCCGGCGCTGGCAATGGCGAACAACCTGATCGGGAGCCCCGAGCACGTGCTCGAGAAGGTGGAGCGGCTGCACGGGTTCGGCGCCGATCACCTGGCGGCGATATCCTTCACCGTCAAGTCGGTGTCGGAGTTCAGCGAGCAACTGCACTGGTTCGCCGAGGAGGTCATGCGCCCTTACCGCAGAAGCCACGCGATCCCCGAACCGGCCGGGTGAGCGCAAAGCACAGGGAGGCAGGAAGCATGGCGCACAAGAGGCACCCGGGGATCGTGGAGAGCGCTCTCGATTTGATCGGCGACACCCCCCTTCTCAGACTCAAACGGCTCACTCAGGGCCTCGAAGGGGAGGTGCTGATCAAGCTGGAGCACCTCAACCCCAGCGGCAGCCTCAAGGACAGGATGACCCTGCGCATGGTCGATGAGGCCGAGAGCGCCGGGACCATCAAGCCGGGCGCCACGACGCTGATCGAATCCAGTTCCGGGAACACCGCCCAGGCCCTGGCCTTCGTTGGCGCTCTGAAGGGTTATACCGTGCGTCTGCGGCTTCCCGAGACGAGCGCGGTGCCGGAGAAGCTCAAGGCCCTGGAGCGCTACGGGGCCGAAGTGGAATGGATGAAGGCGGGGGAGGGGGATGTGGAGGCCGACAGGGTCGCCAAAGAAGCGGGTCTTCATGGGGCCACCATCGAGATCCCGGGACGGCTGGCCTGCCTGCAGGAAGAGCGTGACAATCCGGACGTGCATTGGGTGCGGCAGTTCAGCAACCCGGCGAACGTGGCCGGGCAGGAGGCGATCGGAAGGGAGATCCTGGAGCAGACGGATGGGAAGGTGGACGTCTTCGTCGCCTCCGTCGGCACCGGGGGCACCTTCCTCGGGGTGTCGCGAGTCTTGAGAGCGGCCCTGCCGCACGTGAGATGCGTCGCCATCCAGCCGGCCGGGTGGGTCGGGACGAGGGACCCGCTCTCGCCGGATGCGAAGTACGTGCCCGGGATCACCGGCGGCATCCTGAAGGAGATCCGCGACAGCCGCATCGCCGACGAGATTCGCACGCTCGGCAACGAAGAAGCCCGGGCCATGGCCTACCGCCTGTCGCGCGAGGAGGGGTTGAACTGCGGGATCTCCACCGGCGCCAACGTGCACGTCGCCCTCGAGGAGGCCGCCAGGCCGGGGATGGCGGGCAAGAGCGTCGTCACGGTGTTGGTCGACAGCGGCTTCCGTTACATTCACGACGAGCGATTCATAACCTAGCGCCCAGGCCGCTGGTCGTTTCTGTCCCTTCCATAGGGGGACATCCCGAATGGGGCCCGATCCAACCTGGATAGGCGCGGCAGGAGGATCGATGCCCCGCCCGACGGTGATCGAACGCCGACCGAGAGGTTCGAATGGGCTATCGTATCCTGACCGATGACGACGTCGAAGCGCTGCTGACCATGCGAGAGGCCATCGAGAAGCTGGAGCAGGCGCTGCTTAGTGGGTCGCGCGCCGGCCTAGTCGCCCCGCCGCGCTTCATGGTGAGCCTCGAAAAGGGCGACCTGGTCTTCACGGCCGGGGCGGAGGTGGCGAACGACAACGTGATCGGCTTCCGCGTCTACGAGACCTTTCGGGTCCCGACCGCCAAGCACGAGCAGCTGGTCGTCGTCTTCGACAGCCGGACCGGCGAGCTGAGGGGGCTGATCCTGGGCAGACGTCTCGGCGCCGTGCGGACCGCGGCTTTGGACGGCATCGCCATCAAATACATGGCGCCGCGTTCCCCGGACTGCCTCGGGATGCTGGGATCGGGCTACCAGGCGGGGTTCCACTTCGAGAGCGCTCTGTGTGTCCGCACGTTTCGCAGGGCCCTGGTATACAGCACGACCCCGGATCACAGAGCTGCGTTTGCTGCGGCGATGCGTGAGAGGCACGGGTTGGAGGTCGAGGCGGTGGATTCGGCTGCGGCGGTCGTCCGGGAGGCCGATGTGTTGTTGTGCACGACCAGCGCCGTCCGGCCCGTCTTCGATGTGGCCCGGCTCAGGTCCGGCATGCACATCACCACGGTCGGACCCAAGTTGGCGGGCGCGCATGAGTTGCCCGTGGATGCGGCCGGGCGAAGCGATCGGATCGTGACCGATTCGATCGCCCAGGTGGACGCCTTCCCGCGGCCCTTTTTTCTACTCGGCACGCCGCATCGAGATCGGATGATCGAGTTGTGCGATGTGGTCGCCGGGAAGCAGCCGGGGAGGGCGTCCGAAGATGAGATCACGCTGTTCTGTTCGGTTGGATTGTCGGCCACCGAGGTGATCGTGGCCGATCAGGCGACTAGAAACGCCGCCGTCCGGCAGGCCAGCCTAGACTAGGAGCTCCATCGATGAACCTCGGGATCATCGGATACGGCAACATGGGAAGGATCCTCGCCCAGGCGATCGAGGATCGGAAAGCCGGCGACGTCTCGCTCGTCGCGGTGTTGGACGTGTTCGCCGACTCCCCCTTCGGCGACGGCGCGGGGGAGCCAGCGTACTTCACTCAGATCGACCCCTTCCTGAAAACCGACATGGCGGTGGTGGTCGAGACCGCCTCCCAGGCCGTCTTGAAAGAACACGGCCCCCGAGTGGTCGGCGCGGGAAAGAACCTGATCGCCATGAGCACCGGGGCCTTCTCGGACCGCGCCTTCCTGGAGAAGATGAGCGACCTGGCCGTCGAGCGTGGGTGCCGGGTTATGCTCCCCTCCGGGGCGATCGGCGGCCTGGACGCCATCCTGGCGGCCGGCGTGGATCAGATCGATGAGGTCACGCTGACGACCACCAAGCCGCCGCGCGCGCTGGCGGGTGTGGACCGCGACCTGGATCTGGCGACGATCACGGAGCCCACCCTGCTGTATGAAGGGCCGGCCGGGGAGGCGGTGGTCCGCTTCCCCAAGAACGTCAACGTGGCGGCGACGCTCAGCCTGGCCGGGATCGGTTTCGAGCGCACGGTGGTCAGGCTGGTCGCCGATCCGCATGCGACGCTGAACACCCATCGCATCGACGCCCGGGGCGCGTTCGGAGAGCTGCACCTGGCGTTCACCAACGTCCCCTCGCCCGACAACCCCAAGACGAGCTATCTGGCCGCGCTGAGCGCCATCCGGGCGGTGAAGAACCTGACCGAGACGTTCCGGATCGGGGGCTGAGCGGCGCTCCACAGCCCCGCACCTATTCAGGCAGGTCTTCGTCCTGCAATCGGGCGGACACAAGGTCCGCCCCTACTCGTCCTGCAGCGGGCTGGTGCGGGCGCCGGCCTCGTCGACCTGGCGCTCGGCGGTCTGCGCGTAGAACTGGGTGGTCCGGATCGAACGGTGGTTGATGTAGCGCTGCACCTGGTCGATGGGCATGCCGGCTTGCAGCATGCGGGTGGCGCGCCAGTGGCGGAAATCGTGGGGGTGGATGTGCGGCAGCCGGATCCGGCGCGCGGCGCGCTCGTTCATCCGCGACACGGCATTGACGACATCGGCCATCCGCGGTATTGGGGCCGCGTCCGGGCGTGGCTGACGAACAGCGCCGTGGCGCCGGGGTCGTCCCGGGCCTTCGGGTAGGCGCGCATGCCCTGCAGGGTGGGGCGGGTGAAGCGCAGGGTGACCAGTCGCTTGCCGCGCACCTGGACCGACCACACGCCCTGGCGGTTGACCCGCGCGCCGCGCACGTGGTCGGCGTTGAGCTGCAGCACCTCGCTCACCCGGGCGCCGCTGTCGGCCAGGGCGTAAAGCAGCGCCCGGTTGCGCAACGCCTCGAGCTCGCGCCGCTTGTGCTCCCTGGCCGGCAGATCGCCGGGGATCTCGAGCCGGTCGACGGCGTGCACCAGCCTATCGATCCCTTCCGGCGGCTTGGGGGCGCCGTCGCGGGCTTCGGAGGCCGGGATATAGGTTCGGAGCCGGCGGAGCGCATTGTTGATGGCCGCCGTGGCGGGGAAGCGCGCCGGGAGCAGCAGTTCGTCGTCCATCCAGCGGAACCAGGAGATCGCCGCCTGGGCGGGCTCGTCGCCGACCAGCGAGAGCCGGGCGGCGCTCGGGGCGCGCAGGAACTCGTAGAAGTGCTCGATCGCCTGGGCGTAAACGGTCAGCGTGCCGCGACTGAGGTTGGCCTGGGCCTGAAAGCGGTCGAAGGCTTCCTGGAGTGTGAGGCTCATCGGTCGGTCTCCAGATTGTGGGCGGGCCCCGATCCTAGCATAGTCAATCAACAAACCAATCATGGAGGGTGGATGCCGTTGAATAAGACTTCGCGAATCCTGTCTCGCGGCGGGGCGTTGTAGTAGATGGACGGAGCCGGGAGGGCCCAGGGCGATGAGCGGAGAGCGCTTTG
>MGUL01000195.1:13665-15671 GCA_001800005.1 Elusimicrobia bacterium RBG_16_66_12 | reverse complement strand
TCGGGGTCCGCCGCCGTGCCGTTCAGGGCCGAGCCGCCGGTGAGCTGGATGGGCTGATAGGCTCCGCCGTTCACCGGCTTGACGAAACCGGCCAGCGGCGGGTTCTTATCGACGGCGAAGGTGCGGCTGGAGGTCGGGACGTTGAAGACCGACTGGACGTTGCCGGCGTAGTCCGCCGCGCGGGCGGCGACGGTGTACTGCCCTCCCGAGGCGATCTGGCTGGTGAGCGACGCGTTCGAGTAGGTGAACGGGT
Source organism: Elusimicrobia bacterium RBG_16_66_12 (assembly GCA_001800005.1). Taxonomy (GTDB): domain Bacteria; phylum Elusimicrobiota; class Elusimicrobia; order UBA1565; family UBA9628; genus GWA2-66-18. The sequence continues at coordinate 15,418 of MGUL01000195.1, read as the reverse complement.
TCGTGCCCGTGACGACGAAGAAATGCGGGCAGCCCAGGTTGAACTGGGACGCGGCCTCGTTCCAGCAGGTGTCCTGGGTCCAATCGTAGATCTGGAGCTCCACGCGCTCCACGTCGGACTTCTTGTTGTTGGCGTAGACGCCCGCCGGGTCCGACGAGGTGCCGGAGATCGTGGCGAGGTTCAGGTAGACCTGGCCGGACGAGGGCTGGACCATGAGGCCGACCGGGGGCGTCGTGTCGAAGACGAAGGTGAAGTTCGCCATCGACGATTCGATGGTCTGGTCGTTGCCCGCCTTGTCCGCCGCATGGGCGTAGATGACGTAGTCCTCGCCGTCCTTCAGGGCCGGCCCCACGCTGGTCGCCAAGTCCCAGTTGTAGGTGGGCGGGCTGCCGACGGAATTGAAGGAGGGCGCGTCGGTCAGGAGGTCCGTCACCGTGCCCTGGAAGACGGAGTTGTTCCAGTAATCCCCGGTGACGCCGCTCTTGATGCGCACGCTCAGGCCCGCGTAGAGAATCGAGGGCGGGCTCGCGTTGCCCGGGTCCGTCGCGATGCCGGTGATGGAGGTCACCGAGTTCAAGCAGGCGCTGGCCCCGGCGCAGACGACCCCGCTCGGCGCGGTGATGGCCAGGGCGGGGATGGTGCGGTCATAGACGAAGGTGCGCGTGAAGGGAGTGCCCAGGATGGCGGCGCTGTTGACCGGCGTGGCCGTGAGGCTGTAGGAGGCGTTGTCCACGCCGTAGGGCGAGGTCAGCGCGTAGTTCCAGGTCTGAGGGATGCCGTTGACCACGTTGACGGGAGTGAAGGTGGTGGAGTCGTTGTCCCAGCGAGCCGAGGGGTCATACCAGTAGCTGGCCGGCTCGGTCAGGCGCTTGAGCAGAAGGCGCACCCCGGCGCTCAAGCGCGCGTTGCCGGCGGTGCCGATGATGGTGTTGATGGGAGCGGCCGTCGTGGGGCCGTAATGCAGCAGGTCCGGCGAGACCGGCTGGGTGATGGAGACGGATGAGCCCGGGGTCACTAGGTCGATGTCGAGGTCCTGCGCGCCGTGGGCGGCCTCGACGTTGCCGGCCTGGTCGACCGCGCGCACCCAGACCTTGTAGTGCGACTGGTCGTCCCACGACACCAGGCTGCCGTCCATGGTCCAGGCGTAGGTGCTGAGCGTGATCGGGGAGCCGACCGTGCCGGAGGATATCTCGATCGAGCCAGCCTGCCAGGCGCTGCCGTTCCAGTATTGCCCGATGTGGCAGGTCCCGCCCGTGCAGGCGGTCTCCTGGATGGTCAGGCGCACGACCGAGAGGCGCCCGGGAGACTCGTCGCGCGCGGTGCCGTAGATGAAGGGAAGCCCGCCGACCGTCCCGGTCGGCGCCGTGGCGACCGAAACGGGGGCCACGGTGTCGTAGGTGAAGGTGCTCGTCGAGTAGATCGTGTCCAAGTTGCCGGAGGCGTCCCTGGCCCGGGAGACGATCTTGTAGTTCTTGGTGGAGGTCAGCGCGCCGTCGGGCAGCTGGAAGGTCCAGGTGCCGCTCGAAGCGCCCGTGAAGACGGCCGTCGACCAGATCGGGACGCCGGAGGTGAAGGCCGAGCCGTCCCACCAGGTCGTGGAGACGACGATCTCGGCGATGGCCACGGTCACGCTGGAAGGCTGTATGCCGGATTCGAAATGGCGCGTCACGACGTTGCACAGCCCGGGGGAGAAGAAGCAGAAGCGGTCCTCGGCCGTTCCGCGGATCTGCACGGCCGCGGAGCTGACGAAGGA
>MGUL01000195.1:4194-13647 GCA_001800005.1 Elusimicrobia bacterium RBG_16_66_12 | reverse complement strand
CCGACCACGCTCGCGGGCGTGGTGAGGTCGACGGTGAAGCTGTACGTGGAGTAGGCGTTCTCCCAGTTGTTGGCGGCGTCCTGGCTCATCGAGTTCACGTCGTAGAGATAGCCCTCTTCGAAGGCCCCGATGAAGGGGAACGACCAGGGGTTGAGGCCCGTGAGGCTCCAGTTGTCGAAGACGTCCGCGCCCGTCCAGCCGGGGGTGCCGAGATTCCAATAGACGCCGTCCGATCTTTTCACCTTCAGCTTGACGTTGAAGACGCCGCTCGGGTTGTAGGTGGGGTTGGCGTCCTCGGCCGTGCCGGTGATCGTCGCCGGCGTGAAGTTCGCGCCGATGGGAGGGAAGGTGACCCGACTGGACGGAGCCGCGTTGTCATAGGTGAAGACGTAGGCCGGCGAGCCGTCCGCGTTCTGGTTTAAGTCCAGCTGGCCGCCCGTGCCGCCCGTCGGGGTCGGGCTCGAGTTGCCCGCGCGGTCGCGGGACCTCACCCACAGCCGCAGCCTGCGCGACTCCATCGTGTTGGCGGGCGGGAAGGCCTGGCTCCAGTTCGACAGGCCCGTCACGGGGCGCCACTGCGCGTACTTGGTGCCCACGATCGTGTCCCAGTCGCCGGTGGTGCCGCTGGTCCCGCCGTTCCAGAACGCGCCGGCGTCCTGCAGTTTGAGCAGTATCTCGACGGAAGAGAGGCCCGAGGCGCCGAACTGTTCGTCGTCCGCCGCGCCGCTCATCTGGCCGAGAGCGGCCGCGTTCAAATAGGAATAGAGCGCCGGTGTCGTGATCGTCGCCGTCGGCGCGTCGGTGTCGTAGCGGAACGCGGAGCCGGCCCCGATCGGCGTCGGGTTCTGCTGGACGTTGGTCGCGTTGTCCATGGCGGCCGAGACGAGGCGGTAGGTCCCGCTCGACTCGAGCATCCCCGCCGGGACGGGAGTCGACCAGGCCAGCGCGGCCAATCCCTGCACGGTCGTGCTGGAGACCTGGGTCCAGGCCGCGCCCGCCGGCGGCTGCGCGGGCGGGTCGCCCAGGCCGACGTCGAAGGACTGCGTGCTCCAGTTCCACCACCCGATGGGCTTCACGCCGCCCGCCGTGTGGCGGATGGCGGCGAAGACGCGATAGACGCCGGAGGGGTTGTCCCCCGGCTCGCTGGAGGAGCCGGCGAACTGCGCGACCGCGTTCACGCTCGAGGCGTTGGCGGGTGCGGCGACCGTCGAGGTCGGGCGCGCGACGTCATACATGAACGGCTGGGACTTGACCGCCGTCGGGTTGCCCGCCTTGTCGACCGCGTAGGTGTAGATCGTATAGTTGACGCCGTCGACGAGCTGCGCGCGCAGTTCCGGCACGGAGTACCGCCAGAAGTTCTGCCCCGCGACATAGACCTGCGTGGAGTAGGCCGGCGGCACCTGGGCCGCGATGCTGAAGGTCCGGGTCGCGTCATCCCACCACTTGTTGCCGGAACCGCCCGGCGTGCCGGAGGAGATGGCCAGGAAGACCTGCGACACGCCGGAGGCCAGCGCGTTGGGATCGCTGACCGCGCCCCAGGTGTAGCTGCTCACGCGCGTGGCTTCCGCGTTGACGGCGTCGTTCGAGTGGGGCGGATTGAAGGGCGGGCTGGCCGGGAAGGCGATGGAGAGGATCGGCGGCGTGGCGTCCACCGTGACGCCGTAGACCGCCGGCTGGGTCTGCGCGTTGGCGACGTTGTCGGTCACGCGCGAGAAGAGGTAATACTTGCTGCCGTCGACGAACGCTCCGGCGACGTCGGAGTAGGTCCAGTTGGCGCCGATGACGGCCGCCGTCGACCACCAGGGCGTCGTGAAGGTATAAGAGGATCCGGTCCAGTCGGGGCCGGTGGCGGGGTTGGTCGTGATGCGGACCTCGACGACGCCGATCCCCGAGAGGGAGGCGTCCGCCGTGCCCGCCAAGGCGCCGAGGGACGGGATGAACAAGCCGTCGGTGACGCCCGTCATGGATGAGACCGGGGGCGTGCCGTCGACGATGAACGAGCGGACCGCGGTCCAGGCGCTGGCGTTGCCGGTCGAGGGCGAGACGTTGCCGTCGGCCAGCACGGCGGCGTCATGCGAGCGCGCCTGCGCGTAGAAGACATGATCGCCCGGCCAGGCGTACTGGACCGCAGTCGGGACCAGCGGCAGGGACCAAGCCGCGCCCGAGGCGGAAATCGTGGTCAGGGTCGTCGAGAAGGTCGAGCCCGTCCAGTAATAGCTGGTGCTGCCCTGCAGGTACCAGAGCTGGACGTCGATGCCGTCGATCAGCAGCCCCGCCGAAGTGCCGTTGGCGAGGGGGTCCGAGGACGCGCCCGAGACTCCCAAGGCGGCCGCCGCCGCCGGGGTGTAGGCGGGCAGGGACGGCTGGGAGATGGAAAGCGTCGGGGCGTCCTTGTCGATGGTCAGCGTGAACGAGGAGCCGGCCGCCGTGAAGGCCTGCTGGGTGTTGCCCGCCTTGTCCCGCGCGCGCACGGCGATGGAATAGAGGCCGCTGATCAGCGCGGAGTCCAGGTTGGCGCTCGTGTAAGTGAAGGTCGCGTTGCCGACCGCGGCCTCGTAGAAGGTCGCGGGCAGCCAGGTCTCGACGGCGGTGCCGAAGTTGGTGCCGTTGAAATAGTTCCCGTTGGAATTGCGCACGCGCAGTTCCACCGCGCCGATGCCGGAGGGCGAGCTGTTGCCGTCGCCCAGCCTCGGGTTCGGGTCCACGGCCGTGCCGGAGACCGTGCTCAGGGCGTTGACGGGGATGCCCGGCAGGGGCACGGTCATCGCCGCGGTCGGATAGGACACGTCGTAGCGGAAGAAGGCGCTGGGCGTGTTGGAGGCGTTGCCGGCCTTGTCCGCGGCGAAGAGGGTCGCCTTGTACTGATAGCCGTCCTCGAACATCGCGCCGGCCGTCATATAGTCGGTCGTGTAGGTGAACAGCCCGCCGCCGCCGTCCAGGCCCTGGAGGTTCGTCGGTCCGGCCGCGACGAACGTGGAAAGCGGGACCGACCATTGATAGTTGTCCTTCTGGCGCAGCACGCGGTAGTAGACGCTGTTCGGGTCCAGGCTGTTGGGCTGGAGGTTGATGGGGACGTCGAGGACCGAGCCGGACAGGGCCGCCAGCTGCGACTTGTTATGGGCCGTCAGGGAAGGATTGTTGACCACGATGACGGGCGCGGAGGAGTCGATGACGAAGGTCTCCGTCCACAGGGTCCCGGAGGGGCTCCCCCCGCCCCCATTATTGACGCGCAGATCGACGGTGTAGTTCTGGTTGACGCGCCAAGCGCCCGGATCGGGGAAGGAGTAGGACCACGACTGGTCTCCGACGTTGATGAGCGCCGGGGAGCTGGGGACCCATGCGCTCGCCCCCCAGTTGGCGCCGTCGAAGTAGAGGTTGTTGTCCGTCTCCCGGATACGCACCTGCGCATGCGTGTTGCCCGCGGCGGTGCCGGAGATGGCGGCCAGCACGCTCGGCTGGTAGAACGGGTAGGTCGCGTCCAGGGAGGACGGGGCCTTGATCACGCCGCTGGCGCCGCCGGCCACGACGGTCACCTTGATGTGGCTGGTGTTCACCCCGACCCCCGCGTTGGCGTTCTCGGCGTTCTCGACGGTGTCCGTGGAGCGCGCCAGGATATGGTAGACGCCCACCGGCCACGCCAAGGCCGAGGTGTCGATGCTCCACACCCCGGCCACCGGGGTCGTTTCGAACCACTTCAGCCCGCCGGTGAAGGAGTCGCCGCCGGTCAGTCCGGTCAGGCACGCGGAGGTGTTCGGCGAGCCGGCGGCGTCCGCGCAGGCCGCCATGAAGGTCTTGCCCGGCCCCGCTTGGGGGTCGGAAACCGCGCCGTCGATGGTGGCGACCGGCGAGGTGATGTTGGAATTATGCACCGGGTTCGTGATCGAGGTGATGGGCGGCGCCTTGTCCACGCGGATGCAGCGGACGTTGTAGGCCCCGGCCGAGACGCTGCCGCAGTCGCCGGGCGTGGGAGGACTCTCGGTGTTGGGCTTCCAGACGCCTCCCGAGGACACGCCGGCGTCCTTGCCGCGCAGGCGGATGCGGTAGCTCCCGCCGTGGGTCATGCTCTCCCATATCCCGCCGCCGACGCCGATCTGGAGGTTGTAGGTGTAGCTGGAGTTGATGACCGTCATCGAGCGGAAGGTGTTGGCGGCGCCGCAGGTGCCCGCGAAGGACGAGCCGTTCCAGCAGAGGCCGGTCGTCTCGTCCTGGATCTCGGTTTCCTCGGCGCAGATGTTCGGGCTTCCCCCCGGCCACGTCCCGGGGCCGCCCGACATGGAGCAGGAGACGTTCATGCCGACGCCCGGGCCGGAGTTAGGCTGGTCGTACGCCGTGCCGATGACGTAGGGCAGGTTGTGGCCGGTGACGGAGGAATACCAGACATTGTTCGTGGTGGTCGTCGGCGAGATCAGCGTCGAGGTCGGGGGCTGAACCTCCCACTGGAACACGGAGACTAAAGTCTGCGAGCTGTTGACGTTCGTGTAGGTGGAGACGACGTTGTCCTGCGCCCACACATAGAGGTAATAGGTGTCGGTCGAGCGTGAGTTCCAGAAGCTGCCGTTCTGGTCGCCCAGCGGGTTGAGCGACCAGTTGTTGCCGGAGAAGGAGGTGACGAGGGGGTCGGCGCGCGAGGTGCGCCAGTTGGGGGCCAGCGTGCGGAACCAGAGACCGTCGCTCTGGCGCTGGACGCCCACGCCGACCTGGAAGACTCCGGCATTGACCTTGCCGATGCTGTTGACTTCGTCGACGACCTGCCCGGCGATCGCGTTGGGCAGGTCCGTCGGGTCGGAATAGGTGGTGCCCGAGGAGATGGAGAGGCCGGAGAGGGTCGGCGACGAGGTGTCGTAGGTGAAGCTCCAGGAGAAGGTGTTCAAGTTGCCGGCGACGTCGCGGATCTCATAGTGGATGTAGTAGTTCTGCGAGTCGATCCAGGGCACGGAGGTCGTCAGCGCCACCTGGTAGGCCGGTGTGGTCGTCGAGGTCGCGTTCTGCCAGTGGATGACCGGGGGGTTATCGTAGACCCAGGAGGACGGATCGACGGCGTCGTACTGGTAGTAGCCCGTGGGCCCGTCGAAGCGCAGGTAATAGCGCACGCTCTCGATGCCCGAGCCCGTGCTGTCGCCGAGGAACAGCCGGATGGAGTTCAACGGGCTGGAGGACTGGTAGAGGCCGACCGTGGAGGTGGTCCCGAAGTAGATGGAGTCCGGGGAGGTCGCGCCCGTGCTGATGACGACCTGCGCGATGCTGGGCGTGCGGTCCAGGCGCAGGTAGCGCGTGATGGTCGGCATGGTCACGGTGCCCGTCGAGTTGCCCGCCGAGTCCGACGCATAGATCTCGATGCGATAGATGAGGCCGTCCGTCATCTGGGCCTGAGCCGCGGAGATGTCCCAGGACCAGGGGTCGGAGGCGTCGGGCGCCGTCATCGTCTGGACGATCTCCCTGTATGCCTGGTCGGGCGAGATGGTGTTCGTGAAGATCAGGTCCGACGGACGCAGCCAGCGGTTGACGATCTCGATGGCGCCGGGCAGGAGTTCGGCCACGCGCACGAAGACGTGCTGTTGGTCGTAGCTGTCGGCGACGTTGTCCTTGATCGCGCCCGAGACGGCCGCGAAGGAGGTCACCCAGGTCGCCGTGCCCGAGCTGGCGGCCAGGCCGGTCGGCGCGCTGATCGTCACGGTCGGCTTGGTGATGTCGTAGACGAAGGTGGTGTAGGCGCTGGCGCCGCTGGTGGACTGGTCCACGAAGCGGTTGGCCACGTCGCGCGCGAAGCCGGAGACCGCGTATTTGTGGCCGTCCTGCCACTGCGGCAGCTTGATCGTCGTGCCCGCGTTGATGTCCGCGCCCACGGTCCCGACCTGCCCCGTCTGGAACACGGTCTGGGGCGTGCCCAGCGAGGTCGTCGCCAGCCAAACCTGCTCGCCGGGGACCCCATGAAGAACGCCCGCGGTCGAGAATGAGACCCAGGTGTCGGTGGAGCCGGTCGGGATCCCGATATCCTGGACCATGACGCTGCTGACGAGCACGCCGGTTCCCAGGTCCGAGAACAGCACACTCACGTTGGCGACGGTGTTCGTCGCGCCGGAGACGGGCAGCTGCACCGAGGCCGTCGGGGGGAAGCGGTCCAGGGTGATGGACTGGGTGCTGATGAAGCCGGCATACAGGGGGTCGCCCACGCCGCCGTCGCGGGTGAGGGCGCGGGCGGCGATCTCGTAGGATCCGTCGTCCGGGACGTTGCCGGTGTCCAGCGAATTGAAGGCGTAGGAGTAGGCCGTCGCGTTCGGCGAGAGCGTCGCCGAGCGCCACTTGTCCTCTTCCGTGGCGAATCCGGCCGAGGTCATCACCGAGCCGTTCCAGACCTTCGCGCTGCTGAGGTGGGTGATGCGCACCGAGGCCCCCGTCACATCCGTGACGCCCTGGACCCCCCCGGACAGGAAGCCGGCCCCGCCGGCGACCACCGTGAAGCCGAGGTTGGGCCCGGGCAGGGGCAAGGTGACGCTGGCGGTGGGCACGGTCACGTAGAAGGTCGAGGCCGCCGACAGCGCGGTTCCGGAGGACGGGTTGGTCAGTATCGCGGTGTAGGCTCCGGGCTGGGCCGCGGTGGACACGTTAAGGAACAGATTGACGCCCGTGCTGCCGATGTAGGCCAGGGAACTGAAGGAGACCTCGGGGTCGATGAACCCGTCCGCGGCGCGCTGGAACTGGACGCGGACGGTGCTGGTGCTCGCCGGAACGGACCCCGCCGCGCCGGCCCAATTCATGAAGCCGGTGCCGGTCACGCGCACGGTGCGGCGCAGGCCGAGGGTCCCATCGTTGCGGTGGACCGCTCCGGCCGAGACGAAAAGGTTCGGGGCCGGGTCGGTCAGGTCGGACAGGCCCATGATGGTCGGCGCATCAAGCCTGAAAGGCAATGAGACGTTCGAAGCGGAGGTCCCGTTGCGGTCGTAGCGGGTCGGATATTCCTGTCCGTCGCCCAGGACGATGCGCATGTCATAGTTGAAACCGGCGTTGACGAAGGTGGACAGGACGATCGAGGCGCGCATCTGGGTCTTGCTGATCCAGGTCACGGAGGCCACGCGGATCTCGGACTGGGTCTCGGAGCTGGCCAGGATGAGGAACTGGGGCGTCGGGGTGGAGACGCTCGGAATGGACTCGAAGTTGCTCCCCGTGATCAGCAGATCGTAGTTCGGCTGGCTAAGGAAAGCGTTGTAGGGGACGGCGGTGCTGACCGCCACGCCCGAGGGCGCCGCGAAGGTCGAGGTGATGACCTTGTCGAAGTAGACGTTGCCGGCGTCGTTCCACATGATCGGCAAAGACTCGTTCATGCCGGCCCAAAAGCCGAGCTTGGGGTTGGCTAAATTGGAACCCGTCCGGTAAACCTTTGGGCCCTGACAGTCCGCGATCGCAGTCGCCGTCGAAGCGCAGGTGAAGTAGTTGACCTGGGCCCGGTCCGTGGTCACGTAGACGATGTAAACTTCCTTCGAAGGTCCGGCGTTCTTGTAGACCAGCGAAATGGAGGGCTCGTAGAGAGGCAAAGCGCCGACGCCGGACGTGCCGTTCGCGTCCAGGATCAACGCCGTCACCGCGCTGCCGGAGGCGTCCCTCCGCCGATAGGTCAGGCCGCCGTTGTTGTTGATCAGGGCGACGTGGGACACGCTCGTGCCGACATCGTTGATGATGGAGGCCCCATAGCCCTCCGGCTCGTCGATCGTGTTCATCTGATAAAAGAGGTTATGAAGATTGAGGTCGTTGACCGTGTTATTGTCCAGGGCGCCGCTGTTGTCCACGTCGACCCAATTGCTCAATCGGTCGACCCGGAGAAGATGCGCGTCATAGTTGCCGTCACCCCCGCCCTCGCTGGCCACCAGGTTGTCGTTGCGGGCCAGCAAGGACACGCGCGGCGTCGCCCCATCCAAGACCGGCGCCGCGGCGGGCACGTTGAGGACATCCAAGGTGTTGTCATAGGGCGTCCCCTGGGTGCCCGCCAGGCAGAAGGTATAAACGTGCGGGGCGTCCGTCCGGCCGTCGGCGTCGGACGTGTCGTTGTCGGTGTGGAGGTAGCCCGTCGCGTCCCTGGTCAGATTGGTCACGCCGACCACTCCGAACACTTTACGGGTGGCGTCCGACCCCCCCGCGTCCGTGAAAATGGACACATAGTCGCTGCCCGTGGCGCTGGAATAGACGACCACGGCGGATTTCTGAGATAAAGGATCGACGAAATTAGTCCTCGAGTTGTCGGCGTTCTGACAGGTGGCGACCCGGGCCACCATCTTCTGCCGCCGGATGCCGGCCGGATTCCAGGTGATGGAACCGTTGCCGTTGAGCGTTCCCCATCTCAAAAAAACCTTGTTGCCGGCGGAATCGTTCATGTTGCCGTCCGCCGTGGCGCCGGCGCCCGGGGAGTCGGTTCCCGCGTCGCTGGCGACGGCATAGACGCGGTCCGTCCCGTTCACTCCGGGGGCGAACCAAACGCTGGGGCTGCCCCAGGCGGCGTCAGGCGCGAGCGAAGCGAAGGGGAATACATCGGCTTTGTCCGTCCAGCTTCCGGCCTCATCGGTGGCTTTCCAGTCCCGGCCATCGGGGGAGAAACGCCAGACGGCGCGATCTGAATTGGTGGCCCTGTAGAAGACCCAATAGCCCTTGCCCGGCACATGGATGGCGTTGCGCTGACCCACATAGGCGGTGGTGGCGCCATTGTCGCCGACCAACCTCTCAGCCGCCTGAGCGTCGGGAGACAAAAGCCCCGCCAGGGCCGCAAGGGCCAGGGTCCCCAGATGACGGCTCCATGAGCGGCTAGCCATGGATGTTCCTCAAGGCCTCCGCAACGGCGTTCTTGATCTCGTCGCTCTGCCCCTGCTTCATGGCCTTGAGAGCCGCAATCGCCTCTTTCGCCCCGCGTCCGATCTTGCCGAGAGCCGCGACGGCGTTCAGCCGCACCGCGGGCTCCGGATCCGCCAGCACGGCAATGAGGCCCGGCACCGCCGTCTTGGCCTGGGGTCCGATCTGGCCCAAAGCCGCCGCGGCGTAGAGGCGCACTGTTTTGTCGGGATCTTTCAGGGCCGAGATGAGCCGCGGGAGCTGGCCCTTGGCCCGAGGCCCCATCGCCTTGATCAACGCCGTCCCGCAGTAATTGTTGACCTGGGGATCGTGCAGGCAGTCCAGGAGGGCCTGCGTTTGACCCGCCGACTCCGGCCCGATGACTTGAACCAGAGCGGCCCCAGCTCGATTACGCAGCTCCGCGGATTTGAGCAGGACGATCAACTCCGGCACGGCCTTGGGCCCGATTTTGAGCAGGATTTTCGTGATGAGCCCACGGCTCCGGTCGCCCTTGATCTCCCCCACCAGCGCGGGCACGGCGGCGGGGCCGGCCGCCGCCAAGTCCGAGACGGCTTGGTCCCGTTTCTGGATCTCGGGATGCCGCAAAGCCGCGATCATGGCGGGAATGTCGGCGGCCATCGC
>MGUL01000195.1:0-4186 GCA_001800005.1 Elusimicrobia bacterium RBG_16_66_12 | reverse complement strand
GCCAGGCGCACGCCATGCAGAGCATCGCCAAGGGCGATATTCTATATCGCGCGCGCACGCGAAAAGCGGACGGAGTACGCCCAGGGAAGGGCATTCGAGCTCCAATTGTGGCGGTCTTTCAGGTCGGCCGGGTGACGGATTTGTGAACACCATCACGGGGTCGGACGACGTGCTGGACTTAAGGCAGGCGCCCTTCCGGCTAGGCGGAAGGGGGGTTGGTGGGAGGAATCAACAACGGAGGATTTCACGGCGGCATGTACAAAAAAAGACGGAAGGCCGTTCGGAGCGCGGCCCCAGCCCCGAAGCCGCCGAGGCCAAGACACAGCCCAGCATCGCCAGCACGAGCGCGGACACCTTCGGCCGCGGGGTCGGCAAGGACGCCAAGATCCTGGTCGCGGGCAGGGCGTCGGCCAACTGGACCAGCCAGAGCCCGCAGCCGACGGCCGCCTCCAGGACGGGCAGGATGAACCGGGCCCGCGGCAGGCGGGAAGAGAACGCATTCTCGGCCGAACGCGCGGCCTGGGCCGCTTTGAGCTGGTCGAGCACCAGCCGTCCGGAGACCGGCCGCCCCAACTCGTCGCGCACGTCCAGGCCGAGGCGGTTGTCCACGGCGGACAGGGGGTCCACGCCTTTCGCGTCGAGGCCCACCGGGGCCTCGGCCCGCGCGCCCGCGGCGAGCAGCGCCAGGGCCAAAAACAGGCCCGGCCCCACCAACCATCTAACCCCTCTGTCCCGTAGATGGCGAGTTGAGGCCGAGCGAAATCGAGAGCAAACGCCGTTCGTCAGCATTTTGTTTTCGGTAGCCAGGCGACCTCGGGCACCCGAGGCCCTCCGCTTTGCGCCCCGACCTCGCGATCGGTTTGCCGGTTTGTCGTTCCAACCTGCGACAAGCCCAGTATAACAGGCCCCCGAAAATTGTCAAGACCCACGAGCTTCACGATCTCATTTCTCGACGAGAGAATCGTCACGAGCCCCCTTCCTTCCGCTTGTCAGCATCCGGAGCGTCGCGCAGGAACATCGGCGCGCTCGAAGGTCGCGGCAGGGCGCGGACACGGTACGCGAAGAGAATCATCTCTTCGAGCCACGCCAGCCGCTGTGCGGGAGTGGCGTCGAACCCGGCGGTCAATTGCCGCTTACGGGCGTCCTCCCAACCGCATTGCCAATCGCTTTCGTCAGGCACCGGAGTCCCTCATGGAAGCGCGTTTTTTCAGCGCTTCCAGCGCCTCGATATCCGTTAAATCCTGAGGGCGCGCGACGGTCTCCTTCATCATGATCAAATCGTCGATCGAGGCCACCTGCACCTTCAAGCTCCCAAGATCGATCGTCCGCGACCGCGACCACAACTCCTCGAACGGGATCGGGGCGCGAACGAACAGATCCAGAATGAGGAGCGGGTTGGTCGGGGAATACAAACTGAAGACCGTCATCGCTTTGTCCGTGATCCACGACTCCCGCTGGACAGAGTCGGCAAAAGCGGACAGGTCCACGGGTGCGCGCGCCTTCAAGCCGAGCGTCTTCAGCGCCTCCATGGCCTTTCTCGCGGCGACCGGTTCCAAATCCAGAACGATGTCCACGTCGGCCGTCAGACGCGGATGCCCATGGAGGACGACCGCGAGCCCCCCGACGACGACATAGCGCACGCCCGTTCCATTGAGCGCGGAAAAGACGGGCTCGAAAATCGGCATGATTCGACCTCAGTGTAACATGATGAAGCATAAGATTCTAGACCCAAAAAGCGTCAGACCAGCGCCAGCAGCAGTCTGTCCGCCGAGACGACGCGCACGCCGTCGACGCGCTTGTCCACGCCGCTCTTCCTGAGGACTTGATAGGCGAAGGGGATCTTCAGCTTGTCCCGGAAATACCTCAAGCCGGCCGAGACGCTCTCGTCCTGGCTCTTGGCCTCGACCGCGAACCAGGGCTTCCCGTCGATCGTCACCAGGAAGTCGACCTCCCTCTTCGAGAGGTCGCGCAGGAAGTAAAGCTCCGCCTTGTAGCCCTCGCGGTCATGCAGCCAGTGGACGAACTTCAGCAGATGCGAGGCGATGAGGTTCTCGAAGCGGGACGCCTCGTCGGGGACCTCGGACCAGTCCCACAGGTAGAGCTTGGGCTCCTTCTTCAAGGAGCGGAACGCCGCCCGCGTGTAAGGGTATATCCGGAACTGATAATAAAAGGACTCAAGGATGTCCAGCCAATGCGCCGCGGCGCGATGGCTCACCTGCAGATCCTCCCTGAGGGCGTTCACGGAGAGGAGCGCGCCGACCTTGGCCGGCAGCATGTCGCCCAAGAGCTTCATCCGTCCGATGTCCCGCACGATCTCCACGTCGCGGATATCCTCTCGGAAGAGCCGCTCGTTGCGCTCGCCGTGCCAACGACGAAGGACGCGCTCATTCTGCGAGACGAGGGGCTCGGGGAAGCCTCCGAATCTCTCCAGAAGTCCGAACTCCGCACCCTGCCTCGTCGGACCGACCGGGAGCTCCTGGAACGGCACGGCCGCAGTTCCACCACCCGACAACTCAGCCAGCGAGAAGGGATGCAGGCGATAGTGATGGTAGCGCCCCTGGAGGGAATCCCCGCCCTTGCGGTAGATGTCCAGCCTCGAACTGCCCGTGACGAGGAACTTGTACTTGTCCTTGTGCGTGTCGTAGGCGCCCTTGACGAACCCCTTCCACCCCTTGAACTTGTGGATCTCGTCGAGGATGATCAGCTCCGCCGAGCCCGGCCATTCATAAGCCATCAACCGACGGCGCTCCTGCTGATTATCCCAGTTGAAATAGGCGGCGTCCCGGAACCGCGCCCCCACCAGGGCCTTGGCCAACGTGGTCTTGCCGACCTGGCGGGGCCCGCCCACGAAGACCATCTTCTCCTTGAGGTCTTCGGAGACGACGGGGGCGAGATAGCGCTCCTTCAGCACACGTTCAGTATACATAAATATTTGCTTATACGCAAATATTTATGTGTTTTATTTTGCTTTAACGCAAACTTATCCCCAAATGCGTTTGGCGTCGCGCACGATGGTCTGTTCCCGGCTCTGTCCCACGGAGACGATGCGGATGGGCACGCCCAGCGCCTTCTCCACCGCCAGCACGTAGCTCCGGGCCCCGAGCGGCAGGTCGCCGAACTTGCGCGCGCCGCCGAGGTCCCCGGAGAAGCCGGGGAAGGATTCATAGACCGGCTCAACATCCAACTGCGCACGCCGCGAGAGCGGGAATTCGCAAAGCCTCTTCTTGCCCAGCTTGTAGCCGACGCAGACCTTGATGGGGTGAACGCCCGAGAGGGTGTCCAATTTCGTCATCGTGAAGGAGGTCAGGCCGTTCATCCGGATCGCCGCGCGCAGCTGCGGCAGGTCCAGCCAGCCGACGCGCCGCGCTCGCCCCGTGGTCACGCCGTACTCCTTGCCGACCTCGCGGATGTAGCGGGCGACGGACCCCTCGATCTCCGTGGGAAACGGCCCCAGGCCCACGCGCGTGGTGTAGGCCTTGGTGACCCCCATGACCCCCGTGATGGTCGTGGGGCCGACACCCGCTCCCACGCAGGCGCCGCCGGCAACCGGGCTCGACGAGGTCACGAAAGGATAGGTCCCGTGGTCGAGGTCCAGCATCGAGCCCTGCGCGCTCTCCAGCAGGATGCGAGCGCCCTTGCGCCGCGCGGCGTCCAGAATGAGCCCAGTGTCGGCGGCGAACCGGACGAGGAAGCGCCGGCGCGCCTCGTAGCCGTCGAAGACCTCGGCCTCGATTTCCTTGAGGGGCTTCACCTTGGCCAACTCGGCGGCGCGGACCTTAAGGTTCAGACGGACCAGAGCGCAGAAGGAGCCGGTGTCGAGGTAGTCGGCGACTCGGATCCCGATGCGGGCGACCTTGTCCTCGTAGCAGGGGCCGATGCCCTTCTTGGTGGTCCCGATGCCTCGCCCCCCCTCCTCGCGCAGGGTGTCGAGATAGATGTGATAGGGAAGGATCACGTGCGCCGCCAGGCTCAGGAACAGGCGCCCGTCGACCCGGATGCCGCGCTTGCCGAGCATCTTGATCTCGTCGACGAAGGCGCGCGGATTGACCACCACGCCGTCGCCGATGATGTTCTTGACGCCCTTCTGAAGGATGCCGGAGGGGATCAGGTGCAGCGCGTACTTCTGCCCGTCGAAGACGACGGTATGCCCGGCGTTGTCGCCGCCTTGATAGCGCACCACCCAGTC
>MGUL01000194.1:13670-14131 GCA_001800005.1 Elusimicrobia bacterium RBG_16_66_12 | reverse complement strand
CGTCCATCGTGACGACGCGGCGGGCGTTCTTGACGAGGAGGGCGGGCCTCATTCAGGCCGCGCGGCCGCGGCTTCGGCCTCGGTGATCGCGCCGCAGGCCCGGGCGCGCAGGAAATAATTGAGCAGCCCTTGCCCCGTCGCCGCGTCGTCGAAGACGCTTCCGATGCGGGTGGCCTGGGCGGCCTTCTCCAGGAAGTTCTTGAGGCGCGCCGTGGCCTGGGGCAGGCCGGCGAGGAAGAAGCAGTAAACGGCCGCGTAGCGCGCCGGAAGCTGGGCGGGGTGCAGGTCCCAGCCCTGGTAGATGCCCTCGGTCAGCGAGCGCGTCGTGTTCTCGTAGTGCAGCCGCCAGCCATGGCGCACGGCCTCCACGTTCTCGCGGTCCTGCGCGGCGGTCAGGTATTCCCCGGGGGCCGCGCGGTGCGGCGCCAGCGGCAGGATCACGGTCGCGCTGTCGCAGAGCG
>MGUL01000194.1:12742-13552 GCA_001800005.1 Elusimicrobia bacterium RBG_16_66_12 | reverse complement strand
CCGTGTAGTCGTAGGCGCCGAAGTGGGCCGCGGCGCAGCGCCCGCCGCACGCGTCCACGATGGCGCGCAGGGGCGATTTCCCGCCGGCGTCCATGATCGCCTGCGGGGTCTCCACCATGATCTCGATCTTAAAAGCGCGAGGCTTGAGCTTCTTCTTGCGCTCGAAGGCGTCGAGGAGCTTGGCCAGCGCCGCGGCCTGCTCCGGGCTCGAGACCTTGGGCAGGGTCACGAAGAAGGGCGCCGGCAGGCGGCCCTTCGTCTGCCGCACGAGGGCGGAGAGGAAGACGTCCAGGGTCCGGACCGAGCGGTCCCGGCGCCCGGGCGTGAAGGGCTTGATCCTCAGGCCGAGGAAGGGGGGGATCGTGCCTTCCTCCAGGCCGCGCGCGGCCTCCAGGGCGGCGGCGACGGCGTGGGCGTCCTCCTCGGCCTCCGGGCGCTCGCCGTAGCCGTCCTCGAAGTCGATGCGGTAGTCCTCGACGGGCTCGGTCTTGAGCTTTTCGACGACGCGGTCGTAGACCTTGTGGGCCAGGGACTCGTCCATGCCGACGGCGCGCGCGAAGGTGACCGCGTCGGGCGCGTAGCGCGACAGGCAGCGCAGGGCCAGCTCCCCCAGCTTGCGGGGCGAGTCGGACTTGAAGAGGTGCGCTCCGCCATAGACGACGTGCACCGGCCGGCGCGGGGCGTCTTCCGCCGGGGCGACGGCGATGAGGGCCGCGCTCTTCTTGTCCAGCGTGGAGAAGACGGTCTTCAGAGTCTTGGGCTCGAGCGTGGTCTGGGGCTTCATCGAGAGTCTCCTGTCATTTGGTCCCG
>MGUL01000194.1:11736-12602 GCA_001800005.1 Elusimicrobia bacterium RBG_16_66_12 | reverse complement strand
CACGCCCTTGGGTTCGTTGAGGTCGGGCCCGACCGCGCCGCCCTGTCCGCTGATAGCGTGGCAGGAGAGGCAGCCCTTATGGAAGACCTTCCAGCCCCGCGCGGCCGCCGAGCCCGGGGAGGCGCCCCGGGGCACGGCCCTGGGGTATTCCTCTTCGACCATCCCCATGCGCACGGAGACGATCTGTTCGGGCCAGGGGAAGCCGTCGCGCGGGCGCTGGGCGCCGCCGGTCCAGAACAGGTGGAACGGGCCCGGCCGCGTGCGCTTGCCGGGACGCTCCTCCCAGCCGGGGACCTCGTCGTCCTCGAAGGCGAGCCAGCCTCCGTCGGCCATCAGGCCGCCGGTCTTCGCGTGGGAGAGGGAACCGTCGAGGGACTCGAAGAAGACCTCGCCGAGGGTGTTCTCGCCCCAGGAGGCGCCGTAGGCCGTCGTGAGGAGGCCCCGCAGAGGCGCGGCCCGAAAGCGCTTGCGGCGGCCGTAGGAGGGGTCGGCGACGTCGACGACCCGGACGTCGGGCCGCGCGCCCATCTGCGCGGCCGTCACGCGGGCGACCTCCTTGCCGCCGGAGTAGAAGACCAGCGCCGACTCGGCGGCCTGGACGCCTCGCGTCAAGGCGAGGAGGAGGGCGAGCGCGCGGAGGGATGGCCGCTTCATCGAGAAGCATTATAGACGATTGCGGGGCCGTCAGCCCTCGGCGCGCGCGTTCCACTCCGCCATCGCCGCGCCCGCCGCGGCGCGCACGGTGGGCTCCTTGTCGTGGAGGGCGCGTACCAAGGCGCCGGCGCTCGCGCGCGAGCCCGCGTTCGACGCCAGCGCGCGGGCGGCCTGCTGTCGGACCTGCCAGGCGCCGTCCGAGGCGAGGGCGG
>MGUL01000194.1:9540-11713 GCA_001800005.1 Elusimicrobia bacterium RBG_16_66_12 | reverse complement strand
AGCCGATGCGTCCCAGGGCCGTCGCCGCGCCGTAGCGCGCCATCCAGGAGCCGTCCTCTCTGAGCATCCGGCGCAGGGCGCCTTCCGCCCATGCGGCCCGCATCTTGCCCAGCCCCAGGGCCGCGCAGAGCCGCACGAGCGGTTCCGGGTCGTGGAGGGCCTCGCCCAGCGACAGCTCCGAGCCCGGCGCGGCGTCGGCCAGCGCGAGCGCGGCCGGCGCGCGGCGCGCGGCCGGCAGGTCGCGGCGCCTCAGCCAGTCTTCCAGGGCGTCGACGGTGGCCGTGCCGGCGAGTGAGTCGGCCCGCTCGCGCAGGGCCGCCAGGGGCGGAAATGACTCGTCCTCGCGCGCGGCGGGCGCGGCGGACATCTCGGGCGCCTCCTTCAGGTCCGCGTCGGCGGCGCCCAGCACCACGCCGCCGGCCACGGAGACGAGGCGGGCGTCCGCTTTCCAGCCGGAAGCGGTGCGCGTCAGGCGTCCGACGATCACCGCGTCGGCGGCGGCCAGCTGCGGCGGCTCGCTCCCGGACACGGCCCCAGCCCAGGCCAGCTTCCGCTCCAAGAGGATGAGGTCGAGATGTTCCCGCTCCACCGCGCGGGAGGCCTCGGTCCGCGCGAAGCCTCGCAGGACGGCTTGAGCCGCTTCGGCTCCGGCCCAGGCGGAGACGCCCGCCGGGACCTCGAAAGGCGGGAAGGCGACGCGCCGGGCGTCGGCCTTCCTGGCGGCGGCGGCCAGCTCGCCGCCCAAGGACTCGAGTCCTGCTTTCGCCTGCGCGCCGGGCGCCAGGATCATCGCCAGCAGGAGCCCGGCCGCCATGATCCGGGCCTTCACGGTGCCGTACGGCGCGATGTTCCGGTCCATGACGACAGGGTAGCCCCCGCGGCTTGGCTGTCGGAGAAGCGGCGCTGAAGCCGCGCCTAAGTCGGAGCGCGAGGCTTAGGAGCGCCTGCGGTCGATGGCGAAGCGGCTGAGGCGTCCACCCTTCTGCTTGAGCCAGCGCTTGAGCTCCGAGGCGATCTCGCAGGCCTGGGCGTAGTGGGTCAGGGGACGCGACGCCGTGGTCGCCACCCCGATGCGCACGGTCACGATGGGCTGGCGGGCGAGGCGTCCGACGCGGTCGCGCGTCTCTACGTAGCCGCGCTTGCGGTCCTCGGACTTATAGAGGCAGGGGGCCGCCTGGTCGAAGCGGCAGGCGACGCGGTGCGCGAGGTCGGCCGCCTTCTCCGGCGCGCAGACCGCGGCGAAATCGCCGCCGCCGATGTGCGCGGCGAAACCTTCGTCGCCCGCGACCGCCAGCACGCTCTCGGCCAAGATCTCACCGCAGGTCTTGATCATCCGGTCGCCCTTGTCGAAACCGTAGGCGTCGTTGAAGGATTTGAAGCGGTCGATGTCCAGATGAAGAAGGGCGAAGGGTTTCTTCTCCGAAATAAGCCCGCGCACCGTCTCCTCCAGCGCGGGGCCGCCGGGCAGGCGCGTCAGGGGATCGGCGGAGAGTTCTATAGTCCGCATGCGCGGAGGATCTCCCGGGCCCGGCCGTCCTCGCGCTGGAACCGCTCCAGCTCGCGCGGGCTCAATTCCGGGACTTCCGGCCGGTCGTACTGCTCCTTCATCGCGTCGTAGAAGCGCTTCTTGAGATCCGGATCGCTGATCGTCGAGTCGGGGTCGCGGGCCTGGATGTCGGGCGGGACGCCCTTGCGCAGCCGTCCCGCCCAATAGAGGGCCTTCAGGCTCAGGACGCCGAGCTCGATGCGGTCCGCGCGCGCGTCGGCGGTCGAGCAGTCTTCCTCGCGCGGCGCGTCGCGCAGCTGCGCGCCGGAGGGGACGGCCGAGGTCCAGTCGCCGGTGTCCTCCAGACCTGCGTCCTGCGCGTCCTGCCAGGGGAAATCCTCCTCCGTCGCGGCGAGGATCTCGCCGCTGGCGGCGTGCACGAGGCGGACGGCGACGCGCATCTTCTCGCCGCGGCGCGTGAAGGTTCCGGTCGCCACCGCGTCGGCGGCCTGCAGTCTCGGCGCCGCGGCCGCGGCGGGCAGCGCCGAGGTTCCCATCGCCCCGGTCTCGGCCAGGCGGCGCTCGGCCAGCACGTCGGCGAGCCGGGAGCGCTCCACGACCCGGACCTGCTCGAGCTTGACGATCTGCGCCGCCAGCCTCCCGGCGAGGACCTCCCCGTCGAGCGGA
>MGUL01000194.1:9179-9525 GCA_001800005.1 Elusimicrobia bacterium RBG_16_66_12 | reverse complement strand
ACCGCGCGCCTCGAGCGGCAGGATCGCGATCCTCGCCGCGCCCTTCTCGCGGGCGGCGGAGGATATCCGTTTGGCCGTCTCGCGCAGCGGCAGGGCCGAGGCGGCCGGCGGGAGGAGGACGAGGGCCGAGAGCGCCGCCGTCCATCGCAAGACTTTCATGACGCCCTCCCGGCGCCGGCCTCGGCGCCTGCCGACAGGATAGCCCCGCGGGCTTTTCGAGGGCTTTTCCCCGGCTTAAGTAATGGGGAAGTATCCGCTTAAGCGGAGGTTCAGCGTCGGAAGGGGGCTACTTCGCGGCCCCGGAGGAAAGCCACAGGCGGGAGGGGAGGTCTTGAGCGGCGGCCAG
>MGUL01000194.1:8541-9145 GCA_001800005.1 Elusimicrobia bacterium RBG_16_66_12 | reverse complement strand
CCGCTTCGCGCGCGACGGCCCACTGCGTGCCGCCGCCGCCCGCCGGCGAGGCGCTCAGCGAGAAGCGCGCCCGGGCCGAGACGTAGGGCTTCACGCGCGGCTCGCTCACCGCGCGCGTCTCGACGGAGGAGCGCAGGATCAGGTCGGCCGTCTCCCGCGAGGCGGCGGCCTCTCCCCCGTAGCCGGTCCAGGCGCGGAGGAAAGCGCCCTGCGCTTCGGTCTGCAGCCCGGTCGTTTCATCAAGGGAGGCTTCGATGTAGGCCTTGGGTCCCGTCCCGGGAGCCCAGCCGGGCTTGCGCGCGCCGTCTTTCGGAGCCATCTCGACTTCCGCGCGGACCTTGACCTTCAGCATCCCGTCTTCGGCGCGCTCCGAAAGGACCTGGTAGCGGCGGACCGTGCCCCGTGAGGTGGAGCTGAGCCGCTGGCGGCTCATCGCCGCGTTGTCGACCAGGGAGATGGCGGAAATCTCGACGCCGGCCGCCTCCTCGACCGCCTTCCTTTGCGCGTCCGCCACGGCCTGGCGACGGGCGTCCGGGAGCCCCTCGGACTTCAGGGGCGCCCAGCCCTCGACGACAAGGCTGCGTGTCGGGTTTTCTTTCGGCCC
>MGUL01000194.1:0-8519 GCA_001800005.1 Elusimicrobia bacterium RBG_16_66_12 | reverse complement strand
CCGCGGCCGCCGCGAAGCGGTTCATCGCAGCTTCGCCCCCAGTTCCTCTTCCAGCTTGTATCGCGGGAGCCGCAGGGTCACGACGCAGCCGCCGTCCGAAGTGAACTCGCTCTTAAGGATCTCGGCCCCGCGGATGGTGTCCTTGACCCGGGCGGTCAGCAGGGAATCCTTCTCCATCGCCTGCGAGACCGTGATGCCGCCCTCCAGCTCGACGCCCTTGATCATGGAAAGCAGTTCGTACTGGGCTTTCACGATGGCCGCGTCGCGCGACAAAGCCTTGCGCTGGGTTTCGGTGGGGATGGTCGGTTCCGAGGCCCCGATGCCGATCGCCTCGATGTATCCCCTTCGCTCCGGTTTTTGGTCGATGACGTCGCCCACGCGCCCCTTATGGACGCGGCTGACGACGCCGTTGCAGCCCGTCATGCCGATCGCGGCGAGAACCGCCGCCGTCGTCCATCCGATGCTTCTCATGGCATCCTCCCGGCGCGGCCTGCGCGCCATGGGCATAGCTTAGCACTCCCGCCTGCGCGCCGGCTTTCCTCCGGCTTAAGTCCCGCTCGCTGCCGGGTTAAGCGGCGTTTAAGCGCCCTTCAGCCGGCGTCGTCGAACTTATAGCCGCGTCCGTGGACGTTGATCAGGCGCTTGGCGATCTGCGGGCCCAGCTTCTTGCGCAGATGCGAGACGTGGACCTCGACGGTGCCGGGATCGTTGTAGTCGGCGGGGTCGTAGCCCCAGACGTTCTGCAGCAGGAAGGGCACGCTCAGCACCCGCCCGGGACGCTCGATGAGGCTGGCCAGCAGGTCGAACTCCTTGCGGGTCAGTTCGACGATTTTGCCGCGAACCTTCAGCGAGCGTCCGGCGGGATCCAGCTCCAGGCCGTGCTTCTTGAGCGTGCCCTCCATCTTCGCGGAGGCCGAATAGCGGCGCAGGACGGCCTTGATGCGCGCCAGCAGGACCTGCAGGGAGAACGGCTTGAGGATGTAGTCGTCGGCGCCGCATTCGAGGCCGGTCACGACGTCCTTCTCGCCGATGAACTTGCCCGACATCACGATGACGCCGATGGCCGCGGCGAAATCTTCCTTTTTGAGGACGCGGCAGAAGGAATAGCCGTCCAGGCCCGGCATCTCGGCGTCCACCAGGACCAGATCCGGGTGCGACTCGCGGGCCAGCAGGAGGCCTTCGGAGCCGTTGTCGGTGTGGACCACGTTGAGTCCCGAGTCGGTCAGGAACTTGTGGACCATCTTGCGCAGGCTGGCGTCGTCGTCGATGACGAGTATCTTCTGGGGCATGGGGTCTTCGGCCTCCGTCGCGACGAGTTTATGAACCCTGGCCCCGGAGAGTCAACTCAAAAGGCGGAGTGGCCGACCTTCCAGCAGCCATGACGCCGCCGTTCGGGAGCTCCAGCGCAAGGCGGGCTCCGCATGCCGTGGCCGAGACCTCCGTGCAAACGTTCGCGCCCGGCTCTGCGGGTTTCGACGCAAGGGACGACTCGCGTCTCGTGATCCCGCGGGCCGCATCCTGATCCGGCAACATCTTTTCCCCAGCGGGACTGGAGAATCGTATTTGCAAAATAGTAGATAACAATCTAAAATACACGCATGATACATCCTCGAATCGCCCGGGCCAAGCTCGAGTCCCTCGTGAAGCAGTTCCCGATCGTGACCCTGTTGGGGTTGCGCCAAGTGGGGAAATCCACCTTCGCGCACTGGGCGTTGCCGGGATTCGATGCGTTCGACCTTGAAAACCCAGCCACCCTCTTGCGCCTGGAGACCGACGGGCAGCTCATCTTGGAGCAGTCAAAGAGGATCATCATCGATGAGGCGCAACGTCTGCCGGCCCTTTTTCCTCTCCTGCGCAGCCATATCGACCGCCATCAAAATCATAAAATCGTCCTCTTGGGTTCCGCCTCGCCGAAGCTCGTCAAGAAGATCTCGGAATCCCTGGCCGGACGAACTGGGTTTTTGGAGCTGGGCGGCCTCTCGATTTTGGAAGCCGACCAGGAGCAGCTGTGGGTCAAGGGCGCGTTCCCCCGGCTCCATTGGAGCCGGCCGCGAGCCTCCGCTGAGGATTGGCTGCCGGCGTTCCTACGGACCTACCTGGAGCAGGACATCCCTCAGCTTGGGTTTCGGGTTTCCTCGTTGAAAATGATGAGGCTGCTTTCGATGCTGGCCCACTCCCAAGGGTCGATCAGCGACCTGAGCCAGCTTGGAGGCTCCCTCGGAATCGACTACCATTCCGTCTCCCATATCTTGGATATTTTCGAGGGAACCTTCCTGGTCAGAAGGCTTGCGCCCTATTGCGCCAACCTGGGCAAGAGGCTGGTCAAGAGCCCCAAGCTCTATATCCGCGACACGGGAATCCTGCACCATCTCCTCGGCATTCCTTTTAAGAAGAAGGCGCTGCTTTCCCATCCTAAGGCGGGAGCCAGCTTTGAGACATTTTGCATCGAGCAGATCATCAATCTCGCCCGCCTCGAGGACCCCGCCGCGGAGGCTTTTTTCTTTAGGACTCAAGCAGGAGTCGAGATAGACCTTCTGCTTAAATTCCGGGGCGAGCTGATTCCCATCGAGATCAAGCTCAGCCTTGCGGCTCAGAGCATCCAGAGCCTTGAGCGTGGGATGGGGTATTTGGGGCTTAAGCGCGGATTTATCGTCCACATGAACGAGGGCTTCGCCGAGGTCCGACGGGGAATTTGGGCCGGCTCGCTCGCCGGCGTCGTCTCGCGCATCTTTCGCGTAGCCAAGTAATCCCCACCGACAGATATCGTGGTCGGAGCATGAGGTGCTGCTCCGATTTCCGATGAAAACGGAATCTTGGATTATTCTGCGCCGGACTACGCGGGCCCGAGCTTGGCCCGGAAGAAAGCGAACCCGCCCCAGAGACGTTCTCTGGGGCGGGTTCGAGTAGAGTTAAAACTGGCGGGGCCAACGGGATTCGAACCCGTGATCTCCGCCTTGACAGGGCGGACGTTCCAGCTTAAAGCCTCACCCGCCGACAGCGAATACCGACGGCAGAATAAAGACTTTTCTGCCTCGCCCACCAGCCGTCCAAATAATCCTCCGGACTTATGTGTGCACTTTTGTGTGCATTTTCGCCCCAAACACGCCCAAGGAGGCTCCCATGGATAACCCAGACCACGATCAGTTGTCCGCGCTGAAAGGCGTCGAGCCCGATCAGGCCGCACCCGCTCCGGGTAACGGCGTCAACAGCAGGCCGCGCAGCGACTCCGGCGGCGGCCGGTTCGCGCCGCAAGACCGCAATGTTCTCGATCTGGATTTCGATAAGTTGCGCATGGACAGCGCGACGAGACCTGCTGGTGAATTCGACACGGCCTCTCTGGGCCAAGGGATAAGCATCGTTGGCGCCTCGTTAGTCCAAGGTTGGCATCGCCAGCGGGGGGACAAATGAAAAACCATGATGACAGCGTGCAGGAGTGGCTGGAGTCGTGGCGGAACGCCCCCGCTACCGGTCGGCGCAAGATGTACGCGCACGCCATGGGCCGGCTGCTGGAGAAGCTGCCGGTGCCGCTCGAGGGGCTGACGCCGGATATCCTGGATGTCTGCGCCAAGAAGGTGAGCGACAGCTTCGAGTTCCGCGAGAAGCTGCTCATCGGCGTGCGGCACTTCGTCGGCTACTGCCATGCCCATGGATTCATCAAGACCAATCCGCAATTGCGGCGCAACGGCCTGGGCACGTTCCGAGACACGCCGCTGCCGGCGGGCCTGCGCGAGCAGTTGGCGGACGTCTTCTCCAAGCATCGCAACCGCAAGACCGGAGATCCTCTCAGGCCCATCGTGCTCAGGAAGATCACCCAGGACTTCGAGTGTTTTTTCAGCATCTTGACCAAGGCTGATCCGGAGCGGAAGCTCGTAGCGCTCGAGGACTTCGTCGCGCGCGACCTCGACCTCTACCAACAGGCGATGGAGGGCCGCGGCAGCCTCTACAACGGCCAGGCAATGAGCCCGCGGACCGTGAAGTCTCACGTCAGCCACATCCTCTCGGTCTTCGGCGCGGCCAGGAAGATCCTGGGCTGGAAGACGAACCCGATGGACGAGTACGAGTTGCCCCGGTACGAGCACGTCCAGCGCGACGTCTATCTGACCAAAGAGGAGGTCGTCGCGCTCTGTATCACGAGCGCCAAGGGCCGAACGCTGCGCGAGCAGTTCCTGATGGAGCGCAATATGGTCATGGCGGCGGTCCAATACGACCCGGCCCTGCGTCCGGAGGAGGTCGTCAAGCTCCTGGACCACGAGTTGCTCTGGAACCGGACGACAAAGGGGGGGCTTCTGCCTTTCATCATCCGCGGGGCCAAGGCGCGCCCTGATGGGAACGAGGAGCTGTTCAGTTTGACGCCGCCGGCTGTGGCGGCCATCCGGCGCTATCTGGAGATCCGCGCGCGCTACTGCGCCAAGGAGAAGGTGGTCATCCAGCCGGTGAAGGACCCGAATACGCATAAGGACCTGGGGACGCCGCTCTTCATCACCGAGGACGGCCGCGCGATGGCCGTGTCCACGTACGAGGGTCTCTTCCAGGGTCTCGTCCGCCGCGCCGGCCTCGACTCAAGCCGGATCACCAGCTACGCCATGCGTCACTCGCGCATCTCGCACTGGCTCGAGGATGGAGTCCCGATCGACCGCGTGTCGCGGCTGGCGCGGCATCGGGACGTTAATTTCACGATGAAGCACTACGCGCACTATCGCCCCGACTCGGACCAGCACGTCTTGGAGAAGATCTACGGGACCAAACCGCAGGTCGAGCCGATCTTGACCAAGAACATCCTTCCGGAGCGGCCGGTGCTGCGGCAGATCCTCAAGGCCGCGGCTGAGCTTCTGGGGGCCTCCGTGGACGCCGGCAAGGTCGATCAGCTCGAGGAAGCCCTGGCGGAGAAGGTCTCGGGCCGCCAAGGGCGCGAGGAGCTCTGCTACAGCATCGTGGAGGCCCTGGAGAAGCTCAATCTGGGCCGTACCCAGATCTACGACTGGATGCGCAAGGGCTACCTGCACCCGGTCGCGCTCTCCAACGGCCGCAAAGGCCTCCCCAAGGACGAGATCGACCGCCTGGCCGCCCTGCGCAGCTCCAAGGAGGCCTCGATCATCCTGGGCTACCGGGAGAAGGTCCCGACCACCATCCAACGCAACGTCCGGGAGGGGACGCTGAAAGCCACGCAGTTGGGCAACGAGAACCTGTACTCGGACCGGGACCTGACCGACTTCCTCCTTTGGAAAAACGGCCACAAGCGAGCACTCGGTGTGAGACCGCATCAGCCGAGACAGCGCAACCTACAGCCATCCGCGTCGGTTATATCGATAGGGTACCAGGGAGGGTGAAGTGAAGAACGAATACTATCAGCAGGGTGACGTGATCATCGAGCGCGTCGAGGTCGCCCTGTCCGGCAAGCCCGTTCCGCCCGAGGGCGGCAGACTCATCCTGGCCAAAGGCGAGGCGACCGGCCATGCCCATGCCATCGAGGATATCGCCGGCGTCGCGCTCGTGAACGGGCCGGACGGCAACCTCTACCTGATGCTCCCCGGCAAGCGGAGCGTGGTCCATGACGAGCACAAGACGATCGTGATCCCCGCCGGCCTCTACCGTGTGAGGAAGGTGCAGGAATACGACCATTTCGATAAAGAAGCCCGGCCCGTCATGGACTGAGGTTACCCCATGGATTCGATCGTGGAACGCCTGCGCGACCTGGTCATCGATCCCGAGACGCCGCCGGAAGCGGTCCGGCTGGTCCTCCTGCACGGGCCATGGGTGCTATTGAGCAGCTTGGCGGCGAACTCTCAGACCCCCGCGCAGGTCCTGGAGGCATTGCTGGAAACGGGGCCTGAAGGGCGGAGATGGGAGATGTTCCGTATCGCGGTCGGCAATCCCAATATCCAGGTCCCCACTCTTGAGAAGCTGTCATGGGATAGGAGGGACCATCTTCGGTGTCTGGTGGCTGAGTGTCCACGGACACCTGTCGCCATCCTGGAGAGGTTCCTGCTCGATGACTCTGAGGCAGTCAGGGCGCATATGGCCAGGAATGATAAGGTTCCGCCGCATGTGTTGGAACGTCTGCGGCACGATTCGGCGGGCTGGGTTCGCGATCATGCCCAGAAGGCATGGCAGGGCCGGGTGGACCTGACTCCTCCGTATTGAGGCGACCATGGAAACATTCAAGACCAAACACGGCACTCTGATCGCGGGGGAAGAGGGGATCGTCTTTGATACGGGCGTGGACCGGGGCGGCTACATCCGGGGGATGACTGTTCCTCCGTATCTGGTGGAGCTCCCGCCCGAGAAGATCAACCCGCGCGAGATCATCTGCATCAAGAACGCCGAGGTTCGCCGGGAGTTCGTCCGGAAAGTGGGCATCGAGAGGATCGTCGCCGCGCTCAACGCGACCGTCGTCGATAAGTCCGGCGATTACGAGCTCCTGCTCCTGGACATCGGTGAGGGCAGCCCGCGCCCCTATCTGCGCATGCGCAACCCGTCCGTCCCGGGCGTCTGGCACATCGAAGGAGTTCATCCCAACGTCCGGACCGTGGCCGAGGCCCTGGCCTGGCGCAACATGCGCCCAGATCCGCCGAACGAATTGACATAGCAGGTGGTGGATATCGCGCGGATACAACCAGTATTCCTTTGTTTTGAGTTTCCATCTACACTGTCAGTATGCATGAAAATCAACTCTCGTCAACGCGGTGGTCGGCTTGAAGAAAGTGCGCGTGGCGAAGGGCTCGTCGACAGAGCCGGATTTCTACGTCGCTGCGTCTCATACGCCGCTGGGCAAGCGTGAGGATGCCTTCGCCGCCATCAAAATGAGTTGTATCGGCGTGCGCGGCAAGGCTGGTCCTATGGAATTGTCCGGCCTCGCTGTGTTGCATCAGCGTCACGTCGACCTTCTTCAGAACATCGGAGGGTGGGTGAAGGAGGACCTCGCCTTTGAGATGCGCTATAACTTTTATCCGGCGTTGGGCGGCCGGCCGGGCCGGGTCGTGGCGGCCATGCGAATCCGGGTCAGCGCCGGCTCACGTGACGCCGCTGTCGCAACCGTGCGTGACTCCGCCCGAGGGCTCGTGCCATTATTGACATCACTTTCCTCAAGTCACTACTGGACTCCGGTCGCCCGCAGGGGCGATTACAAGGAGATATTCCCCGCGGCTCGCTTGCGGCATTCCGCGGAGATCGTCCGCCAGTGCCTGCGCGTGCAGGTTCCGAGCGAGGTGGGCCATCGCGATGCCGATTCGCTGAGCCCGACGCCCGCCGGAGCCTACCGGGGCGCGCTCTCGAAAACCCAGCTGACCGGGCTGCCCTTGGTCACAGCTGCCGCAGCGGACCCCGATGGCGACGCGTCGTTGGCGTACGCTTGGCACTGCGCGTCTGGTGCGTTCGCGGGATCCGGCAATCAAGTCACCTGGACCGCCCCCCGTGCGATAGGCAGGTATGCTATCAGCGTGTCTGTCTCCGACGGCAAGGGCGGCAGCGCGCTGCGCACGATAGACGTGCTCGTTAATAATGCGTTGGACAATCTGGAGCTGACCTGGGTCAGCGGTGGAGCCGCGCTCTGGTTCGCCCAGGGTTCCACTTACTATTACGGCGGCGGGGCGGCGCAGAGCGGCCGCATCGGCGCTGGCCAGTATAGTTACATCGAAACAACGGTGACGGGCCCTGTCGCTCTCAGCTTCTACTGGAAAGTCTCATCCGAGTATGGGGGGGACGGTCTGCGATTTTATATCGATGGCATCGCGCAGTATTGGAGCATCAGCGGCAACGTCGACTGGACGCAACAACGCTACGCGATCCCCGCGGGCAATCATACGCTTGCGTGGGTGTATTCGAAGAACTCCAGCATCAGTTCCGGCTCCGATGCCGGCTGGCTGGATAACGTGATTATTGCGCGCCCTTAGGATGCGTCGGCGCCGGATATGGGCCGGATATCCTGCGCATTGCTGTCTCAGCGACAACGGGTTACACTGGGTCCATGGTTACCGATAAGCCGGTTCGTTTGGAGGTGGGGGCCCATGCACATCGTTAGCGCTTCCCGGCGTACAGACATTCCTCATTACTATGCCCGATGGTTCCGGGCCCGGCGACAGGAGGGATTCGCCGACTATCGCACAGTATTTGGCGGGGGAGTGAAGGGGTTCTTCCGGGCTTCTTTAAAGCCGGAGGAGGTCTTGGGCTATCTGTTCTGGACGAAATACGCCGCCCCTTTCCAAGACGAACTTCAAGCGCTGCGGGACGAGGGCGTGCTGTATGTCTTTCAATACACGATCACTGGTTATGGCAAGGAGATCGAGCCGCGTATCCCCTCCCGCGAGGCGGCGATCGAGGACTTTTTGGCCGTCTCTCAAGCATTGCCGGGCCCCGGCGCAATCCAGTGGCGCTACGACCCGATCCTGATATCAAATCTTGTCTATACGGCCGACTGGCATAGGAAGAATTTCGGGCGCTTCCGGGTTCAGCATGGGTAAAGATCGAGCCCTCCGCAGTGGAAGTAGATTGCCGTCTTGAAGTTCTCGGTGTTCCTGAAGCCG
>MGUL01000193.1:21621-24561 GCA_001800005.1 Elusimicrobia bacterium RBG_16_66_12 | reverse complement strand
CCTTGGCCATCGCGACCACCTACCCCCTGGCGCGCCGGTTCTCGACCCATTTCCCCGGCGCCCAGACTCCGGAGTTCTCCATCAACACCTGGAATATGTGGCATTTCCGGTACGCCCTGAGCGCCCCGGGTTCCAACCCCCTCTGGACCGACCACCAGTACTGGCCTTACGGTGCCAATCTCGTCCTGACCCACTACACCCTGTTCAACGACGTCGCCGGCGCCTTCCTGGGCCGTTTCCTCGGTTTCGAGGCCACCTACAACCTGCTGTTCCTGCTCTCCATCGCCCTGTCCGGCTACGGCGTGTACCTCATATCGAGGGACCACGACGTCGAACACCTCATTGCCTTCGTCTCAGGCGCCCTTTTCGCGTGCTCCCCCGTCCTTATGGCGCATGTCTTCGGCTTGCGCGGCGCTGAATACACGAATTTCTTCGCCGTGCCCTTCTTCGTGTGGGCGCTGTCCCGCACCATCCGCGAACGCCGGACCGTGGACGCGGTCTTGGCCGCGCTGTTTCTGACCATCACCTGGTGCACCAACTATTATTATTTCTTGTCCTGCCTCCTTTTGATCCCGCTGTTCTTCTTCAGCCTGCGCAAGCCACTGACCGTCCGGATGGTCCGGCGCGCCGAGAACGGGCCATCCAGGCTCCTGCGCAGGACGCTCGAGGCGACGCTCGTCCTGCTCGCGGGTTGGGTGATCAGCTCGGTGCTCGCCGGCCAGATCGCGTTTCATGGCACCGGGTCTTTCCGCTCCCTCATCGCCTACGTGGCGCCATATCTCGCCTTCTGGGCGGCGGCAGCGCTGTATCTGGCGCTCCTGTTTCGTCCGAGCCTGAGATGGAACGCGGACGCGTTCCGCCTCGGATCGATCGCGCCCTACGCCGTGGTGCTGACCTTCTGGGGGACGTTGAACCTCCCCATGATCCTCTCGACGCTTTATTTCATGAACTCCGGGGACTACGGCGCCCCCCCCGACCGCTGGCGCGGGGGAGGAAACCCCGTCGACCTGGCGTCGCTCTTCCTGCCTCAGTACTCGAAAACGATCTGGGGCGAGCGGCTCGCCTCGGCGCTCCACTGCGTCTTCCCCGCTCCCGCGTCCCCCGCGCTCGGCCTGATCCCGCTGCTGTGCGTGCTCTGGCTCTGGCGCCGACGGCCCGACGACGAGCGGGTCGACTGCTGGTACGGAGGGCTGTTCTTCTTCTTGATCTTGATGCTGGGGCCTTGGCTTAAGATCCTGGGCGTCAACACCTACCTGCCGCTCCCCTTCTATTTCCTCCACCTACTGCCCGTGTTCTCCAACATGCCCAACGGCATCTACTTCAACCTCATGGCCTCTCTCTTCCTGTCCCTGCTCTTCGGGATCTCGCTGAGAACGATCAAGTCCGGCGCTTCGCGGCGCCTGGCCGCGTGGATACCCGCCATCGCCTTCTGCGCCGTCGCCATCGAGTCGGCCCACGTCGCGATCCCGACCTTCAAGATGGACTTCCCACCCCTGATCCATCGCCTGCGCGACCGCCCCGACGGCGCGGTCCTCATGCTGCCGGCGAGCGGCTACTTCCACATGATCCGGTACACGGACCACGTGGGGACGTCGTTTATGGACAACCTCTCGGCCCAGATCGTGCACCATAAGCCCTACGTCGGAGGGAACATGGGACGGGTCGCGCGGCGCGTCTTCGACCATATGAGCGCCGACCCGTTCTTCCAGGACATCCTGTCGGCGCAATCCGGCTCGACACCCTCCTTCCGCCTCAAGGACCGGCGCCTGATCGGCCGCTACCTCAAGGACACGCGCATCCGCTACGTCCTTGTCGAGACGCGCGAGACGCCGCCCGCCCTGAAGCGCGCGCTCCAGGACTGGCCTCTCCGGCTCGAGGACCGGGAAGGGAACCTGGAGCTCTACGCGGTCAACCTGCGGTAGGGGCCTCCTCGGCCCTCGACGCAGACAGAGCCCAAATCCGGATTTGCTAGGATGGCCCCGTGACGGTCCGATTCTCAATCATCATCCCGGTCTACAACGAGCGCCCGACGGCGGGCGTGCTCATCGACCGTGTCCTGAAAATCCCCCTCGAGGGCATCGAAAAGGAGATCATCATCGTCGAAGGCGCCTCGACCGACGGCACCTGCGAGCTGATCCGCTCCTATGAGGGCCGCCCCGGCGTGCACGTCATCTACGAGGACGCCCCGAGGGGCAAGGGCGCCGCGGTCCGCCGCGGCCTGGCCCGGGCGACGGGCGAGATCCTGCTGATCCAGGACGGCGACCTTGAGTACGACGTCGTCGACTATCCCAGGCTGCTCGCCCCCCTCCTGGAGCGCCGCTGCGACGTCGTTTTCGGCTCCCGCGCACTGGACCAGGCCCAACGCTGGCAGTACCGCCGGTTCAAAGGACGCTGGGACCGCTTCTACGGACTGCTCGTCAACTGGGGCGGGCTCTTCTACACGATCCTCTTCAACCTGCTCTACGGCACGCGCCTGACCGACGGCGCGACCATGTTCAAGCTCTTCCGCACCGAGCATCTCAAGAAGATGGTCCTGCGCAGCAACGGCTTCGACTACGACTGGGAGATCGCCGCCAAGCTCGCCAAGCAGGGCTGCCGCTTCCTCGAGGTCCAGATCGCCTACAAGGCGCGCACCCGCGCCGAGGGAAAGAAGATCCGCTTCTGGCGCGACGGCACCCGCGTACTGCTGGCGATCCTCCGCTACCGCTTCGCCGACTGAGGCGGGCGCGCCAGCAGGCTGGCCAGCCCCAGGATCAGGATCGGCATCACCGGCAGCCTGTAGCGCATCTGACTGACGACGATCACGTGGATGCCCATCGTCCCGAGGAGGAACAGGGGCAGAGGCAAGAGCGTCTCCCAGCGCCGCCTCAGACCCCACAGCCCCGCCAGGCCGCCCAGAATCAGCGCCGGCTCGACAAGCAGGCTGACGCCGGCCAGGGT
>MGUL01000193.1:20788-21579 GCA_001800005.1 Elusimicrobia bacterium RBG_16_66_12 | reverse complement strand
GTAGAAGCGCCAGAAGTTGACGGCCTTGCGCCCCCACTGCCTCAGTGTCCGGCCCGGATGAGCCCTCATGTACTCGAGCCCCGTCTTCATGTAGAGGCGGTCGCGCGAGGTGGGGTCGAGCGCCATCGCCCGGCGGTAGAGCCCCGTGCTCTCGAACTCGCGCATGGCGACGCCGGTGTCGATCTCGTTGGCGTCGAAGAGCATGGTCCCATGGATGAGGGTCACCCCGCCATGGTCGTCCAGGCTGAAGCGCCCGCCGCCGGCTTTGTTGCGCGCGCACCACAGGCCCAGGACGATCAGCCAGCACGCGGCAGCGGACAGAAGGGCCTTCCAGCGCCAGCGCCCGGCCAGGCACGCGGCCGCCCCGACGGCCCAAAGGACCGCCGTGATCGGCGCGCACTCGGCGCGGCACAGCGCCGCCGACGCCAACATCAGGCCCGCCGCCGACGCCGTCCGCAGCCGCGAGCCGCCTTCGGCCAGGCTCTCGCAGAGCGCCCACAGGCCCGCCACGCTCGCCGTCACGTAGAGCGTCTCCGACATCAGCACGCCGCCGTAGTAGATGAAGAAGGGATAGACGCAGGAGAGAGCCAGCGCGATCGCTCCCGCGCGCCGCGAGCCTGTCAGCGACCCCGTCATCCGGCCGATCAGCCAGGCGGCGAGCGTGCCCACGAGCGCCTGCCCCAGGCGCGGCCACAGCAGGCGCTCGGAGAAGCGCAAGAAGGTCCCAAAGAACACCATCGGGATCGGCGGCCCCGAAAAGGCCTGCCCGCCCGCGCCGAAAAGGCCGGTCG
>MGUL01000193.1:18611-20765 GCA_001800005.1 Elusimicrobia bacterium RBG_16_66_12 | reverse complement strand
CCGGTGAAGCCCAGTTCGTCGGTCTGGTAGTAGCCGTCGCCCAGCCACAGAGCGAAGCCGGCGCGCAGCGCGAAGGCCAGCGCGAGCCACGACTTCTCAGCGGCTGACATAGACGATCTTGGAGCCCTCGGCCTCCAGCCCGAACGGGATCTCGCGCCACGACGAGAGCGCGCATCGCACCATGCGGCGCTTGGCCGCGGGGATGTAGAGGAGCAGGAAGCCGCCGCCGCCGGCGCCCAAAATCTTGCCGCCCGCGGCCCCCGCCTTGCGCGCGGCCGCGTACGCGCGGTCGATGCCCGGGTTGGAGATGCCGCCGGAGATGCTCTTCTTGATCTCCCAGCCTTCGTGGAGCAGCGGCCCCAGCGCGTCGACGTCGCCGTCGCGCAGGGCCTCGCGCGCCTCATGGGCCAGGTCGCGCAAGCGCGTCATCTGGCGGTCGTTGGCCTCGAACTTGGCGCGGAATCGGCGCAGCACGGGGCCGGCCTTGCGCGTGACGCCGGTGTAGAGCAGCAGCGTGCGCTCGGCGAGGGCGGCGCGGGTCTTCTCGCTCAGGACGATCGGGTCGACGCGGACGGTCTCGTCGGGCATGAACTCGATGGACTGGAAGCCGCCGTAAGCGGCGATGTATTGGTCTTGTTTGCCGATCGGCTCCTTGAGGATCTCGATCTCGATGCGGCAGGCCTCTCGCGCCAGCTCTTCGGCGGTCCGATACTCGCCCTTGAAGGCGTGCAGCGCGTGCAGCACGCCGACCGTGAAGCTCGACGAGGACCCCAGGCCCGTGCCGCCGACGACGTCGGCCATCGACGTGATCTCGATGCCGCGCTCGATGCCGACCAGCCTCAGGCATTCGCGCAGAATCGGGTGGCGGATGTCGGACACGCGCTGGACCAGCTCGGTGCGGCGGTATTTGAGGATGATCGAGTCGTCGAAGTAGCGGTTGACCGTGACGTACATGTACTTGTCGATCGCCGTCGAGACGACGGCCCCCGCCCGGCGGCGGTAGAAAGCCGACAGGTCCGTGCCTCCGCCGACGAAGCTGATGCGGAACGGCGTGCGTGAGATGATCATCGGTTCAGGCGCTCAGCCTCGGCGCGCGCCAAGCGCTCCGGCGTGCCGAGGTCGGCCAATGTCTCGCCGGTCCGGTAGGCTCCCAGTTCCAGGCCCCGGCGCAGGGCCTCGGGGAAGATGTCGCGCCCGAAGTCGCTGGGGCGGTCGCGGTGGACCAGGTCGAGCAGCGGCCCGCGCACGGCCCAGACCGCCGCCAGCGCCAAGGGTTCATGCGGCGCGCCGGGCTTGGCGCGATAGAAGCCGGTCAAGCGGTCGTCGTCGACGCGGGCCAGGTCCGAATCGAAGGGGTGGTCGGTCTCGATCAGCACGATGGATGCCGCGGAAGATGGGCGCGCGCCATGGAAGTCGGCGAAGCGCTTGAAATCCATGTCCGTGTATAAGTCCCCGTAGACGACAAGCATGTCCTCCCCGATCTCCGCACGAACGTCGGCGACCGAACCGGCCGTGCCCCGAGGGGTCTTCTCGACGTGATAGCGCAGCTTCACGCCCCAGCGGGAGCCGTCGCCAAAATGAGCCCTCACGGCTTCAGGACGATACCCGAGACAGAGATGGATCTCCAGCCAGCCCGCCGCGGCCAGGCGCTCGATCAGATGCTCCAGGATCGGCTTGCCGCCGAAAAGGATCATCGGCTTGGGCAGCGCCTGCGTCGCGGCGCCCATTCGCTCCCCCCGCCCGCCGGCGACGATCACAACGGGGATCACGCCTTCTTCTGCTTCAGATAGAACGTCAGGATGTGCGCGACGGCCATATGCATGTCCTCGATCACGCCGTACTGGTCGGAGGCGATGAGGAGCGACTCGTCGCACAGCGCCTTCAGCTTCCCCCCGTCGAAGCCGAGCAGGCCGACGACCTTGGCCCTCCGCTCACGCGCAAGCTTCGCCGCCTGGATGAGGTTGCGCGAGTTGCCGCTGCCGGTGATCAGGATCACGACGTCGCCGGAGGCGACGACGTTCTCGAGCTGGCGTGAGAAGGTCTCGTCGAAGGAGAGGTCGTTGCCGACGGCGGTCATGAAGGCGGTGTTGTCCGACAGGGAGACCGCCTTCAGGGGCTTGGCCCCGGGCTGGGCGGCGGTCTTGCCGAAATCGC
>MGUL01000193.1:18142-18474 GCA_001800005.1 Elusimicrobia bacterium RBG_16_66_12 | reverse complement strand
CAACTGCTCGAGGCTGCGGTCGCGATACCAGCGCGCGAAGCACTTCGCGTCGAGCCCGCCGGGACCCGTCACGTGGGTCGCGCCGGGCCGGGTGCCTGAGACGGCTTTCTTGGGGGTCACGGTGCGATTCTATCATAAGGATCCGGCACGGCTTGACGCGCGCCCAGGCACGCGCTACCCTCATCGGCATGCCTCTCAAGGACATGCCCTGGCCGGAAACCCGCTCGGTCCTGCGCCTGGCCGCGCCCATCGCGCTGACGCAGATCGGCATGGTGCTCTACGGCACGGTCGACATGCTCTTCGTCGGCCGGCTGGGGCCCGCGGCGATCGCC
>MGUL01000193.1:17774-18112 GCA_001800005.1 Elusimicrobia bacterium RBG_16_66_12 | reverse complement strand
GTCGGCCTGGGCGGCATCACCTACTTCACCGTGTTCGTCGTCGGGATGGGCGTCGTGATGGGCATCGACAGCCATTCCTCGAAGGCCTTCGGCGCGGGGCGCCCTGATCTCTGCGGCCAATTGCTGATCCACACCTTGGCCTTGGCGCTGGCCACGGCCGCGGCCCTCTTCTCCGTCTACTGGCTGGCGGGGCCGGTCTTCCGCCTCATCGGCGTGGCCCCCGAGGTCGCCGACGGGGCGGTCGGCTATCTGAGGATCCTGCGCTGGGCCATCTTCCCGGGCCTCTGCTTCGTCGCCTGCCGTCAGTTCCTCCAGTCGATGAACGTGACGGCCCCGCT
>MGUL01000193.1:16913-17753 GCA_001800005.1 Elusimicrobia bacterium RBG_16_66_12 | reverse complement strand
GGGAAACGCCGCCAACGCCCTGCTCGACGCCGCGATGGTCTTCGGCCGCTTCGGCTTCCCCGCCTGGGGAGTGAACGGTTCGGCCTTCGCGACGCTCGGCGCCAATGGAGTGATGCTGTTCATCGTCGCGTTCGCCTCACGGAGGCGACTTCGCGCCGCCGGCTTCCGATTCCACGGCTGGCGCCGGCGCCTGTTCCTCGACATCTTCGCGCTCGGCCTGCCGGGCGGCCTGCAGATGCTCGTCGAGGTCGCGATCTTCTCTCTGGTGACGGCCCTCGTCGGACGTCTCGGCGCGCAGACCCTGGCCGCGCATCAGCTGGCCCTGAACCTCGCCAGCTTCACCTTCATGATCCCGATGGGGCTCTCGCACGCGGCCGCGGTGCGCGTCGGACAGGCCCTGGGACGCGGCGACCCGCGCGGGGCGTCGGACTTGGGGCGAGCCGCGACGCTGATGGCGATCTCGTTCATGGCGCTCACGGGCCTCTTGTTCGCCGGCGCGCCGGGGATCTTCCTCGGGATGTTCGGGGCCGGCGAGGCCGTCATCCGCATCGGCACGCCTCTCCTCTACTGCAGCGCCGCCTTCCAGATCTTCGACGGCGCGCAGGCGGTCTTAAGCGGCGCCTTGCGCGGTCTGGGCGAGACGCGCCGCCCGCTCCTGATCAACCTGATCGGCCATTGGCTGATCGGCCTGCCCATCGGGGTCTTCCTCGCCTTCGGTCTGGGCTGGGGTGCCACAGGGCTCTGGATCGGCCTGGCCGCGGGCCTTGCCGTCGTGGCGACCCTGCTCTGGCGCGTGTGGCGCCTGCGCGCCGCGGCGCTGATTGCTTCCTAGACCTCGAC
>MGUL01000193.1:14617-16904 GCA_001800005.1 Elusimicrobia bacterium RBG_16_66_12 | reverse complement strand
GGTCAGGAAGGCGTAGGCGAAAACAAGGCGGGCCGGCAGCTCGACGATGAGCGAGAAGGCGAAGGCGGAGCGAGGGTCGGCCTCGCCGGTCCCAAAAAGGAGAAGGACCAGCACGGCCCCCGCCAGACGCCAGACCGCCACCCCCAGCACCAGAGGCGAAACCCGGCGCGCCGGGCCGTCGGCGTGTCCGCGCTCCGCCCATAGGCGCCAAGTCCCCCAGCCGACGGCCGCGGCCCAGCCGGCGACCAGCGAGAGAACGAAAGGCCATGGCCAGAACTCGGCGAGCCTCCCCAGTCCCTGGGCCCCCGTCAGCCAGACGCAGAAGGCTGCCAGAAGCCAACCCCCCCGATCTCGCTCTCCGGGCTCGTCCTGTTCAGCGCGCGTCAGCGCGCGGCGGATCAGCGCTCCGGCCGCGATGATGAAAAGGATGTCGGCCAGAAGCCAGGTGTCGCCGATCATGCGCTCATAGCGGTAGCGCCCCGAGAAAGTCCTGATCAGGTAGCCGCAGAGGGCCAGGCCGGGCAGGAATACGAGGCCGGCCAGCTCCGGCATCTTCAGTATCCGCGGCGTCTCATCGCGCGGGAGCAGGACGCGGGCCGCGTGCAGGGCGAGGACAGTGACCATCCCCCAATCGAAGACCGCGCAGATCGCGCCCAGCCAATCGATGCCGAGCGAGGAGGCGCCTTCCTGGAGGCTCTTGACGTAGACTCCGTCATGGAAGAGACCGACGGCCGCGCCGATCAGGAAGGCCTCGAAGTCGCGCAGGCGACGGCGCGCGCGCAGGGTCTCGAAGGCCAGGAAAAGCCACAGGTACGGAAACAGCCAGCGCCAGAGGTCCAACGACTCCCATAACCCGCGCGTAGCCAGGTCCCCCCCGATGAGCAGGGCCAGGAGCGCGGCAAGGGCGGGGCGAAGCCTCTCCTTCACCGAGGAACCATCGGGTCTAGGGCCTGACGGCGATCGCCTCGATCTCGATCAGGGCGCCCTTGGGCAGGGCCGAGACCTGCACCGTCGCGCGCGCCGGGAAGGGCGCATGAAAGTGCTTGGCGTAGACCTCGTTCATCGCCGCGAACTGGCCCAGGTCGGTCATGAAGACCGTGGTCTTGACCACGTCGTTGATGGTCAGGCCCGCTGCGAGCAGCACGCCCGTGACGTTATTGAGCGACTGCTCGGTCTGTTCGGACACGCCCCCCTTGACGAGAGCGCCGTCCAGGCCCGCCGGGATCTGCCCCGAGACGAAGACGAACTCTCCCGCGGAAATGCCCTGGGAATACGGGCCGATGGCCCCCGGCGCCTTCGGCGTGATGATGGGTGTCTTCTTCATCGTCTTATTTGAGCGACGCCAGCAGCGCCGTGTTGTTCTTGTAGGTGCGCATCAGCTCCGTCAAGGCCTTGATCGACTCCAGGTCGCCCAATGGAGCCAGAGCGCGGCGCAGTTTGTAGACGCCCTCCAGGTACTCCGGCGTGAAGAGCTTCTCCTCCTTGCGCGTGCCGCTGTCGCGGACCTTCAGCGCGGGGAAGATGCGCATGTCGGCCGCCTGACGGTAGAGCACCAGCTCCATGTTGCCCGTTCCCTTGAACTCCTGGAAGATGATCTCGTCCATCTTCGAGCCGGTGTCGACGAGGATGGTGGCCAGGATCGTCATCGAACCGCCCTCCTCCAGCTTGCGCGCCGCGCCGAAGAACCGGCGCGGGATCTCCATCGCCCGCGAGTCGAGACCGCCCGACATCGTCCGAGCCCCCGTCGCGAACTGGTTGTGCACTCGCGCCAGGCGCGTCAGCGAGTCGAGCAGGATGAAGACGTCCTCGCCGGCGGCCGCCTTCTCCACGGCGACTCGCATCAGGTCGTCGGCTAGGCGCTTGTGCTTGTCGTAGGACTGGTCCGACGAGGACGCCCAGACCTCGGCGGGCACGGAGCGCTTGAAATCCGTGACCTCCTCGGGGCGCTCGTCGATGAGCAGGCAGTACTGGCGAATCTTCGGGTCCACGGCGTGCACCGCGTTCGAGATCTGCTTGAGGAAGGTCGTCTTGCCGGCCTTCGGGGGAGCCACGATCAGGCCGCGCGTTCCCTTGCCGATGGGGGCCAGCAGGTCAAGGGCGCGCATCGACGGGTCGGTCGAGCCCTTCTCGAGCTGGATCCACTCGTGAGGGTCCACCGGCGTCTTCGAGGCGAACAGCAGTTCCGCCTCGGTCCGCTGGGGCTGGGAAGGAGAAGAAGGCGGGCGAGGACCATTGGACTGAGGCGGCCTGCTGCCGCCGTGCTGGCCATGCTGGCCGCCTTGGCGCT
>MGUL01000193.1:13430-14609 GCA_001800005.1 Elusimicrobia bacterium RBG_16_66_12 | reverse complement strand
CATGATGCTGGCCGCCGCCGCCCCCGCCGCGATGGCGCCGGCGCCGGCGCCGGCCGCCCCCGGCGTGTCCCGACGAATGCTGGCCATGCTGGCCCTGGCCTCCTTGGCCGCCGCCTTGAGGGGGAGTCCCCGATTGCCCGCCTTGTCCGGCTGAGTCCTGCTCGTTCATCATGTCATTGACCTCTCGAAATCTGCGCGCGCTCGCGCATCTCGGCGGCCCCGGGGAACTCCCCCGGCCACCTCCGGTCCAACGCCTCCAACATCAGCGACAACCACGCGGCCGCCGCGGCAAGGACGTCCTCCGGCTTGCGGCCGGGAAGCTGCGAATCGCCGAACATATGGCCCCAAGGCAGCCCCGCGGCGTTGCCTCGCGCGAAATCCTGCGCCGAGCCGAGCGCGGCGTCGGCCGCCCATGCCGGCACGCCGAAGGACTGGGCGCGCTCCCGGGCGCGTGACTCGGGCCAGAGGGCCTCCCAGCGCGCGGCCTCCAGTTCCTTCCAGGCCGTCTCGGCCCGCCCGGCCGCGTCGGCGCAGACCCAGCGCATGGAGAGCGCGCTCTCCGCCACGGCGCGCAGCAAAGGCAGCGCCTCGTTGGCATGCCCCTCGCGGCAGAGGACCATCAGGGCGTTGCCCGACGAGACGGCGCGCGCGGCCAGCGTCATCAGAAGGCGGTCGGCGCAGTCCGCCGCCGACAGGCGCCGCCCGACGCGGGAAAAACCCGCGTCGACGCGGACCTTGGCCAGACCGACGCACGCCAGGAGTTCTTTCATAAATCGAAGGCGCGGAGCTTCACCCTGGTGACGGCGCGGCCAAGCATGCGGCGCGCCAGGCGCCTGAAGCGCTCCGGCGCGTCGGAGGCGTAGAAGTCGCGGCGGACGCGGCGGCCCGGAGATGCGCGCAGACCCGCCTTCTCCAGAGACAACTCGGTCTGAAGGGCCGTCTCCTCGGCCGAATCGATCAGGCGCACCCGCGCGCCCATCACGCGGGCCAGGATGGGCTTCAGATACGGGTAATGCGTGCAGCCCAGGATCAGGGTGTCCACCCGCGCGCGGCGCAGGGGCGCCAGGTAGCGGCGCGCCACTTCCTCGGTGACCCGGCCTTGCCACCAGCCCTCCTCGACGAGAGGCACGAAGAGCGGACAGGCCTGGGAGACGGTCTTCACGCGCGCGCGCAGGGACT
>MGUL01000193.1:12997-13315 GCA_001800005.1 Elusimicrobia bacterium RBG_16_66_12 | reverse complement strand
GATGACGCCCCCGCCCGGGACCTTCACGGCCCGGCGGATGGCCGCAAGGGCCACCGCCGAGGAGGTGTTGCAGGCCACGACCAGGAGCTTGATGCCCTTCGCGGCCAGGAAGCGCGCGACCGCCACGGAGTAGCGCGTCACCGCCTCCGGCGACTTGGAGCCGTAGGGCACATGCGCGGTGTCGCCGAAATAGACCAGGGATTCCCCGGGCATGCGCCGGGCGAGGGCCTTGAACACGGTCAGCCCGCCCAGACCCGAGTCGAAGACGCCTATGGGAGCCGTCTTCCTCATTCGAGCCATCCTTTCTTGCGCGCGTAG
>MGUL01000193.1:9822-12982 GCA_001800005.1 Elusimicrobia bacterium RBG_16_66_12 | reverse complement strand
GCCGCCACGCCCTCCGCGATCTTGCGCCGGAAGCGGCGCGAAGCGAGCTTCGCCTCATCCTTGGAGTGGCTCAAGTAGGCCATCTCGACGAGGATGGCGGGCGCGTGAGTGCCGCGCAGCACGTAGAAGCCGGCCTGCTTGGCGCCTCTGTCGTCGACGTCCGCGCGCTTGGCGATCCCGCGCTCGGCGAGCACCGCGAGTTGGGGAGACTCGTTGATCATCTCGGTCTTCGTCATCGCCAGCAGGACCTGCTTGGCGACCTCGTCCTCCGGATTCTTGCCTTCCAGCTCCAAGGCCGCGTTCTCGGCCGCGGCCAGCGCCTCGGCGGCGGGATCGGAGGCCGTCTCCGACACCGAGTAGACCTCGAAGCCGTTCTCGCGACGGTTGCGGGTGGCGTTGCAGTGCAGGGAGACGAAGAGGTCGGCCTCCAGATCGTTGGCCTTCGCGGAGCGGTCGGAGAGCGGGACGAAGACGTCGTCTTCGCGGGTCAGCACGACCTCCATGTCCCCGCGCTCGCGCAGGACCCGGGCCAGCTCGAGCGCCGCGGCGAGATTGACGTCCTTCTCCTTGGTCCCGCGCGTCCCCGTGGCCCCGGGGTCCTTTCCGCCGTGTCCGGGATCGATGACGACAATGCGTCGGCGCGGCTTCTCGACCGCGGCGGCAGGCTTGGTCTCGGACGGACGAGGAGCGGGCGTTTCGCCGGGAGGCTCGATGCCTGGCCCATAGACGTCCACGACCAGGCGGCGCGGGTCGGAGAGCTCCGAGGCGCGCCAGCTCAGGCCCTTGTCGGCGAAGCGGATGCTCACGCGCGCCTGGGCGACCTCCTGCTTGACCGCATAGGAGAGCACGATGCCGTCGTCGATGTCCACCCGCTCGTCGCCTTCGACGACGCCGTAGGGCAGCGACACCTCCAGCGCTCCCACGCCCCGCGCGACGGCCTGGTAGGACGCTCCGGGGGCCAGGGACAGTGCCAGGCGCGTGCGCCCATTATAGGAGAAGGCCCGCACGGGCCCCACGGTGGTGCGGCGCTCGACCTCCAGGGTGCGCGTGCCCTCGTCGTAGCGCGCGTCGAAGCCGCTCCAACGCCCGAACGCCTCGGACTTCAGGAAGGAGATCGGCAGGAAGGCCCGGCTGACGCGCACGCGGACCGGCGCGGGCAAGGTGAAGGTCTGGTCTCCCGCGGCGGCCTTGTCCGAGTCCACCACGAACTGCAGGGTCCGGCCGCGCAGGGTCAACTGCACGCGCCCGGAAACCGGATACCAGTAGACTTGGCCTCCGTAGACGCCTCCCACGCGCTTGGCGTCGAGATACAGCTCGGAGCCGATCTTGAAGGATGTCACGGGGTCGGACGGCTTGCCGGAGACCACGACGGCGACCTCCTCGGCCGCGCGCGCGGGCGCCACCGGGAGGACGAGACACGCCGCCGTCAGGAAGGAGAGGACGCTCATTCCAGGATGATCTTGTAGTCCTCCCACATCAGCTGCGGGTCCGACTGGATCTTCACCGAGCGCTGGACGTTCTTCTCGATGACCGCGTGCTGGAAGCGGAAGGCCTCGGCCACGTCGGGGTGCAGCAGCACGCGGATCGAGCCGCCGGGACGTCCCCCGGTCAGCTCGAAGATCTCGCGCTGGATCTTAATGCGCAGGGTCTCGCTGGAGAGGACGCGGCCCGAGCCGCGGCACTCGGGGCACTCGGCGCTGAGCAGGGCCGCCGTCGACATGCGCTTGCGCTCCCGCGTCAGCTCGATCAAGCCCAGGCGCGTGATGGGCAGGATGCGGATCTTCGCGCGGTCGGCCTTGCACGCGTCGGCGAAGGCTTCCATCACCTTCTGACGGTTGGAGGCTTTGCGCATGTCGATGAAGTCGACGACGATGATCCCGCCGATGTTGCGCAGACGGATCTCCTGGGCGACCTGCTGGGCCGCCTCGATGTTCGTCTGGGTGACCGTCTCCTCCTGGGACTTCGAGCCCGTGAAGCGCCCCGTGTTCACGTCGATCGCGCAGAGGGACTCGGCCTCCTGGATGACGATGGAGCCGCCGTTGGGCAGCGCGACCTTGGTCTCGCGGATGCCGGCGATCTCAGCCTCGATGTTGAAGGCCTTGAACATGGGGGTCTTCGACTCGTAGAGGCGGACGCGGTCCTTGAGCTCCGGCGCGAAGCCCTCCACGAAGGCGACCACCTCGCCGTAGGTCTCCTTGTTGTCGACCATATACACGTAGACCTGCTCGGACATGATGTCGCGCGCGATCTGCAGGGCCAGGCTCAGGTCCTGGTGGAGAAGCGTCGGCGGCGGGGTCTCGTCGAACTTCTTGGTGATCTTCTGCCACATGTCGAGAAGGTACTTCACCTCGCGCTCCAGCTCATCTTCGGAAGCGCCCTCGGCCTCGGTGCGCACGACGAGGCCCTTGCCGCCCAGATGCTCGGAAACCATTCGGTCGACGATCTTCTCCAGGCGTTGGCGTTCCTCGGGCTCGGAGATGTGCTTGGAAACGCCGACGTAGCTCTGGTAGGGAGTGAAGACCAGGTAGCGTCCCGGAAGGGTCACGTCCATCGTGACCTTAGGGCCCTTGGTGCTGATGGCCTCCTTGGCGACCTGGACCATGATCTGCTGGCCCTTCTTCAGCGTCGCATCGATGGCCGCGTTCTTCTCGCCGAGCACGTCGGAGATGTAGAGATACGCGTTCTTCTCGAAGCCGATGTTGACGAAGGCCGAGGAGATCCCGGGGAGCACGTTCTCGACCGTGCCCTTGTAGATGTTGCCCACGATGTTCTGCGAACTCTTGCGCTCCCAGTGGAGCTCGGCGATGCGGCCGTCCTCGAGGATGGCGATGCGCGTCTCCTCGAAGGAGGTGTTGGCGAGGACCTCTCGCTTGACCGGCCGGCGATAGCCGCGCACCTCGTTCGTGCGCTCCTGGCCGCGGCCGGAGTCCTCGCGGCGCTCGTCGCGGCGGCCATGCCCCCGCCCTCGTTCGCCACGGTTCGGATCGCGGCGCTCATCGCGCCGTTCCTGCTCGCGGCGGGAGTCGTCGCGGCGGCCTTCGCCGCGGCGATCGTCCCGCCTCTGCCCCTGCTGCGGGGCGGCCGGAGGCTGCTGGCCCGGGGCCGCTGGAGTCTGGGGCTGACCAGGCTGTCCGGCCTGGCCGCGTTCTCCACCCTGGCC
>MGUL01000193.1:8156-9812 GCA_001800005.1 Elusimicrobia bacterium RBG_16_66_12 | reverse complement strand
GCGGCGCCGCCGGCGGCGGCGCCGTCCGCTTGCCTCTCCGGGCTGAGCGGGTTGGCCGTCTTGGGCGAGCGAAGCCGCGGGAGGAAGAGGGACCGGACCCGCGTCGACGGCCTCCTCAGGCTGCGGGACGTCGCGGTCGGACTCGACCGGGCCGTCGGCGCGCGGATAGAGCTCTTCGCGGGATGGGACCACGCGGGCCGTCGCGACCGGCGCGGACGCTTCGGCGGGGGCGCCTTCCTTTTGCGTCTGCGTCGGGATCGATTCTTGTTCGTCGGACATGAGTCCTCCGGGGGTCAAAGCAGCGCGTAGCGACGCGCGTAGATGTTGGCGACGATGCCCAGCGACCATAGATTGATCACCAGACTCGATCCGCCATACGAGATCAAAGGCAGCGGGATGCCGGCCACCGGCATAAGGCCGACGCACATCCCGATATTGAGAGCCATCACGAAAGCAAGCATCGAAGCCAGCCCCGCGCAGACAAGGTAGCCGTAGCGGTCGCGCGCCAGGCGCGCCGCCGTCACGATACGCCAGAGTATGATCATGTAAAGGCCGAGGATGAGAGCCGTGCCGAGGAACCCCATCTCCTCGCCCACGTTGGCGAAGATGAAGTCCGTGTGGCGCTCGGGCAGGAAACCGAGCTGGGACTGGGTGCCCGAGAAGAGTCCCTTGCCCCAGACCCCTCCCGAGCCGAGGGCCACCTTCGATTGGATGACGTTGTAGGCCGCGCCCTGCACGTCGGAGCGCGGTGCGACGAAGGCCACGAAGCGGTTGCGCTGATATCCCTTCAGCTGGCGGTTGATCGCGATGCCCGTGAGAAGCGCTCCGGAGAGGATGAGAGGGACCGCCAGGAACAAGTGCGGCTTGGCCTGGACGCGCATCCATG
Organism: Elusimicrobia bacterium RBG_16_66_12; assembly: GCA_001800005.1. Classification (GTDB taxonomy): domain Bacteria; phylum Elusimicrobiota; class Elusimicrobia; order UBA1565; family UBA9628; genus GWA2-66-18. Next base: position 8,926 of record MGUL01000193.1, on the reverse strand, counting down.
TGGTCAGACGCCAGGCCAGCGCGCCCACCGTGAAAAGACCCAGGATGAGGGCGAGGGTCGCCCAGCCCATCTTCGACGTCGCCAGGACCATGGCCGGCAGGCTGCCCGGCAAGGCGGCCGGATAACGCACCGAGAAGAGCGTGTAGACCAAGGGGACCGAGAGGGTCATCGCACCGTAGCCGAAGACCAGGAATAAATGGAGGACGTCGGCGCCGGCGCAGAAGAGCATCCCGGTGATCATGGGCAGAAAGGTCAGCGCCGTGGAGTAGTCGGGCTGTTTGAGGATGAGGGCCATGACGGGCGCGGCGACGGCCAGGGCCATCAGCACGGTCGGGAAATCGTTGATGCGGCGCGCGCGCTTGTCGAGGAAATCGGCCAGCACGAGAACGACCATCACGCGCGCGAGCTCCGCGGGCTGGAAGCTGAAGCCCCCCAGGCGCAGCCAGGCGCGGTGGCCGCGGGAGGTGGTCCCCAGGACCAACACGGACAGCATCAGCAGCAGGGTGAAGCCGTAGAGGACCTTGGATTGGTCCTGAAAGATCTGGTAGTTGAAGGCGACGGTGACGGCGAAGAGGATGATCCCCAGGGTGAGCGCGATGAAGTGCTTCTGGAGGATGGACGAGTAATAGATGGTCGTGCTCGCGGCCGAGAGCATCGCCAGGGTGCCCGTGAGCAGCAGGGCGGCCACCGCGGCGACGAAGGTCCAATCGATGCGGCCGGCCAGGCCCGAAGGCGCGCGCATGGGGCTCATCGCGGCGCCGCCAGTGGCG
>MGUL01000193.1:6160-8142 GCA_001800005.1 Elusimicrobia bacterium RBG_16_66_12 | reverse complement strand
CGCGCAGCGCGGCTCGTTGGGCGCGGGCGGCCGCCCGCGCCTCCCGCTCGACATCCGGGTCGGGCATGCCGAATCGGGCCAGGATCATCTTCTTGGCGACGGGCGCGGCGACGGTGCCGCCGTGGCCGGCATTCTCGACGAGAACGGCGGTCGCAATCGAAGCCGGTTCGCCGGACCTGGCCGCGTATGAGATGAACCAAGCGTGGTCCTCGCCGTGCGGGTTCTGCGCCGTGCCGGTCTTGCCCGCGACGAAGAGGCCCGGGATGTTCGCGCTGACGCCTGTTCCCGACGAGACGACGAGGCGCATTGCGTCCTGGACGAGGCCCCAGGCCTCGTCCGTGGCCGAAACCAGGCCCATGCGCTCGGACTTCTGGACATAGTCGGGCCGGCCGTCGGCATAGACGATCTTTTGGACGTAATGCGGCCTCCAGACGCTGCCGCGGTTGGCGAGCGCCGCGGCGACGACCGCCATCTGCAGCGGCGTGACCGTGAGCTCTCCCTGGCCGATGGCGAGGTTCAGCGTGTCTCCGTCATACCAGCCCTTCTTGATCGCGCGGCGCGTCTCGGGGCCGAAGAGATGTCCCGCCTTCTCGCTCTTGAGAGGGATCTTCGTCAGCGAGCCCAGCCCGAAGTCGCGGGCATATCTCTCGATCGCGTCGGCTTTCACCTTCAGGCCCACGTTGTAGAAGTAGACGTCGCAGGACTGCATCAGGCCCTGGAACCAGGAGACGTTCTTGTGGCCCTTATGCTCCCAGCAGAGGAAGGTCCGGCCGCCGACCTCGAAATGCCCCGGACACCAGAAGCTGTCGCCGGGCTTGACGCGGCCGCTGCTCAGGGCGGCCAGGCCGACGATGGGTTTGAAGGTGGAGCCGGGAGGGTAAGTGCCTGAGATGGCGTTGTTGAATTCGGGGAGGTCCGAGACGGTGCGCTGAACCTCTTCGGGGTCGGTGGACAGGAGCGCGTTCGGGTCGAAATCGGGCTGGGAGCTGATCGCGAGGATATCTCCGGTGCGCGGATCCACGGCGACGGCCGCGCCGCGCCCCGTCGCGGTCGCGCGGAGAGCGTCATCGGCCGCCTTCTGCACGGCCGCGTCCAGCGTGAGATGGATGTTGCTTCCGGTCTCCCAGGGAATCCTCTCGAGCACGCGCTTGAGGCGCCCCTGGGCGTCGACTTCCATGCGGATGCCCCCGTCGCGGCCGGCCAGTTCCGTCTCGAAGGTCTTCTCGAGCCCCGTCTTGCCGACGCGGGTGTCGGCACGGTAGCCCTTCGGCTTGAGTTCGCGCCACTCCTTCGGACTCATCTTGCCCATGTAGCCGAGAAGGTGGCTGGCGAAACGGCCGAATGGATAGTAGCGCCGCGCCTCGATGATGAGATCGACGCCGGGGTAGATGGTCTTGAGCTCCGAGAGCTGGAACATCGTCTTCGTCGGAAGGTTCTCGGCGAGGCGGACGGCGGACTCATCGCGCACCGCGACCTCGAGGGTCTCGAGGAGCTCGGCCGCGTCGCGCCCCAACTGCCGGGACAGTTCCCGGGCCAAGGGCTCGAGGCCCTGGCGCGCATGCCCTTTGCCGGGCAGGAAGATGAGGGTGAACGCGGGCTGGCTCGTGGCCAACGGGACTCCCGCATGGTCATAGATGCGGCCGCGCGGGGCGGTCTGGTAGATGACCTGAGAGCGGTTGCGCTCGGCGGCCAGACGGTACTCCGCCGCGTCGAGGATCTGCAGCTGGACCACGCGCAGACCGAGGACAAGGCCGGCGGCCGCGATCGCCCACCAGAGGAGCTCCAGCCGCTCGCGCGGACCCGAGGTCTGGTTCAACGCTCCCCCCGGATGTCCCAGCAAAGAGCGGCCGCGAACGCGGCCAGCGCATTCAGGAAAGGAGTGAGCAGGGCCGGGATCCAGCCGACCCAGAAGAAGGACCCTTCGAAGACCGCCCCGAGCAGGCCGAGCACTAGCACGTAGCCCCAAGACAGGATCAGGACCG
>MGUL01000193.1:355-6151 GCA_001800005.1 Elusimicrobia bacterium RBG_16_66_12 | reverse complement strand
CCCCGCCGCGCGCAGGTCGATCTGCTTGCGCGCGGTGCCGGCCGCGTAGCCGGCCAGCGTATAAAGAAGGGCGTTGGCTCCGAATAGGTCCGCGCGCAGCGCGTCGGCGTACAGCCCCCAGGCGAAGCCGAAGAGCATCGCCGCGACAGGCCCCCGGCGCGCGGCGAGGAGGATGACCAGCGCCAGCAGGAACTGCGGAGCCGCGCCCCAATAGGAGAGGTGCGTGTTCCACCACCACTGGAGGAACATCGCTCCGAGGAAGATGATGGCCGAACGCAGCGGTCTCACTGGGGGCTGTCCTTCGAGCAGAGGATCAGGACTTCCTGGAGGGAGGTCGCGTCGAGGGCCGGGTCGACTTCGACCGATTGGAAGGCCAGGAATGGGTCGCGCGGATAGACCTTGGCGACGCGTCCGATGAGCACGTCGGGCGGGAAGGTCGCGCTGGTCGGCGACGTGTAGACGGAATCGTTGGCGGCGATGCGGGCCTCGGAGTTGAGGTAGTTCATCCGCAGGTGCGGACCGTCCTGCCCCTGGGCCAGGCCCTCGAGGGTCCCTGACGAGAGATAGGCCGCCACGGCGGAGCGCTCGTCGGTCAGGAGCAGGACGGTGGAGGCGTGAGATCGGACCTCGACGATGCGGCCGATCGTGACGACCGCGTCGCCCTTGCGGCCCAGGACGGGGTCGTTGAGCGACACCCCCTTGTCCGCGCCGGCGTCGACGGACACGGAACGGTACCAATGCAAGGGGTCTCGTTCCATCACGTGCGCCCAAAGGGATCGCCTGCCGGGCGGGGTCTTCAATCCGAGGGCGCGGCGCAGGCGCTCGTTCTCCAGGGAGAGGGATTCGACCGTGACCTTAAGCCAGGAGGTGGCGCGCAGGTCCTCCTGGAGTCTGCGATTGTGGATATCGGCGGTCAGGAGTTCACGGACGCGCACGGGTGCATCGGCCATCTTCCGGTAGCCTCTCTCCCCCTCGTAGGCGAGAGGGTCGAAGACGTAGCTCGCGCAGGCCTTGAAGGACCTGACGGGCGACGAGAGCGGCAGGGACAGAAGGACCAGCGAGAGCGCCGTGAGCGTGCCCACGACGTAATGCGCGATCCGCGTTTCGCGTTGCATGTCATCCGGCCATCAGGCCGGGCTTCCCGCAGCGGACTTACGAACGGTACCGGTAGGAAGTGACGAAATCGGGGCGCCGGTCCATGATGTTGTCCAGCTCCTCGAGGAACTTCCCCGTCCCGAGCGCGACGCAGCTCAAGGGGTCCGCGGCACGATGCACCGGGAGTTCGGTCTCCTGGCGGATCAAGTCCGGCAATCCGCGCAGCAGAGAACCTCCTCCCGCGAGCATGATCCCGCGATCCACCAAATCCGCAGCCAATTCCGCCGGAGTCTCCTCCAGCGTGTTCTTGATGACGTCGAGGATGAGCTGCACCGGCTCCATCAGAGCCTGGCGCACCTCCTCCGAGGTGATGAGGACCGTCTTCGGAAGCCCGGTGGCTTGATCGCGCCCCTTGACCTCCATCGTCTTCTCTTCCTTGAGCGGGAAGACCGAGCCGATCTGGATCTTCACTTCCTCGGCCGTGGTCTCCCCGATCAGCAGGTTGTACTTCCGACGGAAATGGATCATCACGGCCTCGTCCATCTCGTCGCCCGCGATATCGAGGGACTTCGAGACGACCAGGCCGCCCAACGAGATAATCGCGGCCTCCGTCGTGCCGCCGCCGATGTCGAGGATGAAGTTCCCATGCGGCTCCGAGATCGGCAGATCGGCTCCGATCGCGGCGGCCATGGGCTCTTCGATCAGATACACCTGCCGGGCTCCGGCCTGCTCGGCCGACTCCTGCACGGCGCGGCGCTCGACCTCGGTGATGCCCGACGGGATGCCGATGACGACGCGCGGATGCAGCAGCGAACGGCGGTTGTGCACCTTGCGGATGAAGTACTTGATCATCTCCTGCGTGACTTCGAAGTCGGCGATCACGCCGTTCTTCAAAGGACGCACCGCGATGATCGACGCGGGGGTGCGCCCGAGCATCCTCTTGGCCTCGGCGCCGATGGCCAGCACCCGCCGCGTCTCGCGGTCGATGGCCACCACCGAGGGCTCTCTCAGAACGATTCCCTGACCCTTGACATAGACCAGGGTGTTTGCGGTCCCCAGGTCGATGCCCATGTCGTTCGAGAACAGGCTGAAGAGGAAGTCGAACATGTCTTATCCTTTTGTTCTAAGAAACGAGCATGATCAAGCCGAGCTTGGCGTTGTCGCCGATGCGCGGCGCGATGCGCAGTATCCGGGTGTAGCCGCCCGGGCGCTGAGCGTAGCGCGGAGCGAGGATGTCGAAAAGCTTCGCATAGACTTCCTTGTCGTGGATCTGGCGGCGCACCATGAAGTGCTCGCCCTTCTTCGCGTGCGTGATGAGCTTCTCGGCGTACGGCCGGAGTTCCTTCGCCTTCGCGATCGTCGTCTCGATCTTCTCGTGCTTGAACAGGCTCGTGGCCATGTTGCGCAGGAGCGAGCGGCGATGCGAGCTGGTGATACCGAGCTGCCGGCGACCGAGTGCTTTAGATGCCATAAAAGACTCCTTTCCAGTTCCCTTGGCTCAGACGGCCTGGCCGACCTGCATGCCGAGCGACAGCCCCATGTCCTTCAGGCGGTCCTTGATCTCGTCGAGGGACTTCCTGCCGAAGTTCTTGACCGCGAGAAGCTCCTCGTCGCGCTTGCCGACGAGCTCTCCGATGGTGCGGATGCGGGCGACCTTCAGGCAGTTCGACGCGCGGCTGGACAGCTCGATCATCTCGATCGGCTGGTTGAGTATCTCGCAGAGCTTCGGGTCGAGTCCGGCGCGGATGGCGTCGGACGACGCGGACTCCGCGCCGGCTTCGAAACCGGCGGCGGCCTCGGCCTGCTGCTCTTCCTCGGGGATGAAGATGTTGAGCGATTCGCGCAGCAGCTTTGAGGATTGGATCAGCGCCTCGGCCGGGTTCAGCGAGCCGTCCGTCCATATTTCAAGGATCAGCCGGTCGTAGTCGGTCACCTGGCCCACGCGCGCGTTCTCGACGTCGTAGTGGACCTTGACGACCGGCGAGAACAGCACGTCGACCGGAAGGAAGCCGGCGGCCCACTGGTTCTGCGCGCGAAGCTCCTCGGCCGGGACGTAGCCGCGGCCCTTGGAGATCTCGATCTCCATCTCGAGCTTGCCGCCCGCCTCAAGGTGGGCGATCTCGAGATCTTTGTTGACGACCTCGATGTTCGCGTTGCCCTGGATGTCCTTGGCGGTGACGACGCCTTCCTTGTTGGCCGAGAGGAGTACGGTTTCCGGGCCGTTGGAGAAGAGCTTCACGCGGAGCTTCTTGAGGTTCAGGAGGATGTTCATCACATCCTCCTTGACGCCGGGCAGAGCCTGGTACTCGTGCGTCGCCTTCTCGATGCGGACCGCGGTGACCGCGGCGCCCTCGAGGCTCGACAGCAACACGCGGCGCAGCGCGTTGCCGACCGTGTGGCCGTAGCCGCGCTCATAGGGCTCGGCGACGAACTTGGCGTAGCTGTCCGACATCGTCTTCTCGTCGACGGACAGCTTCTGCGGCAGGATCAGTTCTTTGTAAGCCATGTTCTCATTCTCTCCAGTGTCTTGGTCAAACTCGGATCAGGACGTTTATTAAGGAATATTCGCGCGTCGTTAGCGCGAATAATACTCGATGATCAGCTGGTCATTGATCTGGAACGACATCTCGCTGCGCTCCGGGATGCGGAGCACCTTGGCCGAGAGGTTCGCCTCGTCGAACTCGAGGAAGCTCGGACGGTTGCTGAGCTTCTTGGCCGTCTCGAGGCTGAGCTTGACGCCCACGTTCTCCTTGAGCTTCGGGCTCAGGGAGATCACCTCGCCGGCCTTGACCGGATAGGACGGGATGTTGACCTGCTTGCCCCCGACCTTGACGTGGCCGTGCTTGACGAGCTGGCGAGCGGTCTTCAGCGAGGTCGACACGCCCATGCGCTTGACGACGTTGTCGAGACGCAGCTCCAGGGCGCGCAGCAGATGGTCGCCCGAGGCCTCGCGGGCCTTGGACGCCGACACGACCTTGCGCTCGAAGGGGCGCTCGTTCATCTGGATCATCCGGCGGAGCTTCTGCTTCTCGCGCAGGCGGATGGCGAAAGCGGAGGGCTTGCCGCGCTGAGGCTTGGCCATTCCGGGAGTGCCGGGCCTCTTCTCGAGGATGCACTTGGTGTAGCACTTGTCGCCCTTCAGGAACAGCTTCTGCTGTTCGCGGCGGCACAGTTTGCAGACGGCGTCGGTATAGCGGGACATCTCTTACCCCCTCCTGGCTTTCGGCGGACGGCAGCCGTTGTGTGGGATCGGCGTCACGTCCTTGAGGCTGACGACGAGCAGTCCGGCCGCGCCCAAAGAGCGCACCGCGGTCTCGCGCCCGGGGCCGGGGCCCTTGATGAAGACGGCGACCTGCTTGACGCCCATCTCGACGGCCTTGCGGGCGACCTTGGTGGCCGTCACTCCGGCGGCGAAGGGCGTTCCCTTCTTCGTGCCGCGGAAGCCCGAACCGCCGGCAGTCGCCCAGACGAGCACGTCGCCTCGGTCGTCGGTCAGCGTCACGACGGTGTTGTTGAAGGAACACTGGATGTGGACCTTGGCGAAGGTCAGTGATTTCCAGTTCTTCTTGCGGGGTGCCGGCGAAGGCGCGGCCTTCGACGCGGCGGGGGTGGTTTCGTCAGCCATGATTCGATCTCCTCGGAATTGGGGGCTTAGGCTTTCCCGGTCGGCGACGCGGCCTTGCCCACGCCGACCGTCTTGCGGCGACCGCGGCGAGTGCGCGCGTTCGTCTTAGTGCGCTGGCCGCGCGCGGGGAGGCTGCGGCGATGCCGGTGCCCGCGGTAAGAGCCGATCTCGGTCAGGCGCTGCATGTGCGCCTGGACCTCGCGGCGCAGTTCGCCCTCCACCTTGTACTCCTTGGTGAGCATATTGTTGATCAGCACGATCTGCTGCTCGGTCAGGTCCTTGACCCGGGTCTCCGGGATCACGGCGCCGTTCAGCTTGGACATCACCTCGGCCGCGCGTTTCCTGCCCACGCCGTAGAGATAGGTCAAAGCCACGTCGATCCGCTTGTTTTTAGGGAGGTCGACTCCCGCCATACGCGCCATACTCGTATTCTCCTTTGTTCCTGGCTAAATCGGACTCAGCCCTGCCGCTGCTTGTGCTTCGGATTCGAGCAGAGGACTCGGACGACGCCGTTGCGCTTGACGATCTTGCACTTCTGGCAGATGGGTTTGACGCTCGCTCTGACTTTCATGTCGCTACTCCCGATAGGTGATGCGTCCCCGCGTGAGGTCGTACGGGGACAGTTCGATCCGGACCCGGTCGCCGGGGAGGATCTTGATGTAGTGCATCCGCATCTTCCCCGAGATATGAGCCAGCACGATCTTGCCCGGGGCGATCTCGACGCGGAACATCGCGTTCGGGAGCGCCTCGAGGATGCTTCCTTCCACTTCGATCTTCTCTTCTTTCGTCATGAAATCCGCTCGGTGGAGGGCGTTTCTTGGCACGCAGCCGAAGGGAGCGTGAGGATCTCAAAGCCGGTCTCGGTCACGAGCACCGTGTGCTCGAAGTGCGCCGAAAGCTTGCGGTCCTTGGTCACCGCCGTCCAACCGTCGGCGAGGGTCTCGACGGCGCTGGCCCCGGCGTTGATCATCGGCTCGATGGCCAGGGTCATGCCGGCCTTGAGGCGCGCGCCGGTCCCGGGCTTGCCGTAGTTCGGGATGGCCGGGTCCTCATGGAGCGAGCGGCCGATGCCGTGG
>MGUL01000193.1:0-322 GCA_001800005.1 Elusimicrobia bacterium RBG_16_66_12 | reverse complement strand
GTGGTCCTGGATCGCGGCGCCGATGTCGCCGATGCGGGCCCCCGCCTTGACGGCGGCGACGCCCCTCTCGAGGGCTTCGCGCGACACGCGCAGCAGGCGCTCGGCCTCGGGATCGATTTTGCCGACGCCCACGCTCACCGCGGCATCGCCGAACCATCCGTCGACAACGGCGCCGAAATCGAGCCCGACGATGTCTCCGTCCTTCAGGAGGCGCTGGGCGTTCGGAATCCCGTGAACGACCTCATGATTGACGGAAACGCAGATGACGGCCGGGTAGCCGTGATAGTTCAGGAACGCGGGCTTGGCCCCCCGCTTCTTGAGC
>MGUL01000192.1:8627-11732 GCA_001800005.1 Elusimicrobia bacterium RBG_16_66_12 | reverse complement strand
CGGCGGTGGCCATGCCGGGGGCGATCCGGGCGCAGATCAGCGCGAGGATGTCGGCCACGGCCGCGCCGGCACGGCGCATCGTCGCGATCTCCTCGCGGCTCTTCACTTCCACGGCCTTGGACATGAACATGTCAGCTCGCCGTCCGCGCGGAATCGATGATGGCGCAGAGGGCCGCCTCCACCTGGGGCGGGGACTGGCCCGCGTCCACTTCGTGGAAGACATGCTCGGCCTTATAATAGGCCGCGAGCGGCTCGGTCAGATCGTTGAAAACCATCAGGCGCTTGGCCGCGGTCGCCTCGGTGTCGTCTTCGCGTTGGATCACGCCGGCGCCGCACTTGTCGCAGACCCCGTCCTTCTTGGGCGGACGGCTGAGCGCGTTGTAGACCTCGGCGCACTGGGAGCAGATGCGGCGCGAGGACATCCGGCGGATCGCCTCGGCCGGCGCAAGCGAGAGGAAGCAGACCAGATCGATGGATGAACCGTTGCCCTTCAGCATCTCGGCCAGGGACTGGGCCTGGACCAGGTTGCGCGGGAAGCCGTCGAGCAGATACTTGCCGCCGGACTCGAGTCGCGCGGCGACCATCTCGGTGACGATGGAGTCTGGGACGAGCTTGCCCGCCTTCACGTAATCCTGAGCCTTGACGCCGAGCGCGGTCTTCTGCGCGATCTCCGCGCGGAAGATGTCGCCGGTGGCTAGATGCTGGAAGCCGTATTTGCCCGCTAGGCGCTGGGACTGGGTGCCTTTGCCGGAGCCGGGCGCGCCGAGAAGGATCACGATCACTGAGCGGCTCCTCCCCCGACGTTGAACCAACGCCCCTGGATGCGGCCCTTCTTCAGGAAGCCCTCGTAGTGGCGCATGATCAAGTGCGCCTCGACCTGCCCCATCGTGTCGAGCGCGACGCCGACGCAGATCAGAAGCGAAGTGCCGCCGAAGAAGAACGGGACGCTGAAATTGCGCTTCAGCACGTCGGGCATGACGGCGATCAACGCCACGAAGAGCGCGCCGCCGAGGGTGATGCGCTCGAGGACCCATTCGATGTGCTTGGCCGTCGGCTCGCCGGGGCGGATGCCGGGGATGAATCCGCCGGACTTTTTCATGTTCTCGGCCAAATCCACGGGGTTGATCGAGACCGAATTGTAGAAATAACAGAAGAAGATGATGAGAGCGGCATAGACAAGATCGTAAAGCCAGCTGCCTTGGTTCATGATCTCCATGACCTTCTGGCCCAGGCCGCTCTGCGGGAAGAACTGGGCGGCGGTCATCGGGACGGCCAGCAGCGAGACCGCGAAGATGACCGCGATGACGCCGCTCTGGTCCACCTTCAGGGGCAGATAGCTCTGCGAGCCGCCGTACATCTTGCGGCCCACGACGCGCTTCGCGTACTGGACGGGGATCTTGCGCTGGGCGGTCTCCACCCAGACCACGGAGATGATGACGGCGACCAGGGCGGCCACGATGGCCGCCGCCGTGAGCAGCCCCATCTCCTCGAGACGAACGAGCTCGAAAAGGCTCATCGACGCCGCGGGGATGTTCTCCACGATGCCCGCGAAGATCAGCAGCGACACGCCGTTGCCGATGCCCGACTCGGTCATCTGCTCTCCGAGCCACATCACGAAGATGGTGCCGGCGGTCAGCGTCAGCACCGTCACGCAGTAGAACATCCAGTCGGGGTTCATCACGACCGGGATGTTGCCCGGGGTAGGCATCTTCGTGATGGCCAGCGTCAGGCCGAAGGATTGGAACATGGCCAAGAGAAGCGTCAGGTAGCGCGTGTAGCTGTTGAGCTTGCGGCGCCCCAGTTCTCCTTCCTTGGCCAGGCGGTCCAGCACGGGGAAGACGTGCGCGCCCTGAAGGAGGCTGACGATGATGGAGGCGTTGATGTAGGGCATCACTCCCATCGAGAAGATCGAGAAGCGGCCGAGGGCGCCGCCGGAGAAGGTGTTCAGGAAGCCCAGCAGGCTCCCGGACTGGGCGTTGAAGATCGCGCGGATCGCGTCGGCATTGACCCCGGGGATGGGGATGGTGGCGCCGACCCGGAAGACGGCGATGGCACCCAACGCGAAACCGATGCGCTTGCGCAATTCCGGAACTTCGAAGAGATCCGCGAGTCCGCTCATGCCTTACGCCTTGACGATCTCGGCCTTGCCGCCGGCCTTCTCGATCTTGACCTTCGCGCTCTGCGAGAACGCATGGGCCGAGACCTTCAACGCGCGCTTGAGGTCGCCGTCGCCGAGGATCTTCACGAGCTTGCGGCCCTTGACCAGTCCATGGATGCGGAGGTCTTCGATCTCGATCTCGGTCTTGTTCTTGAACACGCGCTCAAGGGAATCAAGGCTGATGGTCTGGTAGACGACCTTGAAGGCGCCGTTGGTAAATCCGCGCTTCGGGATGCGGCGCAAGAGCGGCGTCTGGCCGCCCTCGAAGCCGACGAGCTTGCCGTCGCCGGAGCGGGAGCGCTGGCCTTTCTGGCCGCGCGTGGCGGTCTGGCCGGTGCCGGAGCCTTCGCCCATGCCGAGCCGGATGGGCCGCCGCCGGGAGCCGGGGGTCGGTGTGAGATTCGAGAGCGTTATCGGTGAAATGGTCATGGTTTTGTTCGTCCCGTGCCGTGATTACTTGCCGCGCAGTTTGGCGATGTCTTCCTTCGTGCGGAGCATCTTGAGGGCCTCGAACGTCGCCCCGACGGTGTTGAAGGGGTTCGACGATCCGAGGCTTTTTGTCAAAATATTCTTAATGCCCGCGGCCTCCAGGACCGCGCGCACGCCGCCGCCCGCGATGACGCCCGTTCCAGGGGCCGCCGGCTTCATCCAGACCACGCCGGAGCGGTACTTGGCGACGATCTCGTGCGGGATCGTGTCGCCGACCATCGGGAACTTGACGATCGCCTTACGGGCCGATGAGTTGCCCTTCAGGATAGCCGCCTGGACTTCCTTCGCCTTGCCCAGGCCGTAGCCGACCGAGCCCGCGCTGTCTCCGACGACGACGAGCGCGGAGAAAGAGAAGCGCTTGCCGCCCTTGACGACCTTCGCGACGCGGTTGATGGCGACGACGGTCTCCTTGAAGCCGCCCTCCTCGCGCTGATCGTTGCGTCCGCGGCGCGGCCCGC
>MGUL01000192.1:0-8614 GCA_001800005.1 Elusimicrobia bacterium RBG_16_66_12 | reverse complement strand
GCGGCGCTCGCCGCCGCGCTCATTGCGGTCGGCGCCGTGCTGAGGCTGAGGGGGAACGGGCTGCTGGGGGATCGGCGTGGGGGTTTCGGTGCTCATTGAAATCGTCTCCGTTAGAACTCGAGTCCGCCGGCGCGCGCCGCGTCGGCGAGGGCCTTGACGCGGCCGTGATAGACGTAGGCGCCGCGGTCGAACATCACCTTCTTGACTCCGGCCTTGATGGCCTTCGCCGCGATCGCTTCGCCGACCTTCTTGGCTGCGTCGATGCTCTTGGCCGACTTGGCGCCGGCCTTGAGGTTCTTATCCATCGACGAAGCCGTGGCGAGCGTCACGCCCTTGGCGTCGTCGATCAACTGCGCGTAGATGTACTTCAGGCTGCGGTGCACCGATAGGCGCGGCCGCTCGCCGCGGTGCTCGAACAGACGCTTGCGGGTCGCGAGTTTGCGGTGCTCATAGCGGGTCCATTTGTCTTTCATGGCTTATTTCTTGCCTCCCGCTCCGGCGCTAGCACCCGCCGCCGTCTTACCGGCCTTCTTGCGGACGTACTCGCCCTGGTAGCGGATCCCCGTTCCCTTGTAGGGCTCGGGCTTGCGCAGTTCGCGGATCTTGGCCGCGGTCTCGCCGACCGCGTCCTTGCTCACTCCGGTGACGGTCAGCAGGGTCTTCTTCGGGTCCACCGAGACGGTGATGCCCTTGGGAACCTCGAAGATGACCGGGTGGGATTTGCCCAGCGAGAGCGTGAGCTTCTGGCCCGCGATCTCGGCGCGGAAGCCGAGACCGTGGATCTCGAGGATCTTCGAGTATCCGGCCGCGACTCCCTGAAGGAGGTTGTTCAGGCGAGCGCGGCTCATGCCCCAGATGGCGGAGGCGTCGCGGGCGGCGCTGATGTCGGCCGTGAGGATGACCTTGCCGTCCTTGATCTCGGCCTTGACGTACGGGTGGAGGGGCTCCTTGAGCTCCCCCTTCGGCCCCTTGGCGGAGACGATTCCGCCGTCGAACTTGACCGAGACCCCGCTCGGGATGACGACTGGCTGTTTACCGATTCGGCTCATGATGATTTACCAGACCTGGCAGAGGATCTCCCCGCCGACCTTCTTCTCCTTCGCCTGGCGGTCCGTCATGACGCCCTGCGAGGTGGAGAGGATCGTGACCGCGAAACCGCCGCGCACGCGCGGGATGTCCTTGTAGGACCCATACACGCGCAGGCCCGGCTTCGACACCCGCTTGATGCCGCGGATGACGCATTCCTTGGTCGGGGAGTACTTCAAGAAGACGCGGATCGTGCCGCGCTTGTTGTTCCCGTTGTAAAGGGACTTATAGTTGGCGATGAAGCCCTCGTCCTTGAGGACGCGGACGACCTCGAGCTTCATCTTCGACATCGGGACGTCCACGCGGTCGTGCTGGCGGACGTTCGAGTTGCGGATGCGAGTGAGCAGGTCTGAGATGGGGTCCATGATTACCTTACACCTTACCAGGAAGATTTCTTCACGCCCGGCAGAAGACCGCCGTGCGCCATTTTTCGGAAGCACATGCGGCACAGGCCGAAGTCGCGGTAGAACGCGCGGGGACGGCCGCAGATCTGGCAGCGGTTGCGCTGCCGCGTCGAGAACTTGGGAGTTTTCGTCATCTTCGCACGCCAAGCGGTTGTCGCCATGGTCAGTTCCTCGCGGCCGCCGCGGCGGCGGGCTGCTTGAACGGCATCCCGAGTTCCTTGAGGAAATCGAGGCTGAGCTTGTCGCTCCCCTGGGTCAAGACGAAGGAGATGTTCATCCCGCGCTGCTTGGTGACCCGCTCCGTGTTGATCTCAGGGAAGATCAGCTGTTCTTTGAGGCCGAGGTTGAAGTTCCCCGAGCCGTCGAAGCCCTTGGGCTCCAGGCCGCGGAAATCGCGGATGCGCGGGATCGCGACCGTGATGAGGCGGTCGAGGAACTCCCACATCCGGTGGCCGCGCAGCGTCACGCGCACGCCGATCGGCATGCCCTCGCGCAGCTTAAAGTTGGAGATCGACTTCGTCGCGCGGCGCACCTGCGGCAGCTGCCCGGTGATCATCGCCAACTCCTCGCGCGCGTTGTCCAACATCTGGACGTTGTCCCGCGCCTCGGAGACGCCGATGTTGACGACGATCTTTTGGAGGCGCGGCACCTGGTGCATGTTCTTGAGGCCGTGCTTCTCCATCAGGGAGGGCACGACGGCCTCGCGGTACTGCGCGATCAGGCGCGGCTCCGCGTGCTCGGTCTCGAGGCCGTCGGCGTTCACCGCGTACGCGGGGCCGGCGGTCTTGGAGGCCTGCTTCTCGAGGCCCGCCTTCTTCGCGGCGGCGGCGGCTTTCGCCGCCTTCGCCTTCTCTGCGTCTGTTTTCTCAGCCATTGTCTTGAACCTGTTCTATTAAGCGATCGTCTCGCCGGACTTGAGCGCCACGCGCGTCTTATCGCCGTTGGCGAGCGTCTTGAACTTGATGCGCGTCCCCTTGTTGGTCTTGGGGTCGACCAGCATCACCTTTGAGATCGACAGCGGGGCCTCCATCTTCACGAGGCCGCCGGCGTCGGTCTGGCTCGGCTTCTTATGCTTGGTCACGAGGTTGATTTTAGACACAAGCACACGAGTGTGCTTGTGGTCGTCGCCCGCGAGGATCTCCAGGACCTCTCCGGTCTTGCCCTTGTCTTTGCCGGAGATGACGATGACCTTGTCCTTCTTCTTGATCTTGAACTTCATGTCAGACGACCTCCGGCGCGAGGGAGATGATCTTCAGGAACTCCTTGTCGCGCAGCTCGCGGGCCACGGGCCCGAACACGCGGGTCCCCTTCGGCTCGTTCTTGTCGTCGATCAGGCAGGCCGCGTTGTCGTCGAAGCTGACGTAGGAGCCGTCATTGCGGCGGAGATTGCGCTTGACGCGCACGACGACGGCCTTGACGACCGTGCCCTTCTTGACCGCGCCGTTTGGCAGGGCGTCGATGACGGAGCAGACGATGATGTCTCCGAGGCTGGCGTAGCGCCGGTAGCTGCCCCCCATCACATGGAAGCACTGCAGCTTGCGCGCGCCGGAGTTGTCGGCGACGTTGACCATGGTTCGAAGCTGGATCATTTGGGCGCTCCCGTCTCGACGGCGCGAGGGGCCGCCTTGACCACGCGGACCATGCGCCAGCGCTTGAGCTTCGAGAGCGGACGCGTGCTCACGATCTCGATGAGGTCTCCCTCGCGCGACTGGTTGCCTTCGTCGTGGACGTGGAACTTGCTGCTCTTGGTCATGACCTTCTTATAGAAGGGATGGCGGACCGTGCGGGTCACGCGGACGACGCGAGTCTTGTCCATCTTATCGGACACGACCACGCCTTCCATGCTCTTGCGCTGGCCGCGCGCCGCTTGCGCGGCATTTTCAATGACAGCGGTGGTCTTCGTCACTTCGCGGCCTCCTTCATGCGGATATGGGTCTTCAGGCGCGCGATCTCGCGGCGGAGAAAGCGCAGCTCGAGGGGATTTTTCAAGGGCGCGACCTGGTGCTGGAATTCCAGCTTCGCGCGCTTCTCGAGGGCATGCCGCAGCTCGGCGCCGAGCTCGGATGCCCCCATCGAGGTTTTTTCTTGAGTCGGGGTCTTCTTCTTGTCAGCCATCTTAGACGTGCTCCCGGGCGATGAACTTCGTGCGGATCGGCAATTTGTAAGAGGCCATCTTGAGCGCCTTGACGGCTTCCTCACGGGTCAGGCCCATGACCTCGAAAAGGACGCGACCGGGCCGCACCACCGCGGCCCAATGATCGGGAGCTCCCTTGCCCTTGCCCATGCGGGTCTCGGCGGGGTGCTTCGTGATCGCCTTGTCGGGGAAGATTCGGACCCAAAGCTTGCCGCCCTTCTTTAGGTGGCGGCTGATCGTCACGCGGCTCGACTCGATCTGGCGGGCGGTGACCCACTTGGGCTCGAGCGCCTTGAGGCCGAACTCGCCGAAGGAGAGGGAGACGCCGCGCTTGGCTGGGCCCTTGATGCGGGGGTGGCTGTGAGGCTTGCGGTACTTGACGCGCTTGGGCATCAGCATGTTACTTGGCCCCCTCGACCTTCGCGGCGACGGCCTCGACCGATTCGGGGACCGGGGCGCCGGCCGGGGTCTCGCCGCTCTCGATGGCCATCGCGGCGGCGGCGAGCGCGGCCTCCTTCTTGGCCATCTGCTGCAGTTCCTTGAAGGATTTCACGAAATGCTGCTTCTTGAAGATCCAGACCTTCACGCCGATGAGGCCGGCGGAGGTCATGGCTTCGGCCGTGCCGTAGTCCACGTCCGCGGCGAAGGTGTGCAGGGGCACGCGGCCCTCGCGGTTCCATTCGCGGCGGGAAATCTCGGCGCCGTTGATGCGGCCGGAGACCATCACCTTGATGCCGAGGGCTCCCGACTGGATCGTGCGCTCCATCGCGCGGCGCATCGCGCGGCGATGGGCGATGCGCTTCTCGAGCTGGACCGCGATGGACTCGGCCACCAGGCGGCTGTCGAGCTCGGGGTCTTTGATCTCCATCACGTTGATGTAGGTCTTGCGCTGCGTCATGCCCTCGACGGCCTTGCGCATCGCCTCGATGTCGGCGCCCTTCTTGCCGATGACCACGCCGGGGCGGGCCGTGTGGATGTTCACGCGCAGGTACGAGCCCGCGCGCTCGATGCCGACCCAGCTGACCGCGGCCGCGCGGAAGGCGTTGCGGACCAGGTTGCGGATCTTAAAATCCTCGCCGATGAGGGCGGGGGCGTCCTTGATGGAGAACCACTTGGACTGCCAATCATGGATGTAGCCGAGGCGCAGCGCGTTCGGATTAGTTTTATTCCCCATAGATCAACCCTTCACTCCCTTGCGTCCGTGGCCGCGCTCGTCGCTGACGACGACGGTCAGGTGGCAGACTTTTCTCTTGAACGTGTAGGCCCGTCCCTGGGGGGCGGGCAGCATGCGCTTCATCTGGCCCATCGGGCCCATCGTGGACCAGCAGGACTTGATGTAGACCTTCTCCGGGGCGACCGGGCGGCCGACCTTCGCGGCCTGGGTGACCAGGTTGGCGGCGGCGGACCGGACGGCCTTGGTGATCATCACGGAGCAGATGCGCGGGATCATCGGCAGCAGACGCTCGGCTTCGATGACGGATTTGCCGCGGATCTCCTTGAGGACCTGCGCGACCTTGCGCGTCCCGTATCTCTGAAATCGAGCGTGAGCTGTGGCTTCCATTTTATTGCTCTCTATCCTGTGGATTCGTCAGGTCTTCTCGACCGCGTCCTTGTGCGTGCCGCCGTGCGCCTTGAAGAAGCGGGTGAAGGAGAACTCGCCGAGCTTGTGGCCGACCATCTGCTCGGACACGTAGACCGGGAGGAACTTTCGGCCGTTGTGCACCGAGAACGTGTGCCCGACGAAGTCCGGGATGATGGTGCATTTGCGCGACCAGGTCTTGATCGGCTTCTTCTCGCCGGCCGCGTTGAGCTTCTGGACCTTGGCCAGGACTTTCGGGTCGACGAAGGGGCCCTTCTTAGTGGATCGGCTCATGTATTTCCTCGATTAACCCGCGTGCTGCGCCGAACGGCGCCGGTCGGAGACGATCATCCAGCCCCAGACCTTCTTCTTGTTGCGGGTCTTGAAACCCTTGGACAGCTGGTTCCAGGGTGAACGCGGGTGGTTGTTGCCCTTGGACTTGCCGCGGCCGCCGCCGAGCGGATGGTCGGTCGCGTTCATCGCGCCCCCGCGGACCGTCGGGCGAATGCCGCGGTGGCGGTTGCGTCCCGCCTTGCCGAGCGTGATCGTGTTGTGCTCCGCGTTGCCGACCTGGCCCAGGGTCGCCATGCAGGTGTCGGGGACCATGCGGACCTCGCCCGAGGGCATCTTAAGCTGGGCATAGCCCGCGTCCTTGGCCATCAGCTGAGCTTGGGATCCGGCGGAGCGCATCATCTGCGCGCCCTTCCCGGGATTGAGCTCGACGTTGTGGATGAAGGTTCCTTCGGGGATGTTCTTCAGCGGCAGGGCGTTGCCGACCTTGATTTCAGCGTTGGGACCGGAGGTCACAACGTCGCCGACCTTAAGGCCGGCGGGGTGGAGGATGTAGCGCTTATCGCCGTCGGCATAATGGAGGAGGCAGATGCGCGCGGTGCGGTTGGGATCGTACTCGATCGTGGCGACCTTCGCCGGCACGCCCGCCTTGTCGCGCTTGAAGTCGATCAGGCGGAAGGCTCGCTTGTGCCCGCCGCCCTGGTGGCGGACCATGATCATGCCGGTGTTGTTGCGGCCGCCCTTGCGGGTGGCCTTGTTGATCAGGCTCTTCTCGGGGGTCTTCGTCGTCAGCTCCGAGAAGTCCGCGGACGTCATCCCGCGGCGCGACGGCGTGTACGGCTTATAGGATTTGATCGGCATATTCGTCTACCTCAGGAACCCGACTGGGCGAAATCGATCTTCTGGCCCTTCGCCACGCTGACGATGGCTTTCTTCCAATCCGCGCGCATCCCGCCGCCCTTGCCGTAGCGGCGGAACTTTCCCGGGATGATCATCGTGCGGACGTTCTCGACCGAGACCTTGAACATCTTCTCGATGGCGGCCTTGATGTCCGTCTTCGTGGCCTCGGGGGAGGTCTCGAAGAGGTACTGGTTGTACTTCTCCTGGATGTGGGTGCCTCGCTCGGTCAGGAGCGGGCGGACCAGGACGGCGTGGAGATCTTTGGTCATGTTCGTCTCTCTAGTTCCAGCGCGCGCCCAGCTTCTCAAGGGCGGGCTGCGTGATCACGAGCTTCTTGCACCGCAGGACCTCGTAAGCGTTGATGTCGGAGGCCAGGCGCAGGAGCACCGTCGGGATGTTGCGGGCGGCCCGGGTCAGAACCGCATTCGGGGCGTCGAGTACGAGCAAGGTGCGCCCCGCGCAGCCGAGCTTCTCAAGGAGACCGGCCATCAGCTTCGTCTTGGCCTCTTTGATGGAAAGTTCTTTGACGCAGACCAGGCCGCCGTCCTGCGCGCGGGCCGAGAGGGCCTGGGCGAGAGCCAAGCGTGCCTTCTGGCGCGGGTACGCGAGGCGCGAGCCCATGCCGAGGCGCGGCCCGTGGATGATGCCGCCGCCGCGCCACAGACCCGAGCGGATCGAGCCCGCGCGCGCGCGGCCGGTGTGCTTCTGCTTCCAGGGCTTGCGGCCGCCGCCGGAGACCTCGGAGCGGCTCTTCGTGTGAGCCGTCCAAGCGCGCTGGTTAGCGAGGTAAATCGTGATGAACTCGTGCAGGAAGCGCCGCGAGGGCTTATGCCCGAAGATGTTCTCGGGCAGAGCGAACTGGCCGACTTCCTTGCCGTTGACGTCGAGGACTTTAGCATCCATGTCGGACTCCCTGCCTACTTCTTGGCGGCGCCGGGTTTGGCGGCGGCCTTGATGATGTTGCCCATCTTGTCCTTCTTGATGGTGGAACGGACGATCTCGGTCCGGAACTTCTTGGACTTCGCCGTCTCGAAGATGGTGACCAGGCCGCCCTTCGGGCCGGGGACCGCCCCCATCAGGTAGACCAGGCTGTTCTCGGGGTCGACCATGACCACCTCGATCTTCATCGTGGAGGTCGTGACGCCGCCGAGACGGCCGGCCATGCGCTGGCCGGGGAGCACGCGGCCGAGGGAGCGCCGCGAGGCGAGCGAACCCGGTGAGCGCTGCTTGTCGGAAGCGCCGTGGGAGGCCGGCAAGCCCCTGAAATTGTGGCGCTTCATCACGCCGGCGAAGCCTTTGCCCTTGCAGACGCCCTGAACGTCGACATAGTCGCCGGTCTTGAACGCTCCGTCGATGGTCACGACCTGACCGACCTCGAGGCCCTTGGTGTCATCGACGCGGACCTCGCGGACGTAGCGGGCGGGCGCGACGACGGCCTTCTTGAACTGGCCGAGCTGGGACTTGGAGCAGGTCTTCTCCCGGCGGCGGCCCAAGGCCAGCTGGACCGCGTTATAGCCGTCCTTGGACTCGACGGTCTTGACCCGGAGGATCGGGCACGGGCCGGCCTTCACGACGGTCACGTCGCAATAGGTCTGGTCCTTTGGGTGGAAGACCTGCGTCATGCCGATCTTCTCGCCCAGGATGGCGCGGAACGTCGCCGGGGCCTTCTTGGTCCCGTTCTCAGCCGTGACTTCGGTCGTCTGCTGCTCGCTCATAATCTCCATCCTAAAAAAATGACAAAAAACCGCCCTTCAGCTGGAAAGCCTGGAAAGGCCGTCCGCCAAGCCCGCTAGAGCTTGATTTCGACGTCGACACCCGCCGGCAGGTCGAGCTTCATCAGCTCGTCCACCGTCTTAGAAGTCGTGCTGTTCAGCTCGATGAGGCGCTTATGGACGCGCATCTCGAACTGCTCACGCGACTTCTTGTCGACGTGCGGAGACCGCAGCACCGTGTACTTCTTGATGTGCGTCGGCAACAGGATGGGGCCGGAAACGACAGCTCCCGTACGCTGGGCCGTCTCGACTATCTTGCCGACGCTGGCGTCGAGGACGCGGTGGTCGTAAGCGCGGAGGCGGATGCGGATTCGCTGCTGCGGATTGTTGGTCTCGGCCATGATTGTACCTTATTCCTAGTGTCGATTTCTAGCTAATAATGTCGGCCACGACGCCGGCGCCGACGGTGTGGCCGCCTTCGCGCACGGCGAAGCGCAGGCCCTTCTCC
>MGUL01000191.1:13137-13321 GCA_001800005.1 Elusimicrobia bacterium RBG_16_66_12 | reverse complement strand
CGGCCGATTCGCGACGCGGCAATGGCCCGAACAGCGAGTCGATCGTCTGGCCACTCGTGATGACCAGGGGTTTCTGGCCCGGGGTCACTCGGTTCGCTGGCTGCGCCGCGCCGGCGCTCTCCGATCCGCGCTCACGCATCCGCTGAAAGAACTGCTGGCGCTCTTCAGGCGACATATTCTGCAT
>MGUL01000191.1:12725-13062 GCA_001800005.1 Elusimicrobia bacterium RBG_16_66_12 | reverse complement strand
GGCCTCCGCCAAAGCCGCCACGCGTTCCCCCAGAGCTGCCCGGGCCGCCCGTCGGTTCTCCGGCGCCAGGTGCGCCAGCCTGTGCTGCAGCGCGGTCGCCGCTGCGGCGTTCGCCGGCGCCCGTCGGACGACTGCTCGCCGCCAGGCCCGATGGAGAGGCCGATGCCTGCCGCTGGCCGCCAGACGTCTGCTGGGCGAAGGCGCTGCGCTGTCCGTCGGGCGACCCGCCGCCCGCGCCTCCCGCTGCCGTCTGGCCTCCGGCCTGTGCAATCGCGCCCGCGCCCGCGCTGCGCTGGAGCTCGGCGGGCACTTCCAGGCCGAGCGTCGTGAACATGTC
>MGUL01000191.1:10351-12687 GCA_001800005.1 Elusimicrobia bacterium RBG_16_66_12 | reverse complement strand
GCGCAGGACGTTGTCACTGCGCGCGATCTCGATCGTCACGTTCGCCGTCATGCCCGGCTTCAGGCGGAGGTCCGGGTTGGGCACGTTGATGACCGTCGTGTAGGTCACGACGTTCTGCACGACGGTCGGCTGCAGCCGCACCTGCGACACTTGGCCCTCGAAGTCCTCCGCCGGGTAGGCATCCACGCGGAAACGCACCGTCTGGCCCGGCCGCATGCGGCCGACGTCGGCCTCGTCGATGTTCGCCCGCACCTGCATCTTCGTGAGATCGGCCGCGAGCAGGAACAGGGTGGGCGCGTTCAGGCTGGCGGCGACCGTCTGCCCCACGTCGACGTTGCGCGAGATCACGATGCCGTCGATGGGGGAGGCGATGACGGTGTGGTCGAGGTTGACCTGCGTCTGGTTGAGGTTGGCACGCGACTGTGTCACGGCCGCCTGAGACGACCGCAGCTGGGCCTCGGCCTGGCGCACCGCGACCTGCGCCGTCTCGAGTTCGCTCGGCGGGATGAGGTTGCGCTTGCCGAGGTCCTCAGCGCGCTTGAGCTTGGCCCGGGAGTCGTCCAGCGAGACCTTCGAGCGCTCGACATCGGCCTCGGAGCGGACCAGGTTCGCCCGCGCCTGCTCGATCTGCGTCTCGAGCAGCGACGGGTCGAGCCGCGCGATCACCTGGCCCTTGCGCACGATGGAGTTGAAGTCGGCGCCGAGCTCCAACACCGTCCCCGATACCTGGGTTCCGACCTGCACCGTTGTGACCGCCTCGAGCGTGCCGGTGGCGCCGACGCTGTCGACGACGTTGCCGCGAGTAATCGCGGCCTTGGTGATTTCGGGCGGCTTGGGCTGGCGACGGTACGCGTAGTACGCGCCGCCGCTGCCGGCGATGGCCGCAAGGATGACGACGAGGACCAGAAATCTCTTCATGATTGGTCTCAGGATGAGGAATCGTCCCGGCTATTAGACTGCGGCGATGCGTGGTGCATTCCCTTCATCAGGCCGCCCCAGCCTTCCTCGAAGAGGGTGTACATCGCCGGCACGAAGACCAACGTGACCATGGTCGACGTCAGCAGGCCGCCGATGACCACGCGGGCCAGCGGCGCCTGCAACTCGGCGCCTTCGCCGAAGCCGAGCGCCATCGGCACCAGACCTAGCGTGGTCGTGGCCGACGTCATCAGGATGGGCCGCAGCCGGGTGCGGCCGGCCCGCTCGACGGCTTCGCGAAGCGGCAGGCCGTCGCGGTGCCGCAGCGTGTTGGTGTAGTCGACGAGCAGGATGGCGTTGCTCACGACGATGCCCGCGAGCATGATGACCCCGATGTAGGCCTGCAGGCTGAAGGTCGTGCGCGTGAGGAGCAGGATGCCCACCACGCCGATGGCGGCCAGCGGCACCGAGAACATGATGACGAACGGATCGCGCAGCGATTCGTATTGAGCAGCCATCACCGCGTAGGTCAGGATCACGGCCAGGATGAGGACGAGCTGAAGCTGGCCGAACGCGCGGGCCTGCTCCTCGACCTCGGCGCCGAAGCCCACCGAGAAGTCCTTCGGCGGGTTCAACTGGGGCAGCCGCGCACGGATGGCCTTCACCGCCTCGCTCAGCGCCGTTTCGACCTCGGCGTTGACACGCGTGAGGCGTTCCTGGTTCTTGCGGTCGATCGACACGGGACCGCGGTTGCCTTCGAGACGCACCAGGTTCTTGGCCTGCATGACCTGTCCGCCCGGCGTCGACAGCAGCAGCGAGTCGACATCGTCGATGCGCTCGCGATCCTCCTCCCGGAGCCGGACCACGATTGGATACTCGAACCCGCGCTCGCGGTAGAACGCGGCCTGCGTGCCGGCGATGTTCGTGCGCAGGGTGTTGGCGACGGACGTGACGCTCATGCCGAGCATCGCGGCCTTGGACCGGTCCACGAGGACGGCCAGCTCGGGCCGGCCCTCGTCTCGGCCCACCTGGGCGTCCGCGATGCCCGGCGTGTTCTGCATCAAGGTCTTCGCGTCCTGGCTGAGCCGGCGCGCGTCGGCGAGGTCGTAACCGCGAATCTCGAGCGCGAGGCGGCTATCGCTGCCGCCACCGCCGCCGAACATGCGGCCCATGTTGAAGTTCGCGCTCGAAGCGCGCGCCATCACGACGACGCCCGGCATGCCGGCGAGCTGCCGGCGCAGCGCCTGCGCAATCTGATCGCTCGACCGCGTGCGCTCGGTCTTCGGCACGAGGTTGATGCTGACATTGCCGCGGAAACTGCCGCCGCCGCCGAACATGCCGCCGCCGCCGGCCGAGACGACGATGGTCGTGTGCTCGGGCACGAGCTCGGGGATGCGCTTCTCCATCGCCAGCAGAACGTC
>MGUL01000191.1:9987-10329 GCA_001800005.1 Elusimicrobia bacterium RBG_16_66_12 | reverse complement strand
CCATCTCCGCCGTGACGGTCACCTGGCCCTCGTCGGTCTGCGGCAGCATCTCGACCGGGACGAGCGGCAGCAGCGCCAGCGCGACCGCGAACGTCGCGGCGCCGCCGATGAGCACCGTCGGCCGGTGGAGCAGGGCGCGGTGGATGAGCGCGCGATACCCGTTGTCCATGGCCTCCAGCGTCCGTTCGCTCCGCGTGAACAACCGGCCGATGAGGCCCTTGCGCTGCTCGACCGGCGGCGGGAGCTTCAGGAGCTTCGCGCAGAGCACGGGCACGAGCGTGACGGCCACAAACAAGGACATCGCCAGCGAGAACATGACGACGACGGCGAGCTGCTTGAACA
>MGUL01000191.1:8951-9955 GCA_001800005.1 Elusimicrobia bacterium RBG_16_66_12 | reverse complement strand
ACACCGCGATGTGTGTGAGGGTGGAGGCCAGGATCGCCGCCCAGACCTCGTCGCTGCCTTCCGCGGCCGCCTGCTCGCGGGGTTTGCCCGCCTCCATGTGCCGGAACGTGTTCTCGAGCACCACGATCGACGCGTCGACGATCATCCCGACCCCGAGCGCCAGACCACCGAAGGTCATGGTGTTCAGCGTGAACCCGGCGAAGTAGAGCAGCGCGAACGTGCCGACGATCGAGATCGGAATCGACGTGCAGATGATCAGCGTCGCGCGCACGTTGCGCAGGAAGAGGAAGATGATCCCGATGACCAGCACCGCGCCGATCATGACCGCGTCGCGCACCGTGCCGATCGAACGCTCGATGTACACCGCGCTGTCGCTCAGGATCGTCAGGCGGACGCCCGGCACCTCCTGGTTGATGCGCGCAACCTCTTCGCGCACCGCGGCCGCGACGGCCACCGTGTTCTGGCCCGACTGCTTGGTGACGTTCATGCGCACGCCCGGCTTGCCGTTGATGCGCGTCAGGCTGCGCGCGTCCTCGGTGCCGTCGTAGACGTTGGCGATGTCCCGGAGGTAGACGGGCACCCCGGCCTTGGTGAGCACCACCAGGTTCTTGATCTCGTCAAGGCTCGTGAACTCGCCCTGGCTGCGCAGCAGATAGGTCATGTCGGCCTGGTCGATCTCGCCGATGGGGATGTTCTGGTTCTCGGTGCGCAGCACGCTCACGACGCGGTCGACCGACAGATCGAGCGCGGTGATCTTCTCCTTCGAGAGATCCACGCGAATCTGCCGCCGCAGCCCGCCGCTCACGTCGACGGCCGCCACGCCCGCCACGCGCTCGAGGCGCGGCGACAACTGGTTCTGCGCCAGCTCGCGCAGCGCCACCGGATCGAAATCCCCCTCGACGCCGAGGTTCATGATCGGCGTCGCCGTCGAGTCGAACTTGAAGATCACCGGGGCGTCGGCGTCCTCCGGCAGGCGCCCGCGCACGCGGTCGAGACGGCTGCGC
>MGUL01000191.1:7751-8930 GCA_001800005.1 Elusimicrobia bacterium RBG_16_66_12 | reverse complement strand
AAGTTGAGGCGGACGTTGGCCGAGCCCTCCGACGAACTCGAATTGATCTGTTCGAGCCCGGCGACGGCGGCGACCGACTGCTCGATCGGCCGTGTCACCGACTGCTCCATCTCCAGCGGTCCGACGCCGGAGTAGCCGACGCGGATCGTCAGCGTTGGGCTGGTGATGTCCGGCATCAGATCGACCGGCAACTTCGCGAGCGAAATCGCGCCCAGCAGGACGATGACGCCGCTCAGCATGAACATCGTCACCGGACGCTTGATGGCTGTGCGTGGAATACTCATCGGCTTTCCGCTCCCCCTCAGAAAGTCGCGCGCTGTTCGGGTGTCACCGTGTCGATCCCCGCTACTGCGGTGGACGATTCCCGCCGGTCCCGGTCGGCCGGCCGCCCCCCCCGCTCCCCGGACCACCCGGTCCGCCGGGACGCCGTCCCGGTGTGGCCGGTCCCTGATCGCCCTTCGGCCCGGCGAGCACGATCCGGTCGCCGTCCTTCAGTCCGGCCGCGCCCGTCGAGATGACCGTCGCCTTCTCCTCGAGCCCCTTCAGAATCTCGACGTGACTCGCGTCCTGAAGACCCGTCTCGACCGGCGTGAACTTCGCGGTGTCCTCCACGGGCACGAACACGCCCTTTCGCCCGTCGAACTCCACCAGCGCATTGAGTGGCACCGTCAACGCGTCGGCGCGCTCGGCCACCCGCAACCGCACGCGCGCATACATGCCCGGCTTGAGGCGAACGGTCGGGTTGGGAATCTCGATCTCCATCTCCGCCGTGCGCGTCGCGGGATCGAACACCGGCGCCACGCGGCTCACCCGGCCGTTGAACTGCTCGCCGGGGTACGCATCGACCTCGACCTCCGCCGGCACACCCGCCGTCACCCGTTTGACGTCCCTCTCGACCAGGTTGACGACGAGGCGCACGGAGCTGATGTCGACCACCGAGACAACGGGGGAGTTCTGCGACGCGAACGCGCCCGGATCCAGGAAACGCTTGCCGACAAAGCCGGTCACCGGCGACGCGACCACGGTGTTCTCCAGCGTGATCTGCAGCTCGTCGAGGCGGGCCTTCGCCTGTGAGTACTGCGCCCGCGCCAGATCCAGCTGCGCGGCCGCCGCCTGTGCGCGCGCCTCGGCGTCGTCGAGCGACTGCCTCGGCTGGAGCTGGCGGTTGAAGAGGCTGCG
>MGUL01000191.1:7320-7730 GCA_001800005.1 Elusimicrobia bacterium RBG_16_66_12 | reverse complement strand
CCGCAAATCCGCCTCCCGCTGGCGAATCGTGTCTGCGCCGACCTCGAACGACGCTTGGGCCTGCTTGACCTGCTGCTGGATCTCGAAATCCTCGATCTTCGCGATGCGCTGGCCGCGGCGCACCGGATCACCCAGCCTGACGCCGATCGACTCGAGCCGGCCGCCCACCTTCGGCACCACCTGCACCGTGGCCATGCCGATGAGGTTGCCGACCACCGTGACGTACTCGGCGACCGTCGCGCGTCCCCCCGTTGCCGTGGCCACGGTCATGGGCGGACGGAACCCGCCTCCGAAGCCGCCGGGCCCGCCCACGCCGCCCATCATCCCGCCACCGGGCATTCCGCCGCCCGACCCGCGCGGCTGTGCCGCGCCCGTCTGCCCGTCGCGGGCCTGCCCGCTGGGGTTGCCGG
>MGUL01000191.1:5144-7269 GCA_001800005.1 Elusimicrobia bacterium RBG_16_66_12 | reverse complement strand
CCGCGGCAGGCGCCTGCCGAGAACCCTGCGGCCGCGACGGCCACCACGACAAACGCGAGCATGAGTTTTCGCATGGTCGAGAATCTCACCGGTGATTCGTGTCTCACGTGCTAGCCGCCGGTGCGGGTGCCGCCGGTCGTCCCCCCCGTCGTGCCGCTGGTCGTCGCGCCCGTGCCGCCGCCACCGGCGCTGATGCTGCTCACCGAGCCGCTGCCGGTGACCTGCACGCGCTCGAGATCGACGAGCGACTTGGCGTAGTCGAGAATCGCCCGCAGCTCGGCAATCTGCGCGTCGAACAGATCGCGCTGCGCCTGGACGACGAGGAAGTTGGTGGAGAGACCAACCTCGAACTTGCTCTGTTCGGCCTCGAGCCGCTTCTGCGAGAGCTCACGCGCGACCGTCGAGGTCTGCACGCGCTGCTCGTTGCTGCCAACCGTCAGGGCCGTGTTCGTGACCTCCGTGGCGATCTGCAGCGCGATCTTCTTGATCTGCGCTTGCGTCTGTCGGAGCTGCAGCTTCGCCCGCGCCAGGCTGGCGTCAGCCGAGCTGGTGCCGATCGGGTAGCTGAGGTTGACCTGCAGGTTCCAGGTCGGCGCGTCGAAGCCTTGGATGTTGCTCAACGCCTGCAGGTACCCGCCCGGGATGATGTTGGAAATCGACCCGCCCAGGCCCTGGCGGATGAACTGCGTGCCGCCCAGCCCCTGCAGTGAGTACCCGCCCGAGAGGTCGAGGGCTGGCATCGTCTGGTTGCTCAGGTTCTTGATCGACAGGTCGTTGCTGTCGAGCTGCCGTTTCGCCTGCTGCAGATCGAGGCGGTTGTCCAGCGCGTTCCTGACGACGCCGTCGACGTCAATCGGCTGCGGCGAGAACACCGGCCGATCCACCGGGTTGATCGACGCGCTCCAGAGCGGATCCTCGGTGCCGCTGACGATGAGACGCTTGAGCGCGAGTTCGGCCGTCCGGGCGGTCGCCTCTGCCTGGACCAGCGTCTGGCGGCGCGTCGCCTCCTCGGCCTGCGCCTGGATGACGTCGATCGGCGCCATCGTGCCGATCTCGACGCGCTGCTGGTTGTCGGCCACGAGCTTCGAGGCGAGCGCCATCGACTGCTGCGCCACCTCGATGGCCCGCCGCGCGGCGATGAGATCGTAGTACGCCGTGCGCACGCTGGCCGTGGTCACGGCGGTGGTCGCCTTGAGCTGCAGCTCCGAGACGTCCTGGCTGATCTTGGTCGTCTGGATCGACGTGCGCGTGCTGTCGGTCTTGAAGTTGCGCAGCAGCGGCTGTGTGTAGTTGAACGAGACCGTCGAGTTGTAGCTCGGGTTGCGCGTCGCGAAGGAGTTCGACGAGTCCTGACGGTTGTTGGTGAACCCGCCGGTGAAGCTGCCGCCGCCCCACTGGACGTTCTGCGACATCCCGGCGGTCCAGCTGACCGTTTCGGTGTTCAGCGTGCCGACGACGCCCGCGAGCTGCGTGTTGGTGAACTGCACCTGGGAGCGGTTCCCACCCGACGCCGTCATGGTGGGACGGTAGGTCGCATAGAGCGCCGAGAGCGAGTAGTCGTACGTCTGCGGATTCAGCCGCTCGACTGCGAGGTCGAGGTTGTTGTCGAGCGCCCGCTGCACCGCGTCTTCGAGCCGGAGATCGATGACCGGCCCGGTCGCACCGGGCGTCTGGGGCCGGGTCTGTGCCTGGGCCTGGGCCAGCGCCGCCTGCTTCACAGCTTCCAGGTCGAATGTGGCCTGCGCCGAGGCGTTGGAGGCGCTGGCCAGCGCCAGGGCGCACACGATTGTCAACGAGAACGACTTGCTCACGCGAACCTCCATCAATGACGGGAAATGGAAGACCAGTCGCTGGCACCGACTGTTCAGTTGGTTACCTGCCGTGCTCGCCGATCTTGCGACGTGCCCGCCCGCGGTCGATCATCGCCTTGAGCCGCTCCTGCTGCTCCCCCGTGAGAAACCGGTGGATTCGGTACAGCATCAACATGCGCGTCTTGCTCATCTCGCCTCGAACGCGCTCGACCGCATCGATCTTGCTGGCGACCACGCTCTCGTCGGCCTTGTTCTCTCGGATGAGTGCGTTCAGTTCGGCCTCGAGGGTGTCGAGCTCGCTCTTGAGCTCCCGC
>MGUL01000191.1:3019-4975 GCA_001800005.1 Elusimicrobia bacterium RBG_16_66_12 | reverse complement strand
TCGTTTCAACATGGCATGCCTCACCTGTCGCCTCACACCCGTTCATACGCTCACCCGCCCAGGGGTGTTTACCCAGACGCCGGGATCCTGACCTCGGTTTCCGGAATACCTTCGCCGGCATAGCGCGCCACGGTCGAGATGACCTCGCCCACCAGGTTGTTCGGGGTCGAGGCGCCCGCGGTCAGACCGACCCGGAGGGGGCCCTCGGGGGGCAGCCATCCCCGGGTCGTCACCTCCTCCACGCCGGTGGTCGAGGGCGACCCAATGGGGCGATGGCGGATCTCGTCGGGCGACAGCAGGCACTCGCTGGCCGCGATGTGAAAGGTCGGCACTCGCTGGGCACAGATCCTGGCCAGATTGCAGGTATTGCTGCTGTTGTAGCCGCCGACCACGACCATGAGATCGAGAGGCGTCTCGGCGAGCAGCGCCACGACGGCGTCCTGGCGCTCCTGGGTCGCCGAACAAATCGTGTCGAACGCCCGGAAGTGGTCGGCAAGGGCCGTCTCGCCATACCGATTGGTCATCGCCTGCCGGAGCATCTTCTCGATCTCCAGCGACTCCGACATCAGCATCGTCGTCTGGTTGGCGCAGCCGATGCGGCCGAGGTCGCGCTCGGGGTTGAAGCCCGGCGACATCGTGTGGGCGAAGAGGGTCATGAATGCCTCCCGGTCGCCGCGCCCCCGAATGTACTCGCAGACGACCCGCGCCTCAGCCTGATCGAGGACGACGAGATAGTGTCCGCCCGGGTACTTGAGCGCCTGCGACGCGGTCGCCCGTGTCTCTTCGTGGCGGACCTTCCCATGAATCACCGACGTGAAGCCGTCCTGCGCGAAGCGGGCGACGTTCTTCCACACGTTCAGCACCGAGCCGCATGTCGTGTCAACGAGGGTGCAGCCCAGTCGCTGGAAGAGGAGCATGTCGGCGACGGTCACTCCGAACGCGGGGAGAATCACCACGTCGTCGGGCCCGAGCGTGTCGGTGCGTTCGCCCGGGTCGCTGAGAAACCGAATCCCTGCCCGGCGGAGCCTCTCATTGACGTGTGGGTTGTGGATGATCTCGCCGGTCAGGAATACGTGCCGGTCGGGAAAGCGGCGTCGCGCCTGATACGCGTAGTCCACGGCCCGGTCGACGCCATAGCAGAAGCCGAACTCCCGCGCCAGGAGCAGGGTGAGGCGGCCGGACTCGAGGCGATAGTCGGACTCCTTCACGCGGTCCACGATGGTGCTGTGGTAGGCGCGCGCCAGTTCGTCGGCGACGGCCGCCTTCAGGTCGAGGCCCTTTCGGAAGATGAGCGGCTGCACGGAGGTGTCGGTCAGCGGATCAAAGTCGTCGACACCTCACGCACGTGCGGTGTCAGGGCGTCGAGCGCCTGGAGTTCCTCCACGCGCGGCGCAGCAGCAGCCGTCTCAAGGTCGCTGAGAAACGCTTCGTCGTTGAATGAGACGGGCTCGGTGCTCGACGACGGCCTGGCGGTGGATCTGGCGTCGCTTGTCTGGAGGAACGACTGACGCCGATCGACCGCAACACCAGCGACCAGGCCAATGATGAGCCCCGCTGCAGCGGCGAGTGCGACCCACCGGCGGGCCACCAGGTGCAGAACCGGCGTGCGCTGAGGCAGGGCCGGGAAGCTGAGGATGCGACCCGGGTGCACTCTCCGGTCGAGCCGGCGCATCACGTGCGCGTGCTGAGCCGCCAGGCGCTCGCTCGTGAACACACCGTCGGCCTCCGCGACGGCGTCGGTTCGGACGGCGTCGAGAAACGCGCGAAGCTCCAGGCTCCGGGCCTGACATGACGCGCACTCGCGGAGGTGCACATCGACGTCGCCCTCCTGCCATGCGGCGAGCAAGTGCTCGTCGCTGAGGTGCTGTTTGCCTACCCGACAGCCGAAAACCTGCCACGTCATAGGTCAATCCTGCCGGCTGGCGACATCGCCAAGGAGCCGGCGAAGCTTCCTGA
>MGUL01000191.1:2602-3011 GCA_001800005.1 Elusimicrobia bacterium RBG_16_66_12 | reverse complement strand
GCACCGTCGACTCGGTGAGTCCGGTGATGGCTCCGACCTCGCGCGACGAACAGCCTTCGACCTGGCTCAGCAGGAACACCAGCCGCTGCCGCTCCGGAAGCTGGCTGAGCGCGGCGGCGATCTGCGATCGCCGTTCGCGCCCGAGCAATGCCTCCTCGGGAGTTCGACCCGTCCCGGCTACGAGCTCCACCGGATCCGGGGCGTCGAACGAGCCCGCCCGCGGCGGGAACCATCGCTCCCGGCGCCGGCGCGACTTGATCCGATCGAGACAGCCGTTGATCAGGATGCGCGTGAACCACACCTCGAACGGCAGATCGTCCCGAAAACTGTCGAAATGCCTGAACGCCCGGAGCAACGCGTCCTGCACCGCCTCATCAGCCTCGGCCGCGTCCCGCATGTAGTGCAGCCG
>MGUL01000191.1:1467-2505 GCA_001800005.1 Elusimicrobia bacterium RBG_16_66_12 | reverse complement strand
ACGTGGTACGGACGTCCGCTTCACGGCCAGACGCCGACACGGGGGCTGCTTGCGCCACTCTGATGCCTCATACGACCCCGGGGGGAGGGGGCGTTTACCGCCACGTGGCCGAGGTCCGCTTCCTCTTGATTATACGGGGTTCAGAAGGCCGCCGCTGGGCGGCCTGGCGGAGGGGTCCTGGCCGGCCGTGCGGCCGCCGGGCGCGTGCCGGGGTAGTAGAACGCGAGGACCGCAAGCGTCGACATGCCGTTGGCCGTGCGTGCGCTGGCGCCCGTCTGGCAGAGCCCCACGCCGTGGCCGAAGCCCCGCCCCTCGAAGAGGTAGCTCGCCTGACGGCGCTGCAGGTCGAAGCGGGTGCTCCGGATCGACCGGGCACCGAAGCGTCGCGTCACAATCGTTCGGAACTCGTCGGCGGACACGGTGACGGTGCGCGTGCCGCGGAGTCGAAGCGTCAGGATGCGACCCCCAGCATCACGGCTCAGGATGTCCACTGCCACCAGATTGGCGCCCACCGAGGTGCGGGCATCTTGATTGAGGGCGGCCAAGAGGGCGCCCGCTCCGACCTCGAAGCGCCACGTCTGGTGCTCGGTGCCTGCCGGCAGATCATCGGTGCGCCCGCGCAGGTAGGGTCTCGGCGTCCCACCCCAGACGTCCGTCGCGGAGCTGGTGTGACCGCCGCAGTCGGCGTGAAAGACCGTCAAGGCAGGTCGGCCATCGTGCAGGAGGATGACGCCGAGGGTGCGCGCGATCGCCTGCTCGCCCTGAGCCCTCCATGAGGAGGTGGCCGGACGCCGGGGGTCAACCAGCTGGCAGTGGGTCGTGGCACACAGGTCGAACCCGTCGGCGGCGTGCCGTCCGGGGTTGGCGGCTGCGTAGGTTCGGGCGACAATAGCTTGCGCTTCGTACTGGCGCACGAGCGCCGCCGGGTCCGGTGCTCTGGCCGGTGCCAACTCTGTGAGGATGGTGGCGAGCACGTACTCTTCGATGGGGACCTGCTGAATCGCCCCGGGCCGGCCTTGGATATGGCCAACCCGCACG
>MGUL01000191.1:0-1436 GCA_001800005.1 Elusimicrobia bacterium RBG_16_66_12 | reverse complement strand
GCGGCATTGGGCCCGTTGGGCGAGACGGAGCGCAAGCGAGTGTGGCCGCTGCGGCGCCGCAGGCGCAGACGAGCGCGAGCGGGCGGGTCGCGGCCAGGCAAGGCCCAAAACGGGTCATATTCGGCGTATCGGCGGCTCGTCGGCGGAGCTTAGCCTGGCCGACGCGGCCGTGAGGGTGGTGATGGCTCGAGTCCTGATCATCGACGATGATCCCTCGACCTTGAGCACGCTTTCGACGATGCTCGAGCGCGAAGGCTACGCGGTGGAGACCGCGGAATCCGGCGAGCGCGGTCTAGAGCTGGCCCTGGGAGGCATCTTCGACGTCGTGATCTCCGACGTGCGCCTGCCCGGCATGTCGGGGCTCGACGTGCTGCGCCAGCTGCGCGAACGCCGGCTCGACACCTCGCTCATCATGATGACGGGGTTTGCCAGCGTCGACCTGGCCGTCGACGCGATGAAGCTGGGTGCGGCCGACTTCGTCCAGAAGCCGATCTTCGAAGACGAACTGCTGATGCGTGTCTCGTCAGCCGTGGAGCGCCGCCGCCTCTCGAGACAGGTCTGGGTGCTGGAGCGCCGGCTCGACGCCGCGGATCCTCTGCGCGCGCTCCTCGGCGACAGCGAGCCGATGACCCAGCTCCGCGAGCGAGTCGAGCGCGTGGCCTTGGCGCCCGGTACCGTACTGATCACCGGTGAGACCGGGACGGGCAAACAGCTCGTGGCGCGGGCGATTCACGCCGGCAGCTCGCGCTCGAATGGGCCGTTCGTGACCTTCAGCTGCGCGCCGGTGAGCGAGACGCAACTCGAACACGAGCTGTTCGGTTTCGTCGAGGGGGCGTTTTACGGGGCCGCTGCACCGCGGCGCGGGCTCATCGAGTACGCCGACGGCGGCACGCTGCTGCTCGACGAGATTGGGCTGCTGCCGCTCGATCTGCAGTCGAAGATCGCGCCGGTGCTGGATTCGGGGGACGTCCGCCGCGTCGGTGGCTACGACGTGCGCCGGGTCGACGTCCGGTTCGTGGCGATCACGAACGCGGACCTGCAGACGGCCGTGTCCGAACAACGGTTCCGGAAGGAGTTGTTCCACCGCCTGAACGTGCATCATCTGCATCTGCCGCCGCTTCGGGAACGCCCCGGGGACATCGATGTGTTGGTCGAGCATTTCCTGAGGACCTACAGCGTCTCGGCGCCCTGCGAAGTGACCGCGGGAGCCTGGCGCGCGCTGCTCTCGTACGACTATCCGGGAAACGTGCGCGAGCTCGAGCATATCGTCCAGCGCGCGGTGGCCATCGCGCACGACCGGACCATCGCGCTCTCGGACCTGCCGGAGGCTGTGGTGGCGTCGGCGAATGCGTTGGCGCGGACCGACGAAGGGGGCGTCGCGGCCGCGCGCGATCGGGCCGAACGCGCGGAGATAAGCACCGCGCTGGCGCGACACC
>MGUL01000190.1:3431-4762 GCA_001800005.1 Elusimicrobia bacterium RBG_16_66_12 | reverse complement strand
TCGGAACACTTCGGCGCAGCGCGAGGACCAGCCGTCCGTAAATGAGGGCGAGGCCTGGGGTCACCGACTGATTTCAGCCGGTTCCGCTGGTCCGACCCAACAAACGCCCCCTTCCGTCGGTCTCTTCGCGCCATATCGGGGCTGCGGGCGGGGTGCTCGCTCGGCCCCCCCTCGACAGAGCACTCCAGCTATGCCGACGGCGCGAGCAGCAGCGATTCACCCAACGCACGCAGATCCGCCAGGAACTGCTCCACGGGCGGCGCCTCGATCCAGCGCACCAGCTTCCAGTCGGCACGCGATGCGTTGAGGAGAATCCGCGCCACATCCGCAGGGAAGAGCCCAGCCGCCTTGCTCTGAGCGCCTTCGAGCGCCGGTGCGAGCGGCAGACTCACACGGCAGCAGAATCCCCACACGTCCGCCAGGTCCTTCGGTTCTTCACGGTCCACCAGCGCCGAGAGCTTGTTTGCCAGTATGTTCTCGGGGCCGTCGACGCGACCCAAGACGGGGTCTTGCCGGACATCGCCGAGATGGGCGGGCACGTCGTTGACGAATTCGATCTTCAACGAGACGTCCGGCGCGGTGGCGCTCAGACGAAGAAACCGCTCCTCGCGCTGCAGCACGCTGAGCTGCCATCGAGTCGAGCGTGAGAGGGCATCGATGAGGCGCTGGGCCCACAGGCCGAATCGACCGTCGTCGTTCACGAACAGGTCCAGGTCGTCCGAGAATCGATGATGGAGATACGCTCGCGAGGCTGCTGTTCCGCCGGTCAGATAGAAGCCCGTCTCGACTCCGCTCAAGACGCTGAGGACACGGTCCTGGAACGGATAGAGCACGTCGAAGTAGAAGCGCTTGTCCATTCCCGCCGCGCGGCTAGAGCAACTCCGGGTGATGCGCCGGCAGCCACTCGACCAGGAAGTCGAGCCCGCGCTGCCGGCCGGGCGAGCGGACGTACCGCCGCCACAGGGGCCAGCCCGCCACCAACCGGCGGAAGCCCAGGAGGCGGATGATCTCGCGGTACGGAGCGTACTCCAACAGGCGTACCGCCGCCCAGCGCTGGTCGAGCCGTCCCAACCTCAACTCGCCCGCCAGCAACGCCCGGAATTGGGACTCGTCGATATCGTAGTCCCAGACGTATGGCAGTCTAGGCGTCGTCTGTTCCCGTGCCGCGTTCGGCAAGGGCCCGCGTGCAGCGTCTGCTGGCATGCTGAACCTCGATGCGTTCCTCGTCGCTCCATTCGTCCTCTACATCAAATGACCGTAGCGAACCACAAACATGATGGTGCCCCAAATCCGACGCGAAGCCCCTGATCCATCTTGGTGCTCGGCGTGGC
>MGUL01000190.1:2788-3348 GCA_001800005.1 Elusimicrobia bacterium RBG_16_66_12 | reverse complement strand
CCTGGCCATTCGATTGACCTCGACGGCGGTCTGCTCTCAGTCGCGGAACTCGTCGTCCTCGTCGTCCAAGCCGGAAAGCCCCTCGGCCAGGGTCATGGCCTCGTATACCGCCTCGGCGATGTCCTCGTCGTCGGAATCGGCAAGGTCAGCGAGGATCTCGGCCGCTTCCTGCGGGCGGATACAGGCCACGGCCTCGATCACGGCCAGCAGCAGGGGCTTGTCGGTTTCCTCCGAAGTAACGAGCGCGCTGATGTGCGGCCAGGCGGCGCCCACTTCCCAATTGCCCGCCGCACAGACGGCCTCGAACTGAATGTCCGGGTTGTCGCTGTCCAACGCTTCGAGAATCTGCTCGTCGAATCCGCGCACGAAACGCATGCAGGAAACGGCGGTCAGTCTCCACGCCTCGTCGTCGCTGGCGTACGCGGCACGAACCGCCTCCGGGTGCCAGTCCTGCGGGGCGCGCACGGATGACTCCAGGATTCGCCGCCGCACCTCCTTTGGAACGGCGGCATCCGCGTACAGCTTGCGCAGCGACTCTCCGATCCTGTGGAATGTGCGTT
>MGUL01000190.1:2628-2733 GCA_001800005.1 Elusimicrobia bacterium RBG_16_66_12 | reverse complement strand
CGAGGACCGGTCCCAGAGAGAGCGCCGCCTCGTCGCGCAGCTCCTCTGATTCATCGCCGCTGTGCAAGATCGACAGCAATGCGTCAGCCAGCTCGTCGTCGATCG
>MGUL01000190.1:0-2606 GCA_001800005.1 Elusimicrobia bacterium RBG_16_66_12 | reverse complement strand
CGCGGTCCGATTCTCCGGCCTGGTCATTGCGAAGGATCTCCAGGAGGCTCTTGGCGGTACCTTCTGGCCACTCCCAAGGCGGGATATCTCTCAAGGTCTTCACGTCCATTCTCTCCCCTCCCGTGCGTCAGCGTTCATCCGGGCTCGCTTCTCATGCCGTTCTTGCCCTAACATCCTCGATCAAAAACCGCACGCCCTGGTTGTCGGACGGGTTGGCTCGGGCGCGCGCCGATGTTCAAAACACCCCTATGGGGACGGCGTCTACGGTTCGGCTCAGCGGGACCCGCTCGGAAACCAGGCACACCACCAGGCCTCTGCCGGCCCGTTTTCCGAAGAGCTTCTGGAAGGCTTCGATCGGAGCAGCGTCGCGCGGCGAGGGGCTGGCGGTGAGCTTTGCTTCGATCGGGATCAGTTGCTGCCCGTTCTCGACCACGAAATCGATCTCGTGACCGGCCGCCGTTCGCCAGAAATAGAGCCGTGAAGGCTCGCCTCGGTGCAGAAACATGCGCTGAAGCTGCCCGAGCACGGCGGCCTCGAAGATCGGCCCGGCCGCCAGCCCGGCGCGGAGCTGGTCGATGTCCCGCACGGCGAGGAGGTAGGCAAGAGTCCCCGTGTCGAGGAAGTAGACTTTCGGGCGTTTCACCAGCCGTTTGCCGCGGCTCACGTGGTACGGGCGCAGCGTCGCCACCTGTCCGCTCGCCTCGAGCACGGAGATCCATGCCTTGACCGTCTTGCCGCTGATACCGAGATCGCGCGCCAGGTCCTCGAAGCTCACGAGCTGCGCCGTCCGCGCCGCGAGGGCAAAGAGAAACCGCTGGAAGTCGCTCAGGTCGGCGACACCGCGCAGCGTCCGCACGTCGCGCTCCAGGTAGGTCTGCACATAGGAGGCGTGCCACAGCGACAGATCGACCTCCGGGTCCAGAGCCGGCTCCGGGTAGCCGCCGCGGAGCACGGCCCCCAGGGTCACCTCAGGAGCGGGCGCGGAGATGGGCCCGGCCGCCCCCTCCAGCGCCTCCCGCCAGCCGTGCGCGGCTTCGGGAGCGCCAAACGCCTCGCGAACGGACAGGGACAGCAGCGAGGTGACGGCGGCACGCCCGGCGAGCGACTCCGCAACCCCCTGCATGAGGGGGAAGACCTGGGAACCGGTGATCACGAACCGGCCTTTCTCTGCCCGCCGGCGGTCGATGTCGAGCTTGACGTAATGCAGGAGGTCCGGTGCGTACTGAATCTCGTCGAGAATCACCGGGGGCGCAAAGCGCTGCAACAGCAGGGCGGGATCCGCCTGCGCCTGCAGGCGAACCGCCGGGTCGTCGAGCGAGCAGTACGCGTGGGAGTCCCCGAAGAGCTTTTGAACGAGCGTGGTCTTGCCCGACTGGCGCGGCCCGGTGACGATGACCGCGGGGAACGTTCTTGCCCCCCGGCGCAAAACGGATGCGAGGGTCCTGTGGCGATAGGGGGTTGGCACGGCACCACACTACCGCCCCGGACGTCTGCGTGCAATCTCGGATTCGAATTCCCGCTTTGCACAAACCGGTTTAACGGCCCGTGCCGCCCGGCCCCTCGGTCGTCATTCCCCCGCAAAGGACTGTCGATTTTTCTGGCTACAGGCTCGCCGCAGCGAAAATCCCTTCTCCCCGCATTTCTTGCTGAGAGAGGGAGCCGTGTCCGGCACGCAGGGACGCAATGCAGTCGCCGACGCCAACGACGACGAAAACGAGAACCTCAGTCCCCCTGTCAGAAGAGCGCAGCGGGAGGGCGCGGCATGGATTCGCACGGGAGGCGGCGTTTCCGGATGAGCCTTTCGCGCTTCAGGATGGCGATCGTGACTCTGCCGCGGCCGCGGCGCCGTTCAATCCAGATACGTCTTGATGTAGCGCTCCATCTCGCGTGTGGGTTTCCACCACTTCTTGACCCCGAGATCCTCGGCGACCTGGTTGGCCCCGATGTACCCGGGCCCGCCGAGCACCAGCCCGCCCGGATAGGTCGACACCCCGCACACATAGAGCCCCTCGATCGGGGTCTTGGTGCCGGAGCACTCCTGGTTCGGTCGATAGCAGCCCATCTGCAGCGGCCGATAGTCCCCATGCTTGATCGAGCCGCGACGCATGTGCGGGAACCGGATCTCGATCTCCTCGGGATCCTCCATGCTGGTGCTGATGATCGTGTCCGGCCCCAGATTCGGCGCCGCCTTCCGCCACTTGGCCAGCATCGCCTGCTTGATCTCCTCGCGCCGATTCACCCAGCCGCCCTCCAGCCCGTACGGCGCATGAATCTGAAACATGGAGACGTACTTGCCCGGCCGGTCGCTCAAGGTGGGATCGAACAGACTCTCGCAGGTGGAGTGGCCGCCGAAGTTGTTCAGGTCGATCGTCCCCGCCACCACCTGGTCCCAGTGAGCCAACAGGTGATCGACGCTCTCAATGCCGACAACCGTGGCAAAGGCGTCGTTCACCCACGGATCGTCGGCGGCGTATTTCGGCGGCTCGTCGGCGGCGATGTGCAGCGTATTGAAGCTCCACTTGTCCCACACCCACCCCTTGACCGCCTCCTTGAGTGACGGCGTCAGGTGCTCCTCGCCAACCAGGTCGATGAAGGTGCTCTGAGGA
>MGUL01000189.1:5977-7194 GCA_001800005.1 Elusimicrobia bacterium RBG_16_66_12 | reverse complement strand
GCGCCTTCCTCGGTCACGAGGAACGAGGTGTACGGCGTCACGATGCCGTACTTCTTGGCGAGCTTCACGATGGAGGTCACGACCTCGCGGTCCGCCGCGCGTCCGGAGAGGCGGATGGCGTCCAGCTCGTGGGCGATCTTTTGGCTGGCCCAGAGGCGGGGCAGAAAGGAATTCCTGGTCGCCTCCTTGGGGAGTTCGACCGGGTACTCGAAGCGCAGGCTGCGGCTTCCCGACCTGCCGGTCACGACCAGCTTCCCCTTGCCCGCGGCTGTGAAGCGGCCGAAGAGGGAGAGTTCCGAGCCGTGGAAGAGGTCGGGAACGGGCTTGGGGAATATCTCCGCCGCGTCCAGGCCTTCCCACGACAGTTTGACGTCGGTGAGAGCCGGCTTGGAGACCTTCTGATAGAGCGCGGAGACCTTGACCTCGATGTCCTCGCCCGGGGCGACGTAGTCGCGGGCGCCGTGAGCTCCGTCGGCCAGCTTGTCGAGGAGCAGGGTGTTCACGTCCGAGCCCACTCCGA
The DNA here is from genome assembly GCA_001800005.1 of Elusimicrobia bacterium RBG_16_66_12. GTDB lineage: Bacteria > Elusimicrobiota > Elusimicrobia > UBA1565 > UBA9628 > GWA2-66-18. Next base: position 6,674 of record MGUL01000189.1, on the reverse strand, counting down.
AGCTGAAGAGCCTCGCTTTGACGCCGTCGTTGGATTCGGAAACGCGCCGCAGCAGCGCCGCCACGTCGGTCTGGCCGACCGTGGGGACGCCGTCCGTGAGGAAGAACACCATCGGCACGCGGCCCTCGTCGCGGCCGAGGAGCTTGAGTCCCTCGGTCAGCGCGGCCTCGATGTTGGTGCCGCCGGCGGCCTCCAGGCGCTCGATGTAGCGTTGAGCGCGGGCCTTGCCGGCCGCGTCGGCGGCCAGCAGGCGCTCATCGAGCGCGTTCCAGTCCGTGGCGAAGTCCACGACGGCGAAGCGGTCCTGCGGGTTCAGGCGCGAGACGCAGTAGAGGAGGGCCTTCTTAGCCTGGTCGATCTTGCCTCCTTCCTGCATGGAGCCGGAGCGGTCCACGACGAAGACCACGTCCTTGGGCGTCGCCTGGGCGGCCGACTCCTCCACTTTCGGCGACAGGGTCAGCAGGAAGGTCCCATCCTCCCCGTCCTCGCGGAACGCCGTCACTCCGGCGGCGAGGGGGTCCTGCTGGAGCGAGAACATCAGGGCCAGGTCCTGCGGACCGTCCGCGCCCTCTTCGTAGGTGACGAGGGCTTCGCGGTCGCCCGAGCGCGTCACGCGCGCCGCGGGGCTCGGCGAGAAGACGCTGCGCAGGGGATGGCTCGTCCTCACCTCGATCTTGGCCGAGGTTTTCCCGCGCTC
>MGUL01000189.1:1899-5969 GCA_001800005.1 Elusimicrobia bacterium RBG_16_66_12 | reverse complement strand
GGGCGGAGCGCATGGGTACGCGCAGGCTCACGAGGCCGCCGCTCTTGGGCAAGGTCTGAGTGAGCTTGAGCGCCGCCGTGATGTCGCCGCGCGGTTCGATGGGGAACACGCGGGCTCGGAACATCCGTTCGCCGACCAGTTCCAGCAGTCCCGGGTCCTGGGCGCGGCGCACGATGCTCTCATAGATGGAGGCCGCCTGGGCCGAATCCAGGAGCTCGCCCTTGGTCATCTTCCCGCCGACTGTCATCTCGAATCCAGAGAGGACGGTGTCGGCCGGGATCGGGACCATCAGCACGCCTTCCAGACGCCGGTCGGTGGGATTATGGAAGGTGATGCGGTAGGTCAGTTCCGCGACCTGATCGGCCACCACTCCTTCCACGTGGTAGCCGGACAGCGTCACCGCAACGGCCTCGGGAGGCAGGACCGGCGTCGGCCGGGGGCCGGGTCTCGGGTGCGGCAGCGGCATCGGCCGTGGGCCGGGAGGCAGGGGGCGGGGCAAAGGCATGCCGGGCAGGAACCCATGCCAGGCCCCGGAGGAGCCCAGCGGCCAGGCCATCAACTGCTGGGCCGCGGCCGGAGCGGCGAGGATGAGGCTGAGGGCGGCGAGAGTCGTGATGCGTCCCATGGTCCACCTCCGGATGTCGGGAGGTGTGACCCCGGCCGGGCCGGGATGTTCCCTCTCCTCAGCGGGGCAGGAGGATGAGGCTGACGGGCTTTGGTTCCAAAGGAAGGGTCGCGAAGCGGTCTTTGGCCGGGTCGGAGGCCTCTCCCGTGTTCAGGAGGCGGAAATAGACCTCGACGCGGTCCTGCGCGGTGCGGACCTCCAGGATCTTCGTTCTGCTGCGCTTCAGGAGGACGGCGCGGCGGCTCCAATAGTCCACCGCGGGGTAGTTCCCGGGCAGGCCGAGCAAGGTCCAGGAGGAAGACAGGCTGCTGCCGTCCGTGAAGACGAGCCCGGCGTCATCGGAAGGGATGCCCGAGGAGTAGTCCAAACGCTCGCCGGGGGAGGGCTGCTTGGCCGCCGAGATCTCCGGAGCGGGGGAGCCTCCGAAGCTGGGGTGCTTGCCCTTGCTTCCACTGGAGACCAGGGCCGGGGCGTTCGAATCACCACCGACAAAGGCGCTCGCGCCGCGAGCCGCTCCGACGGTGGAGCGCCGCGGCAGGACCGCGGAGATGCCTATGGCGCGCTTCTCACTTTCGAGACCGGCCATATAGTCCTCGTTGCGGCGGGAACGTTCCTCTTCCGTCATCGGCGCGGCTGAAAGATCGGCGCTTGAGGCATCCGAGGCGGTGATCTTCCCGCTGAGGTCGACCTGGGAGATCGGGGCTTCCGTCCGATTGAACTGGTCCCAGACGGCGACGGCGACGACGGCCGAGGAGAGCGCGAACGCGACGGGCCGGTAAGAGGGGGGCAGGAGGACCCAGTCGCGGCGCTCGGCGCCGCCGCGGGCGCGGCGCGACTGCAGGCGCGCGAGGTAGCCGGCCGGCAGGGGGCTCTTGGGAAGGGCCTTGACCGCTTGCGAGACGGCGCGCAGGGACTCAAGTTCGCGGCGCATATCGGGGGATGCGGCCAGGCGAGACTCCAGGTCGCGGCGCTCGGCCTCGGAGAGGGCCCCGTCGAGATAAGCGGACAGCTTTTCGCGCAGGTCGTCGTTCATGGCTGTTTTCCCGACCCCTCCAAGAGCCCCTTGAGCTTCGCGCGGGCGCGGAACAGGCGAGACTTCACCGTGCCCTCGGCCAGGCCCAGGACCGCCCCGATCTCGCCGTACGACTTCTCCTCGATCTCGCGCAGGACCACGATGGCCCGGTCGTCCTCGTCCAGCTCGAGCAGCGACTGCTGCACCATCTTCGCCTTCTCCTCCTTTTCCAGATCGGCGTCCGGAGGAGGGTCGTCCGCTTTCACGTCTCGGACCTCCTCCCCGTCGTCTCCGCCGACCAGTCCCAGCGTCACCGTCTTCCAGAAGTGCCGCCGCTTCTCGGAGCGCACGCGGTTCTTCCAGGCGTTGACCGTGATGCGGTAGACCCAGGTGGAAACCTGGCTGTGTCCTCGGAAACCGGGCAGGGCCTTGAGGGCCCGCAGCAGGGCGTCCTGGGAGAGGTCTTCCGCGTCCGCGCGGTTGCCGGTCAGGCGCAGGGCCAGGTTGAAGACAAGCTCGGCGTTCCCTTCCAGGAACTCGGTCTCGGACATGGGATTGGACCCCAAGGGCGCGGGGATGTTCCCCTCAGCGTTCGTAGGACGCGAGGTCCTTGGCGACCTTAAAGTCGGCGCCGGTGACCTTCCGGACGGCGTCGACGGTCGTGTCCGGGTGCAGCGCGGTCAGCGTCAGGCCGCCCTGGCCCAGCGTGAAGGTGGCCAGCTCGGTCACGACGGCGGAGACGACGCCCTTGCCGGTGAGGGGCAGGGAGCATTTGGGGAGGATCTTGGGCTTGCCGTCCTTCGTGGCGTGCTCCATGGCCACGATGACCTTCTTGGCGCCGGCGACCATGTCCATAGCACCCCCCATCCCCTTGACCTTCTTGCCGGGGATCATCCAGTTGGCGAGGTCCCCGTCCGCGGAGACCTCCATCGCGCCGAGCACGGTGACGTCCACGTGCCCGCCGCGGACCATCGCGAAGGACTGCTCGGTGCCGAAGTACGAGCAGCCGGGGAGCTCCGTGATGGTCTCCTTGCCGGCGTTGATCAGGTCGGCGTCCTGTTCGCCCTCGTGCGGGTAGGGGCCGTAGCCGAGCATCCCGTTCTCGGTGTGGAGCGTGATCTCCACGCCCTTGGGCAGATGGTTCGTGATCAGCGTGGGGATGCCGATGCCGAGATTGACGTAATCTCCGTTGACGAGCAGGCGCGCGGCCTGTTTGGCGATGACGATGCGTGTGTCAGACATGGGCGGCGGCCTTCCGCACGGTGAGTTTCTCGATGGGTTTTACGTACTTCGCGCCCCTCAGCACGGCGTCGACGTAGATGCCGGGCGTGTGGATGTGGTCCGGGTGCAGTCCGCCGATGTCGACGAGCTGCTCGACTTCGGCGATGACGAAGTCGGCGGCGGTCGCCATCACCTGGTTGATGTTGCGCGCGGTCTTGCGGTACTCGAGGTTGCCGAGCACGTCGCCTTTCCAGGCCTTCACGAAGGCGAAGTCGGCCCGGAGGGGTCCTTCGAAGACCATCCAGCGGCCGTCGATGAGGCGCGTCTCCTTGCCCTCGGCGACGAGGGTCCCGTAGCCGGTCGGCGTGAAGAAGCCGCCCACGCCCGCGCCCGCGGCGCGGATGCGCTCGGCGAGGGTTCCCTGCGGGGTCCACTCGACCTCGATCTGCCTGGTCAGCGTCATGTCCTCGAAGACCTTGCACTCCCCGCCGTAGGAGAGGATCATCTTGCGGACCTGGCCCTTCTTGAGCAGGGTCCCGATGCCGAAGTCGTCGAGGCCGACGTTGTTGGAGATGAGCGTGAGGTCCTTCGTGCCCCGCGCGTGCAGGGCGGCGACGAGGTTCTCGGGGATGCCGCAGACCCCGAAGCCTCCCATCATGATCGTCGCGCCGTCCTGGATGTGCTCGACGGCGTCAGCGGCGCTGTTGATGGCTTTGTTCATCGTTCACTAGGCGACCGCGAGAGCCCTCTTTGCCTTCGCGTTCTTGCCCAGGACCTCCTCGCGCAGGGCCTGCGCCTTGTCCGTCTTCTCCCACTCGAAGCCCTTCTCGGTGCGGCCGAAGTGGCCGTACGCGGCGGTCTGGCGGTAGATCGGGCGGCGCAGCTTCAGCGTGTCGATGATGCCCTTCGGCGTCATCGGGAAGAGCTTGCGCACGGCGCACTCGATGCGGGCCTCGTCGGCCGCGCCGGTGCCGTGGGTGTCGAAGTACACGCCCACCGGCTCGGCCACGCCGATCGCGTAGGCGAGCTGGACCGTGCAGCGCTCGGCCAGGCCCGCGGCGACCACGTTCTTGGCGATGTAGCGCGCCATGTAGCAGGCCGAGCGGTCGACCTTCGTCGGGTCCTTGCCGGAGAAAGCACCCCCGCCGTGGGGGGCGTAGCCGCCGTAGGTGTCGACGATGATCTTGCGGCCGGTCAGCCCGGTGTCGGAGG
>MGUL01000189.1:1524-1768 GCA_001800005.1 Elusimicrobia bacterium RBG_16_66_12 | reverse complement strand
TTGCCGGTCTTGTCGAGGATCTCCGGGCCGTGCTGGGTCGAGACGACGACGGTGTCCACGCGGACGGGGCGGCCGTCGAGGTATTCGACGGAGACCTGGGACTTGCCGTCCGGGCCCAGGTACGGCAGCTCCCCGGAGCGGCGGACTTCCGCCAGCTTGCGGGTCAGCTTATGCGCGAGCATGATGGGCAGGGGCATCAGTTCTTCGGTCTCGCGGCAGGCGTAGCCGAACATGATGCCCTGGT
>MGUL01000189.1:0-1503 GCA_001800005.1 Elusimicrobia bacterium RBG_16_66_12 | reverse complement strand
GCCGATCGCGTTCAAGACGGCGCAGGAGGAGGACTCGAAGGCGTACTCGGGGCGGGTGTAGCCGATCTCCTTGACGACCTGGCGGACGAGTTGGTCGACGTCGAACATGGCCTTCGTGGTGATCTCGCCGCCGACGATGACGAGGCCGCGCGCGACGAACGTCTCGCAGGCGACGCGCCCGGTCGGGTCCTGCGCCAGCACCGCGTCCAAGACGGCGTCGGAAATCTGGTCGCAGACCTTGTCGGGGTGGCCTTCGGTCACGGATTCAGAATTGAAAAAGAACTTGCCCTTGCGTTGCATCGTAGTCGTCCTCCAATGCCGTGCTTTGGGCGGCTTGGGCCGCCGACGGCAGGTCTGGAGATTATACTCATTTCCCGTCAGGAGCGTCGGCGCCGGAGTTTGTGATAAACTTCCTGCCGATGGGAATAAACGACGACCTCTTCGAGAAGATCGATGTCGCCCTGCGGCAGGCCGCCGCCCGGGCGCGTCAGCCCGCCCCGGCGCAGCGCGAGGCCGTTCGACGGAAGGCCCAGGACCTCGAGCGGCGCTGCCGCCGGGCGATGGGCAGGGCCAGGGCCTCTCTGACGCGGGCGCGCCGCGGCCGCCGCGCCGCGCAGGGCGCTCTTCAGGGGGTCTCTCAGGAAGCCGCGGAACACCTCCGACAGGCGGAGGCGCTTCGGACGGAGAGCCGCAGGCTGCGCGAGGGGGAGAGGTCTCGGCGCGAGGCCGCCAAGAAGCTGGCCCGACTGTTCGCCCGGAGCCTTTCCGAGAACGCCGAACTGCGCGCGGAACTCGCTCGGGCCATGCGTTTCCCCGCGCGGGATATCGAACGAATGGAGTCGGAGCAGGAGTTGACCGAGACCCGCGAGGCGGTGGTCAACCTGATGCTCCAACTGTCCCGCGAGCGCCGGAGCTGGGAAGCCTCGCTCCTCTCGGTCCGGCGCCGCCTCAAGGGGCTTAACCCTTCCGCGAAGAGGGCGGCCCAGCGCCTGGAGGAACTCCAACTGGAGCTGGAGGAGTCTCAAGAGACCGCCGCAAAGCTCCTCGTGGAACTGACTCGCCGGGGGCGCGACGTCGACGCCGCGCAGAAGCGCGGGGGGCGCGCGGGACGCAGGGTCGCCGGCGAGGCCAAGAACCGCGGCTACGCGGTCGCCCCCGCCATCGCGCTGGCGGCGGCGCGCTTCGAGGAGGGGCTGCGCGGGGTGATCGAATCTCCATCCATGGACCCCGAGGCGGTGTCGGCCGTCGCCCGACAGGGCCTGGCCCTGACCCGGACCCTTCACCTGGCCGCCGAACTCTCCGAAGGGGCAGGGGCCGCGGCCGAGCCGGGGGCGCTGCTGCGCGCGCGCCTGGAGCGGTGCCTGGATCAGTGGGAAGCCGAGGCCGGGCGCCGCCGTTTGACCATCGTCAGGCGCTTCGACGGGGACCTCCCTCAGGCCGTCGTCCCGCTCGGGGGCTTCGAGGCCGTTCTCGACGAGTTGTTCGGCGGCGCGATCGAACGCG
>MGUL01000188.1:31564-40611 GCA_001800005.1 Elusimicrobia bacterium RBG_16_66_12 | reverse complement strand
GGAGGGCCGGTCGGGAAATGATAATATCGGCGCCATGAAGCGCGCGGCCCGCCGGGACACCTCCGTCGTCGTCGGCGCCGTCCTGATGGGGCTGGCCGTCCTGCCCCGCCTCGTCGTCATCACCTGGGGCCTGCCCCACGTCTTCAACGCCGACGAGCCGCATGTGGTCAACAGCGCGGTCTCCTTGGCCGGGAGCCTGCGGCCGTTCTCCTTCAAGTACCCCACGCTCTGGCCGACGGTTCTCGCCGCCTGCTACGGGGCGTGGTTCGTGGTCTGGTCGGGATTCGGCCTGCTGCGCGGCGCGGTGGACTTCGCGGCCCAGTATGCTTTCGAGCCGACGGGCTTCTATCTGATTGCGCGCGGCCTGTCCACGCTCTGCCAGTTGGGAGCCTTCGTCGTGGTCGCGCGCGCCGAACGTGAGAAGGGCGACGGGCGCTGGCCTTACGGCGCGGCCCTGCTGGCCGCCTCGCCCGTCCTCGTCGAGCTGGCCCATTCCGCCAAGCCGGATTCCCTGATGCTCCTCCTCGCCGCCGGCGCCACCGCGGCCGCCCTGCGTTTCCAGCGCGGCGGCGGCAAGACCTGGCTGATGGGCTCGGCCGCTCTGGCGGGGCTGGCCTGCTCGGCGCAGTACACGGCCGCGCCCGCCGGCCTCGTGGTGCCGCTGGCGTGGCTGCTGCGCGCCGAGGGGCCCGCGCCGTTCTCCTGGCTGATCTCGGCCGGGCTCGTCTCGGCCGCGGGCTTCGCGCTGGGCACGCCCTATGCCTTGATCGAGCACGCGCGCTTCGCGGCCGACTGGAGCGACTACGGCGACCTAGGCCGGCTCAGGCCCCACGACGCGGCCGCGACCGCGCGCCTGGTGATGAAGAACCTCTGGTGCTTCGGCGGCGACGGCTCCCTCGGCGGCGCGGCCGCGGTCATCGGCGTCCTGGAATTGGCGCGCAAGCAGGCCAAACGCGCCCTCCTGCTCCTGATCCCGGTCGGCGTCTACGCGGCGCTGCTCTCGGCCAGCTTCGACGGGGGGGTGCCACGATACCTTCTGGGAGCCTATCCGGCCCTGGCCCTGCTGGCCGGCGAGGGTTTCTCGATGCTCGCCGGCGCGGTCGTCTGGCGCCGCGGCCTGGTCGCGGCCCTGGCCCTGGCCCCCGGGCTCTACCTCACCTGGCACCACGACGCGGAACTCCTGCGCCCGGACACTCGCACGCAGTCCACCGCCTGGCTCAACGAGACCGTGCCCGCGGGGGCCGTCATCCTTCTCGACCAGCCCCACTCGGGCCCGATGGCCTATCCGTCGAAGGAGCAGTGCCTGGCGCTGGCCGAGCGCACGGAGAAGAGCGGTTCGCCCCGCTCCCGCCTCTACCGCGCGATGGCCGCCAAGCATCCCGGCGGCGGCTGGCACATCTACCGCATCCAGCGCACCGCGCGGGACCTCTGGTCCTCGCCGCGCCATGTCGCCGCTTCCCAGGCCGACGCGGAGTTCCTCGACGTGCGTCCGGGGCTGGACCTGGTCCGCGCGGCGCGCGTGGAGTGGATCGTCACCACCAGCTACGGCGCCGACCCTCGCCGTGCCCGCGAGTTGTCCACTTTTTTCTCAGAGTTGGCCGAGCAGGCCGAGCTGGTGCGTGAGTTCCCCGCAGGGCCCGGCGCCGCCGCCGGGCCCTGGCTGAGGGTCTATCGCCTCCGGCGCTGACTACTTCCGGCGGCCGACGGTGGTGTAGGCGGTCTCCTTGGGACCCGTGTAGATCTGCCGCGGGCGGCAGATCTTGAAGTTCGGAGACTCGTTCATCTCCTTCCACTGCGCGATCCAGCCGGGCAGGCGGCCGATGGCGAACATGACGGTGAACATGTTCGTCGGGATGCCGATGGCTCGGTAGATGATGCCGCTGTAGAAGTCGACGTTCGGATAGAGCTTGCGGGAGATGAAGTACTCGTCCTTCAACGCGGCCTCCTCGATATGCTTGGCGATGTCGAGCAGGGGGTCGTTGATGCCGAGCTTATTGAGCACGGAATCGCAGGCCTTCTTGATGATCTTCGCGCGCGGGTCGAAGTTCTTATAGACGCGGTGGCCGAAGCCCATCAGGCGGGCGCCGCTGTCCTTGACCTTAACCTTGGCGAGGTAGTCCTTCGGGGCGATCCCGCTCTCCCTGATCGACTGGAGCATCTCGATGACTTCCTGGTTGGCGCCGCCGTGCAGCGGGCCCCACAGCGCCGAGATGCCGGCCGAGACCGAGGCGAAGAGGCTCGCGCGGCTGGAGCCGACCATGCGCACCGTCGAGGCGGAACAGTTCTGCTCATGGTCGGCGTGTAGGATCAGCAGGAGGTCGAGGGCCTTGGCCACGTCGGGGTCCACATGGTAGTCCTCGGCGGGGACGGCGAACATCATCTTCAGGAAGTTCGCGGCGTAGTCCAGACTGTTGTCCGGGTAGATGAAGGGATGGCCGATGGACTTCTTGTGGGAGTAGGTGGCGATGGTGGGAAGTTTCCCAAGCAGGCGATAGATGGACAGGTCCAGGTCCTGGCCGCCCGTCGCCTTTCCCGGGGTGTTCTGGTAGAAGGTCGAAAGCGTGCTGACGGCCGAGGCCAGCGTCGCCATCGGATGCGCGTCGCGTGGGAAGCCTTCGTAGAAGTGCTTCATGTCCTCGTGGAGCATCGTGTGACGGGTGATGTTCACGGTGAACTGCTCAAGCTCCTTCTTGTTGGGCAGGCGCCCGTAGATCAGGAGGAAGCTGGTCTCGACGAAGGTGGACTGTTCGGCCAACTGCTCGATCGGGATGCCGCGGTAGCGCAGGATGCCCTTCTCGCCGTCGAGGAAGGTGATCGAGCTCAGGCAGGAGCCGGTGTTCATGTAGCCGTTGTCGAGGGTGATATATCCGGTCTGCGCGCGGAGCGCGCAGATGTCGATGGCCTTCTCGCCTTCGCTGCCTTCGACGACGGGCAGTTCGATCTCTTTGCCGTCCAGTTTTAAAATTGCGGTCTTGGCCATGTCCTTGCTCCTCTCCTGCTCGATCGGCTCCGGCTCGTCCGGCTCGCCTTAGAGCGGAAGGTATCATAATATTTCTCCGCTTGATAACGGCCTCGGGGGTGGGCTAGACTTCGTCATGAACAGCCGCTGCTCGAGACCGCGCCGCGCGCCTGCGCTTCGACCCATCCAAGGTACCGCGCGAACAGCTAGAATCCCACCGTGAGCTCATTCATATCCCCCCGCCGCGCCGTGTTCCTCGATCGCGACGGGGTCATCGTGCGCGAGGTGGACTATCTTGGGCATATTGACCGCCTGGCGGTTCTGCCGGGCGTCGCCGCGGCGATGAAGGCCCTGCGCGCCGCCGGCTTCAAGGTCGTGGTCGTGACCAACCAGTCGGGCGTGGCCCGGGGCTATTTCAGCCTCAACCGTCTGCGCGATATCCACCGCGAGCTCAAGCGCCGGCTGGCGCGTGCCGGGGCCAAGTGGGACGCGCTCTACTTCTCGCCCCATGGCCCAGACAGCGCGCATCCTTGGAGAAAGCCGGGGATCGGGATGCTGAAGGCGGCGCAGAAGCGCTTCCGCCTTGATCTGCGCGGCTCTTACTTCATCGGCGACTCCACGGCCGACATCCTCTGCGCGCGCCGGGCCGGCTGCGTGCCGGTGCTGGTGCGCACGGGCAAGGGCGGCCGCGACGGCAAGCATCGCGCCGCGCCTGAGAAGACCTGCCGCGACATGGCCGCGGCGGCGCGCTGGATACTCTCGCAGCCGCGCCAGAAGTCGGTATAATGTCGGGGACGGTCGTCGTCGGACATCTCAGCGGAAGGAGCACCCATGACCAGCGCGTTTGACGCGACGGCGGCGCACGAAGAACTGCCCGGCGGCCCGGCGGCCTCGGCGGCGCAGGGCGAGTGGTTCGGTCACCCGAAGGGGCTCTTCGTCCTCTTCTTCACCGAGATGTGGGAGCGCTTCTCCTACTATGGCATGCGTTCCCTGCTCGTCCTCTACATGGCCAAGTACCTCATCAACGCGGCCGACGGCGGGCTTGACGTGCTCGGCTACGGAGCCATCCGGCACTTCGTGCAGTGGTTCGTCGGCCTCTTCGGCATGCGCGACCCGCTCTCGGTGCAGGCCTTCTCCTCTCAGGTCTACGGCCTCTACACAGGCCTCGTCTACTTCACGCCCTTTTTCGGCGGCATCCTCGCCGACCGGGTCTTCGGCCAGCGCAAGACCGTCTACATCGGCGGCGCGTTGATGGCCGTCGGCCATTTTTTGATGGCCGTCGAGAGCATGTTCTTCGTCGCCCTCTTCTTTTTGATCCTGGGCAACGGCTGCTTCAAGCCGAACATCTCCACCCAGGTCGGCAACCTCTATCCCGAGGGCGACCACCGCCGCGACTCCGCCTTCACCATCTTCTACATGGGCATCAACCTGGGAGCGATGTTCTCGCCGCTCGTCTGCGGCACGCTTGGTCAGGTGGTCGGCTGGCACTGGGGCTTCGGCGCTGCGGGCGTGGGCATGATCACCGGGCTGTGCGTCTACCACTTCGGCAAGCATCTTCTGCCGCCGGACCGCATCATGAAGAAGGCCGCCGCCCACGAAGATGCGGTCGACCATACGATCACGTCGACCGAGTGGAAGGCGATCGGGGCGCTCGTCTTCCTGTGCATGGTCAACATCATCTTCTGGGCCGTCTACGAGCAGCAGGGCAACACCCTCCAACTCTGGGCCGACCAGAACACGCGCTGGCAGTTCTTCGGCTTCAACGTGCCGTCGAGCTGGTATCAGGTCTTCAATCCGGCGTTCATCGTAATCTTCGCGCCGCTGATGGACATGCTGTGGGCCTGGCAGGACAAGCGCGGCCAGGAGCCCTCCAGCGTCACCAAGATGGGTATCGGCTGCATCCTCCTGGGCGTGGCCTTCGTCATCATGATCGCCGCGTCGAAGGTCATCGGGCCGACGGAGAAGGGGAGCCTGCTGTGGCTCGTCGCGACGACCTGGCTCTTCACGATGGGGGAGCTCTACCTGTCGCCGATCGGCCTGTCGCTGGTGACCAAGGTGGCCCCGGCGCGGATGGTATCGATGCTGATGGGCATGTGGTTCCTATCGAGCTTCTTCGGGAACTACCTGTCGGGCTTCATCGGTGGTTTCTACGAGACGATGACCAAGGACGCCTTCTTCACGCTGCTGATGGCGCTGGGCGTGGGCGCGGGCCTCATCTTTTTCGCGGCCAACAAACCCCTGCGCAAGACCATCGGCCACGGCGTCTAGTCCGGTCCGTCACGGAGGAGTTTATAGCGCGCCGAAGCTCTTGAGGGCCTTCTTGAGCCCCGGCCGCGCCTCGGTGGACAGCGGCGTCAGCGGCAGACGCGGCTCCGGGCGGCACAGCCCCATCATCCCGAGCGCGGCCTTGACCGGGATCGGGTTGGTCTCGACGAACAAAGACTTCCCCAGAGGGAACAGTCTGAGGTGGAGGGCACGCGCTTTCTTGAGGTCGCCCTTCAGGAACGCCGTGCAGAGCGCCTGGGTCTCCTTCGGCGCCACGTTCGCCACCACGGAAATGACCCCGCGCGCGCCGACGGAGAGCATCGGGAGGGTTAAGCTGTCGTCGCCGGACAGAACGGTGAAGGAAGGACGTGTGAGGGAGATGATCTCCGAGACCTGATCCAAGGAGCCGGAAGCTTCCTTGACGGCCAGGATGTTGGGGTAATCCTTAGCGAGGCGAGCGATGGTCTTCGGCGCGATGTTCACCGCGCAGCGCCCGGGGATGTTGTAGACGACGATGGGCAGGCGCGACTCTCGCGCGACCGCGCGGAAGTGCTGATACAGACCTTCCTGCGTCGGCTTGTTGTAATAAGGGGCCAGCACCAGCAGGGCGTCGGCCCCCAGCGTCTCGGCTTCATGCGCCTGCTCGACCGCCTTCCAGGTCGCGTTGGCCGTCACCCCGGCCACCACCGGGACGTCACCGTGCGATTCGGAGCACGCCAGCTCGATGCAGCGCCGGTACTCCTCGTGCGTCAGCGTCGCCGCCTCGCCGGTGGAGCCGCAGGGCACCAGACCCGCGCTCCCGCCCAGGATCTGACGCCGGATCAGCTCCCCGTACGACTCCTCGTCGAGACGTCCTTCGGAATCGAACGGCGTCACCAGCGCGACGTAGGAGCCTTCGAACTTCATAGAGCCACCTCTCCGGTGAAGATGATCTCGCCCGGGCCTTCCAGGCGAGCACCATCCAAAAATGAGACGTTCAACTTCGCACCGCTGCGGACAATGACCTGGGCTGCAGGGCCAGCCTTGCCCAGAACACGGGCCACGAAGCCTGCGGCCACCACTCCAGTTCCACACGAAAAGGTTTCGTCTTCAACGCCCCTTTCATATGTCCTGAGGGACAGAGAGCCGTTCTTGACCGAGACGAAGTCGACGTTCGCGCCGGACCTGCCGAACGCTTTATGAGAACGGAGGGCGCGACCTAAGGACCGAACGGCGATCCTCTCGATGTCGGGCACGAATACCACGGCGTGCGGAACGCCGGTATCGACGGAATGAACGGTGTGGGTCTTGCCGAGAGCCTTGAGGCGAAGACCGAGACGGAGAGAAGTGGGATCCGGCATCCCCACCTCGGCACGGCCTTTCCCCGTGAGCCTCACGGGGAGAGGTCCGCGGTTCGTGCCCAGAACGAAGTGTGTTTTGTTCGTCCAGCCCATCGCCTTGGCCCAGAGGGCCGCGCAGCGGGAACCATTGCCGCAGAAGGCGGGGGAGCCGTCGGCGTTCCAGTAGGAGAGACGGATCATTCTGCCGTGCCGGGTTATGGAGAGCAAGCCATCCGCCCCGATTCCCGCACGGCGATCGCAGAGCTTCTTCGCCAACGCCGCTCCGGCGTATCCGCGTGGCAGGCCGCGCAAGAGGACGAAGTCGTTGCCCGCGCCGGACAGCTTCCAGAAGCGCAGAGTCATGGGCGGTGCGACTGCGCGAAACGCCGGTCTTCGAGGTCCTTGAGCCGCGCGCGCAGGGTCCGCGCCGCGCGGGCGGAGAAGCTCAGGTTCGCGTCTTCTCTCGCGGCGCGGGTCAGGTCGTCGTAGGCTTTGATCGCATGTCCGGCCGCCAGATGCGCCCGCGCCCGGACCCATAGGGCGGCGGCGTCGTCGGGCGCGGAGGCCAAGACCTTCACGGCCTCGGCATCGGCCTCGGCGTCGCGGCCCGCCTCCAAAAGCCAGAGGGCCTTCGCCCGACGCGCGCCCGCGCCGCCGCCGTGCGCGAGGGCCGCGTCGAGCCGCAGGATCGCGCCCGCGTGGTCGCCCCGGGCGCGCAGCACGAAGGCCATCAGGACCATCGCGGCGGGGTCGCGGGGCTCGAGGGCGAGAGCCCGGCCCAGGGACAGCTCGGCGGTCTTGGTCTCGCCCGAGGCCAGGAGGACCGCGGCATAGTCGCTCCAGACGTCGGCGCGCTCCGAGATCGTCTCCAGGGCGATCTCGTAGTGCTCGGCGGCCCGGTCGGGGAATCCGAGGGCGGCGCTGATCTCCGCCAGGCCGAGGTGGGCGCCCCAGTGCCGGGGTTCGAAGCGCAGGGCCGTGAGGAAGGCGGTCTTGGCGCGCTCGTCCAAGCCGCTGCGATGGAGGATGCTCCCCAGGCGCGTCAGCAGGTCCACGTTCTTCGGGAAAAGACCCGCGCCCAGCTGGTAGTAGGCCAGCGCCTCGTCCGGGCGGCTGAGGCGGTCGAGATTGTCGCCCATCAGTATGTAAGCCTGCCTGAGATCGGTGCCGCGCAAAGTCTGGATGAACTGCGGCGTGAGCGCCGCGACGACCTCGGCGGGCCTGCGGGCGTCGCTGAGCTCCTGCACGGGACGGATCTTCTTATCCGAAGGCTCGCCCCAGAGCCGCCAGGCGCGCGCGGGTCCGGCGGTCAGGGTCAGGATCAGCAGGGCGGAGGCGGCGCGCCTCACCAGGGCGTCTCCGGCGCGACCCAGTCGCCGGCCAGCAGAGGCAGCGAGGCCAGGATCAGGCTCTCCTTGGCCGCCAGCACGCGCTTGGAGGCCGCGATCACCCCCTTCTCCAGGGCTTCCGGCACGCGCTTGGCGTCGAAGATTCCGATGTCGCCGACCGGGGGCTCGATCAGGAAGTCCGCCTGCTTGCGCTGGTCGCGCGAGAGGTAGGAGCCGCGGATGTCGATGACCTGCTCGAGGCTGTCGAGCACGTTCTTGGGCCGCGCCGCCGTAAAATCGTTCTCGGTCACGCTGGCCAGAGTCCAGACGGCTCCGAGCAGGCGCGCGGCGTCGACGGGGATGTAGTCGACGACCCCGCCGTCGACCAGGTAGCGGTGCCGGTACTCGAGGGGGCGGAAGATCCCCGGAAGGTTCATGCTCGCGCGCACCGCCGGGGCCAGCTCGCCGTCGCGGAAGATGATGGCCTCTCCCGTGTAGACGTCCATGGCCACGCAGGCGAAGGGCTTCTTGGTCTGGTCGAAGCGCATGCCGCCCAGCTCCTTGTTGACGAGCCTCTCGGTGTTCTCGGAGGAGAGGAGTCGGTCGTAGAGCAGAAGCGCGATGAAGCTGCGGCTGGACAGGTCGCTTCCCGATCCGATGTTGACGGTGGAGGCGATGTTCCAGAGCCGCTGCGGCGGGAGGCCGCCCGCGTAGAGAGAGCCGATGACCGCGCCTATGGAGGTCCCCGCCACCACGTCCACGGGGAAGCCCGCGTCGGTCAGGACCTTGATGACCCCGACATGCGCCACGCCGCGCAGCGAGCCGGCCGAGAGCACCAGCCCGACTTTCGGGCGGCGCGCGGGCGCCGCCAGGCGGACCTCGCGCCAAAGGTGGTCGCGCAGCAGCGCGTCAGCGGAGAGGTCCGGGGCGGCCGCGGCAGGCGCGGCGAGGGCGATGACGAGCCCGAGGAGCGGCCGGCAGGTCAAGGAGCGATCTCCCGGCCGACGGCGCGCTCGAGCCGCGTCCGGGCCAGGAGATGCTCGGTCACGGCCTGGAGGTAGGCCAGGCGCAGTTCCAGAAGGCCCTCGCGGGCGCGGAGCTTGGAGAGGGCGGGGCCGGGCTTGCCGAGCGTCGCGTCGTAGAGCGCCTGTACGCGCCGCCACTGGGCCTGGCGGC
>MGUL01000188.1:26807-31540 GCA_001800005.1 Elusimicrobia bacterium RBG_16_66_12 | reverse complement strand
CTCGCAGCCTCCGCGGACCTCGAGGCGGACGCGGTCCTGCAGATCCGAGCGCGCCAGCTGGCCTTGGCGCTGCTCGGCGCGCTTCTGCTTGAGCTGGCTCCAGAGGTCGTAGGAGAGGGGGAGCTTGACGCCGACGGTGAGGTCCCAGTTGTTCTTGCGCAGCGGGAAGCGGCTGTCCGTCAGTTCGTAGTCTCCGGCCACGAAGAGCGTCGGGTAGCGCCGGCTGAAGGCGAGGTTGACGCCGATGGCGTCCATCTGGGCCTTGTAGGTCTGGGATTGGAGCTCGGGGCGCAGTTCCATGGCCCAGAGCACCGCCTTCTCGACCTCGATCTTGGCCGGCGCGGTCTCGAGGCTGCCGGCGACGCGGAAGGAGGTGTCCAGCTCCAGGTTGAGCGACTTGAGGAAGGCCAGGCGGGTCGATTGTTCGTCGTGCACGGCCTGCGCGGTGCGCGACCGGGCGGCGGCCAGAGAGGACTCGGCTTCGATGCGCTCCCAGGGCCCGAGCCCGGAGTCTTCGGCGGCGCGCTCGAGCGCGCGCAGATGCTCCTCCGCCGCGCCCGAGCGCTCCTGGGCCAGCAGGAGGCGATAGAAGGCCTCCTTGACCTGGGCGACCAGGTCCATGCGCACGGAGTCGCGGTTGGAGAGCGCCTGCTTGTGGCCGGCCTGGGCCAAGCGCAGGGTGTTGAGCGTGCGCTGCCCCTCATAGACGGGGAGGTTGAAGTAGCCGCGTCCCGAGAAGATGTTCTGCGGGGAGTCCGGGTAGAGCAGGATGCTGCGGAAGTCCTGCGACAGGGCGAAGGGATAGAGAGCGTTGTACTTCGACGCGCTGGCCTGCACGCCCACTTCGGGCAGGAAGCGGAGCTTCGCCTCGGCCACGCGGGATTCGGCGATGATGACGTCCTGCTCGGAGGATTGCAGGCGCGGGTCGTTGCGGATGAGGCGCAGGGCGTCGTCGATGGTGTAGACGCGTTCCGGCGCCGCGGGGCGGGCCTGGGCGGAGGCGTCCGACGCCGCGAGCGCGAGGACGAGGAGGGCGGCGAGCGACGGACGCGTCATCATCGAGATGTCAGACCGTGAACGACCTCGTCAGGTGTTCGAGCTCCACCTTCAGATCCTTGAGTTCCCGGCGGCAGGAATCGGCGCCTTCGGGCAGGCGCTTGAGCGAATCGTCGAGGCGTTCGATCAGTCGCTGGGCGAGATTGCGATCCTTCTGCACGAGGGCCTGCAGGCCGGCGACCATGCCGTTGAACTCCTCCTGGAGCTCCATCAGCTCGTCGCCGGTGCGCAGGGACACGCGGTGCGTGAGGTCTCCGCCGCTGACGGCCTGGGCGCTCTTCTCGAAGCGGTAGATCGGCCCCGCGAACCGGTGCGAGACGTAGAGGGAGATCAGCAGCATCAGCCCGAGGTAGAGGGCGACCTTGACGAGCAGCACGCTGTTGAACTGCACCACTCGGTCGATGGAGGACGGGCACTCGGTCAGCATGACCCGCGACAGCGAATAATACACGTCGCCGCCGACGATCAGGGACGCGACGAGCACGCTTAGGAACACCATCCCGATGTACTTGAGCTGGAGGGAGCGCTTGACCAGGACCGTCTTGCGCTGGAACTTCTTGGTGTCTTCGGCCATCGTCCTCCTCTGGGGCTTAGAGCAGATCGTCCGACAGAGCCAACCATTCGGGCGTGACGGTCTTGAGCCTCGCCGTCGCCGCCTCCAGGGAGACCGGGACGACCTGATCTCCTTTCAGGGCCGTCATGTTGCCGAACTTCCCTTCGTGCACGAGCTCCGCGGCCTTGACGCCGACGCGAGTGCCGAGGATGCGGTCGAAAAGGGTCGGAGAGCCGCCGCGCTGCATGTGGCCGATCACGGCCGAGCGCGTCTCGATCCCGGTCTCGGTCTCGATGATCTTGCACAGGCGTTCGGCCACGCCGCGCGCTTTGAGGATCATGTGGCCGAACTCGTCGAGTTCTTCCTCTTTCTTCTCGCCGGGGATGTCCACGGCCTCCGAGGCGATGACGAGGGCGACGTTCTTCTTGGCGTGCGCGGCCTTGAGCTTGGCGACCATGTCCTTGATGTCGACGGGACGCTCGGGGAGGCAGACGTAGTCGGCGCCCGCCCCGATGGCGGTGAAGAGCGCCACCCAGCCGGCGTGGCGGCCCATGACTTCCAGGACCATGATGCGGCGATGCGAGCGGCCGGTGTCGACGAGGCGCTCGGCGGCCTCCATCGCGAGAGTCGCGGAGGTGTCGAAGCCGAAGGTGTAGTCGGTCGCGTCCAGGTCGTTGTCCATCGTCTTGGGCACGCCGACCACGTTGACCTTGTGTTCCTTGAAGAGCTTGGCGGCCACGCCGAGAGTGTCCTCTCCGCCCATCGCGACGAGGGCGTGGAGGTTCAGTTTTCTAAAGGTCTCTAGGACCTTCGGCACGCCGCCCTCCTTCTTGTAGGGGTTGGTGCGGGAGGTTCCGAGGATGGTGCCGCCATTGCCCACGATCTCCTTGACGTCGTCGACGAAGAGCGGCTTGGCCGCGGCGTCGATCATGCCCCTCCAGCCTTCCTGGATGCCGACGCACTCGTAGCCGAGTTTGACGGCCTTGAGCACGACGCCGCGGATGGCGGGGTTCAGACCGGGACAGTCTCCGCCGCCGGTGAGGATCGCGATGCGCTTGGCCATAGTGATCCGCCTCCGAATGGAATAGAGTTAGAAGCTGCCGCTGTACTTCAGCTGGACGATCCGCTCGGGGCCTCTCGGCGCGCCATCGGAGTGCCAGCCGCCGGCGCCGATGGAGCGCACGGCGAAATCGACGTGGAAATTCGCGGTCAGATAGGCGCGCAGGCCCGCGTTGACGCGGCTGTCGTTCCAGTTGTTGATGTTGTCCCACTCCAAGAGGAGGGTGGCCTTGTCCCGGATGTTCAGCGTCAGGGGGATGCAGCCGAACACGCCGTTGGAGTCGAAGTCCGAGATGTTGAAAGAAGGGTGGAACTGGAGACCGGGCACTCCGACCTCCTTGGTGGCGACCACGAAGAACCCCCGCTGGCGCTCGTTGAATCGCCGGATGCCGGAGTTGTAGCGGTAGCCTTGCCCGTCGAAGCCGACGGCCAAGGACGGCAGTTCCGAGTCTCCTTCGTAGAAGCGGTACTTGACCTGGGCCGTCGGAGCGCGCAGGCGCGCGTGGCGCTCGTCTCCGATGAGGCCGTCCGCCGAGATGGAAGCGCCCAGGTTCAGGGCGGGATACACGCCGAAGGAGGCGTACTGCAGGATGCCCCCCTTGGAATAGAAGCGTGAACGGCTGGAGTAGCCGCCGTAATCGAGCACACCCGTGGTCGGGGCGTCGATGATGTCCACGTCGGGCTGGATCGGGCCGGTGTCGCGCGAGGACTGGACCGGGCGGCTGTTCGACTTGGGCCGGATATTGGGTGCGTCCTCGGCGCCGGCGGCGACGGCGAGCAGGAGGATCAGGGCCGAGGCGAGCGGGGCGAGGCGTGAGTTCATCGTGGTTCTGGCGGGTCTAAGCGGGCTTGGAGAGGATGTTGGCGATCCGTTCGTGGAGTTTGGCCATCTCGAAGGGCTTCTGCAGGACCTCCGTCGCGCCGCTCATCAGCGCGATGCCCTTCTCCTTGACGGTGTCGCGGCTGGTCATGATCAGGATGCGCGGAGCCTTGGACCCGAGCTTGTTGGTCAGTTCGTAGGCGACGTGGTAGCCGTCGATGTAGGGCATCATCACGTCGAGGAGCACCAGGTCGAGCTGCTCGTTCATCGCCAACTGCAGGGCGTCCTTTCCGTTGGCGGCCGCCAAGACCTCGTAGCCCTGGAAGCCGAGGTCCATTTTCAGCAGGTCCAGGAGGTCCGGGTCGTCGTCTGCGACGAGGATGCGCTTTCGATCCGCCATTATCTCTCCACGAACATAGATTTGCGAAATCCTAGCAGATAAACCCAATATAGGGAAGCGGTTCAGCGCTGGGGGAGGGAGTCCCAGACCGAGGAGAGGGTCTTTTCGGCCTCATCCAGAAAGGGCCGGGCCTCTGCGGGTGCCGCGCCCGACGCCGCGCGGGACTTCTCGAAGTCGCCTTGGGCGCGGGCGAAGGCGGCCGACTGGTTGTGGAGCTCCGAGGCGCGGCTGCAGGAGGCATCCGCGGAGACGAAGAGGCCCGAGGTCAGCCCCCGCGCCGCTTCGAGATTGTCCCAGGCCCGGGTGCGGCTGACGTTCCTCGGCTCCTGGCCCAGAAGGTCCAGGCGCGCCTTCGCCTCGTCGGCCGCGCCCGGCAGGAGGCCGGCCAGGCGCCGTACCTCCGCGGCCGAGGTCTCCAGCTCCCCCGCGGGAGACTGCGCCCGGCGCTGGGCGTCCTTCATCTTCTGGAGCGCGGAACTCGCGGCCGCCGCCGCGTCCTCGCCCTTGCGCAGGGCCTCGTCGGCGGACTTGAGCGCGGCGGCGGCCTTCTTTGATTTTTCCTGCAGGCGGCGCTTGTCCGGCCCTTCCGGGAGCTTCTCGACGCGCGCGGTCAGTTCCGCGTGATTCTTGGACGCGGTCTTCCAACGCTGGCGCTCCGGAGCGATCTCGTCCTTGATCTCGGACTTCTTGAGCGCCGCGGCCATCTCCGCCGTCCTCTGCTTGGCCCGCGCGTCGAGGCGGCCCGCCGCTTCGCCGGCGCCGCGCGCGCGGAGAACGCCTTCGTCGAGGCCGCCCTTGATGTCGGCCGCTTTCTCCGGGACCACCGCCAGCGCGCAGGCGCGGCC
>MGUL01000188.1:20898-26785 GCA_001800005.1 Elusimicrobia bacterium RBG_16_66_12 | reverse complement strand
CGGCCGACGCGGCGGCTCGCAGGGACTCTCGGTCGGCGTCCGGGTCGTAAGGTTCGGCCAGCGCGACGGAGGAGGCGATGAGGGCCAGAAGGATCGCGTGCGCCATCATCGCGGTGGATTGCCTGAATCGATGCGCCAGGACCGCTCGCCCAGCAGGGCCTCGACGGCTTCGAGCAGCGGCTGGTCCAGGGTCACGCGCTGGTCCACCTCGAGCAGGGCCAGGCCCTCGGAGGTCTCCTGCTCCAGAGCCACGGGACAGGGGCCGCGGTGCGCTTCCAACAGGTCGCGCAGGCTCTCCAGCTTCTCCGTGCCCAGCGTCGCGTCGCACTTCAGGCGCAGGCGCTTGGCGTAGCGCGAGACGGCCATGTCGAGGGGGCTCATCTCGTCGACGATCAGCTCCGGCGCGCCAGAGCCCGCCTCCTCATCCTTGAAGGAGAGTCGGCCGGAAGCCGTCACCATGGCGCCGATCTTGGCGACGTGCGCCAGTCCCGAGGCATAGACCTTCGGGAAGCAGAGCAAAGTGACTTCGCCCGTCAGGTCCTCCAAGGTCGCGATGAGCCAGGGCTCGCCCGTCTTCTTGGAGACCATCTTGCGGGTCTTGCTGATCATCCCCGCCAGGCGCACCGGCGTCGTGATGGAAGGGGCCAACTGCGCGGCTTCGTGGGTCGCCGCGGCCTTCAGCTGCATCTTCACCGCCAGCAGCGGATGGCCGGAGAAGTAGAAGCCCAGCACCTCGCGCTCGAAGGCCAGGGTGTCGTGCTCGGACAGGGGCTTGACGGCCGCGTCGGCGCCGCCCGCGGCCGCGGGCGGCGGCGGTGCCGCGCCGAAAAGCAGCCCCTGGCCCTTGTCAAGGTCGGCCTTCACGCGCTGCTGGCGTCCGACGGCCTCGTCGATGGCCAAGAGCAGGCGCGCCCGGGCCGCGTGCGGAGCATCCCCGGGGCGCAGGCCGTCGAGGGCTCCGGCCTTGGCCAGGGACTCCAGCGTCTTCTTGTTGACCGCATGCAGGTCCACGCGCGAGCAGAGGTCGTCGAGGCTCGCGAAGGGTTTCTCGCTGGCGGCCGCGGCGATGGAATCGGAGGGGCCCTCGCCGACGTTCTTGACGGCGAGCAGGCCGAAGCGGATCCGGCCGTCCTCGATGGAGAAGCGCGTCTCGGAGCGGTTGACGTCCGGGGGGAGGACCTTGACGCCCATGCGCCGGGCCTCTTCCAAGTAGGTGACGAGCTTGTTCTCCTTGTCCTCGGCGCCGATGGCGGAGTGGCCGATCTCGGAGGTCAGCACGGCCGTCATGAACTCGATCGGGAAGTTCGTCTTCAGGTAAGCGGTCTGATAGGCGACCAGGCCGTAGGCGACCGAGTGCGACTTGTTGAAGCCGTAGCCGCCGAACTTCACCATCTGGTCGTAGATCTTGTTCGCGAGCTTCGGGCTGATCTTGTTGGTCCCGCAGCCCTTCACGAACTTGTCGCGCATCTTTTCCAGGTCCTCGGCGATCTTCTTCCCCATCGCCTTACGCAGGCCGTCGGCCTCGCCGGGGGTGAAGCCGGCGAGCTTCTTGGAGATCTCCATGACCTGCTCCTGGAAGACCATGCAGCCGTAGGTGTCTTTCAGGATGGGTTCGAGCAGCGCGTGGTCGTACTTGACCTCCTCGCGGCCGTGCTTGCGGTCCACGAACATGTCGAGCATGCCGGACTGCATGGGGCCGGGACGGAACAGGGCGATCAGCGACACGATGTCGTCGAAGACGGTCGGCTTGATGCGGAAGAGCAGGTCCCGGATGCCCTGGCTGTCGAGCTGGAACACGGCCAGGGACTTCGCGGTGCGCAGCATCTCGTAGGTCTTCGCGTCGTCCATCGGGACCTGGTCGATGTCGAACTTCGGGTCATGGCGCGCGCGCACGAACTTGACCGCGTCGTCGATGATGGAGAGGGTGCGCAGGCCGAGGAAGTCGACCTTCAGCAGGCCCAGCTTCGGGCAGACGTCGCCGTCGTACTGGGTGGTGATCACGCCGGACTTGGCCCCCTTGGCCAGCGGCGTGTACTTGACCACCGGTTCCTTGGTGATCAGGGTACCGGCCGCGTGCACGCCCGTGTGGCGCTTGAGGCCTTCCAGCTTCAGCGACAGCTCGAGCAGGCGCTTGACCTGCGGGTCCTTGGCCATCTCGGCCAGTTCCGGCTGCTGCATCGCCTCGTGGAGGTGGATGTTGGGGCCGACCGGGATTTTCTTGGCGATCTCGTTGACCTGCGTCAGCGGCATGTCCAACACGCGGCCCACGTCGCGGATCACGAGCTTGGCGCCCAACGAGCCGAAGGTGATGATCTGGGCCACGCATTCCTCGCCGTATTTCTGGCGGACGTATTGGATGACCTTGTCGCGGCCGGTGTCGGCGAAGTCGATGTCGAGGTCCGGCATCGACCTGCGGTCGGGGTTCAGGAAGCGCTCGAAGAGGAGCTTGTACTCGATGGGGTCGGCGTTGGTGATGCGCAGGGCGTAGGCGACGATGGCCCCGGCGCCGGAGCCGCGGCCCGGGCCGACCGGCACGCCGATGGAGCGGGCGTGCTTGATGAAATCCCAGACGATCAGGAAGTAGCCCGAGAAGCCCATGCGCTTGATCACGCCGAGCTCGTAGTCCAGGCGTTCCTTGTAGCGGGGCTTGATCCCGCCGGGGAAACGCGCCTGGAGACCTTCCAGGCAAAGATGTTCCAGGTACGAGTCTTGGGAGAACCCCTCGGGAACCTTGAATTCCGGAAGCAGCATCTGGTCCATCGGGATCTTGAGATTGCACATCTCCGCGATCTTGAGCGTGCTCGAAAGTGACTCAGGCGCGAAGCCGAAGAGCTTATGCATCGCCTCCGGCGATTTGACATAAAATTCATGGGTCTCGAACTTCAGGCGCTCGGTGTCGGCCAGTTTGCGACCGGTGGCGATGCAGACGCGCGCGTCGTGGGCGTCGTTGTCGTCGCGGCGCCAGTAGTGGGAGTCGTTGGTCGCGACCAGCGGGACCCGCGTGCGGCGGTTCAACTCGAGCAGTGCCTGGGTCAGCTGGCGCTGCTTTTCCAGGCCGTGGTCCATGATCTCCAGATAGAAGCTCTCAGGCTCCAGGTTGTCGCGGTACCAGGCGACCAGCTTCTCCGCCTGCGACAGGTCGCCGGAGAGGATGGATTGGCTCAACTCGCCTTTGAGGCAGCCGGAGAGCACGACCAGTCCCTTGGCGTGCTTGGCGAGGAGTTCCTTGTCGATGCGGGGATCGTAATAGTAGCCCTCCTTGAAGGCGATCGAGCAGAGCTCCATGAGGTTCTGGTAGCCCTCGTAGTTCTTGGCCAGAAGCGTGAGGTGGCAGTTCTCCTTCTGGGAGTGTCCGCGGTCGAAGCGGGCGCCCTTGGAGATGTAGGTCTCGACGCCGATGATGGCCTTCAGGCCCACGGCTTTCGCGTTCGAGTAGAACTCGACGGCGCCGTACATGTTGCCGTGGTCGGTGATCGCGAAGCCCTTGGCGCCGGAGGCGGCGAGGTCCTTGAGGACCTGGGAGGGCTTGCCGTCCTTGTCGGACAGGCGGATGACCCCGTCCATCAGGGAGTATTCGGAGTGGTTGTGAAGGTGGACGAACTCGGGCTTGGACACTTGTTATAATGCGGCGCGATGCGAAAGGGCGACTCCGGCCTCGTCGAACGACTCGTCAAGAAGCGGACCGTCTATCGCGGCAAGAGCATCGACCTCCGCGTCGACGTGGTGGCCCTGCCTAACGGCAAGCGCGCCACCCGCGAATTCATGGACCACCCCGGCGCGGTCGGCATCGTCGCCTTCCTCGACAAGAACACGCTCGTCATGGTGCGTCAGTACCGTCACCCCGTCGGAGAGGTCACGCTCGAGCTCCCGGCGGGGAAATTGGATCCCTACGAGTCGATCATGGCCTGCCTGCATCGGGAGCTGAAAGAGGAGACGGGCTATACCGCGCGGAAGATAACGCCGCTCCTCCAATATTGGCCGACGCCGGCGTTCGCCAACGAAGTCCTGCATCTGTACGTCGCCGAGGGCTTGCGTGCCGGCCGCATGCGCACCGATGAGGACGAGTTCCTCCGGTGCGTCACCGTTCCGTTCAAGAAAGCCCTCGAGATGGTCCGCCGCGGCGAGATCCGGGACTCCAAGACCGTCATCGGCATCCTGGCCTGCGCCGCGTACGGGCATCATACCAATTCGTGAAGCCCGAAGAGATCCCGTCCTGGGAGCCGTTCCTCAAGAGGATTCCGCTCTTCGCGGGACTCTCCGCCGACGACCTGGGCAAGATCGCGGCGCGCATCCAGCCGCTGTCGCTGCCGAAGGGCGCGACGCTCTTCCGCGAGGGCGAGGAGCCCGACGCGATGTACTTCATGGTCTCCGGCCAGGGCCGGCGCGTGCGCACGCAGGACGGCTCCGAGGCCGTGGTCGCCTTCCTGGGACGCGGCGACGTGGCCGGCGAGACCGGGGTACTCACCGGCAACCCGCGCGTCTCCACCGTCCGGCTCGACGCGACGAGTGAGCTGTTGAAGCTGCCGCGCAAGGATTTCGAGGAGATCCTGCGCGAGCATCCGACCATCCTGCTGCACCTCTCGCGCACGCTGGCCCACCGGCTCATCGCCCAGGGCTCCGGCGTGCCGCGCCCCAACGAGGACTCCCGCCTCGTGGTCCTCGATCCGGCCCTGCCGCGCCGGGATCGCGCGCTCTTCTCCTGGTCCTTGGGGCTGGCGCTGGCCCAGCAGACGCGCAAGCGCGTGCTGATCGTGGACCTGGCTTTCGAGCCGGGAGGCATCGCGCGCGCGGCGGGCCTGAAGCCCCTCGTGGTGGGCGAGGCGGAACTGCGGGCGGCGAACCTGCGCGACCCGGCGGCCTTGAACGCGCTCTCTCAGGAGCATCCAGCGGGACCTCGGATCCTGTCGGTGTTTCCGGCGGCGCTCGGCGGACGTCTGTTCGGATCGCTCTACCTCTTCCTCAACGCGATGCGCGGCGGCAACGACTTCGCGCTGGTGTGCCTGGGCGGCGGCGAGCGCGGGGACGTCGAGCGCGCGGCCCTCTCCGAGGCGGACCGGGTGCTGTTGGCCGGCTGTGACTCGATGCGTCCGCAGTTCCGCCAGGCAGAGGCCGAGGTGCCGCCTCTGTTGGCCGACCCGGACCGTCTGCTGCGCCTGTGGGTGGGGGAGCTCGAGCCCGAGGACGCGCCGCTTCTGGTGGGCTCCGAGCGTGTGATCGTCGCCTGGAGCGAAACGGTCTCCTCGACCTTCGAGGGCACGGGCTCCGCCGACGAGGCCCTGGCCGCGGAACCCAAGGCGCGCGCCGGCATCGACCGCCTGGCGCGGCGCCTGGGCGGCGTGAGGGTCGGACTGGCGCTGGGCACGGGAGCCGCGCTGGGGCACGCGACGATCGGGGTCCTTAAAGTTTTCAAGCGCGAGGCGATCCCGGTCGACGTCCTGGCGGGGACCTCGATGGGCTCTCTGATCGCGGGCTGCTACGCCTGCGGCTACGAGCCCGAGGACATCGAGATGCTGGCCTTGCGCATCGACAAGGCCTGGGTGATGGAGAACCTTTTTTGGGACCTGACGGTGCCGCGCTCGGGACTCTTCCAGGGCGAGACTTTATTGCGCTTCATCCGCTCCTACATGGGTTCGCGGGAGTTCTCGGACCTAGACATCCCGTTTGCGGTGGTGGCCGCCGACATCGAGACGGGCGAGGAGGTGGTCTTGAAGTCGGGGCGGGTGGCCGAGGCGATCCGGGCCAGCTGCGGCCTTCCCCTCATCTATGCGCCGATCCACCTCAACGGGCGCTATCTGGTCGATGGGGGGCTGGTCAACCCGGTGCCGACGCGGGTGCTGACGGACCTGGGGGCGGACATCCTTCTGGCGGTGAACCTGACGATGCCGGC
>MGUL01000188.1:16693-20862 GCA_001800005.1 Elusimicrobia bacterium RBG_16_66_12 | reverse complement strand
CGGCCGAAGTCGGTGCTGGACCGCCCCGTCCTCGAGACGCTCAAGGAAGTCGCGCTGCCCGGGATGCTGAAAGCGCCGAACCTCTTCGACGTGTTCTTCCACATGATTTACACGATGGAGTACGAGGTCGCGCAGTCGCGTCTGGACCTGGCGCACGTGGTGGTGCACCCCGAGCTGAAGGGCTTCTCCTGGACGGAGCTGCACCGCGCCAAGGAGATCATCGCCGCCGGCGAGCGCGCCGCCGAGGAAGCCCTGCCGCGCATCAAGGCCCTGATCCCGGCCTTTGGGCCGTCCTGCCCTCTGCCTCGCCGCTGAACGGCATCAGCCGCCTCCGAGGCGGTAGAACCAGTTCCAAGATCCGGCCACCGCGGCTGCAGTTCGCCATCGGTCATGCATCACTTCGGTCGTTGGCGCAAGGCGAGGAACGATCGGATGAGCATGAGAAGCGAGATCGATCCCGCGATGAAGAACGCGGTCGCCATGGCGTTCGTGTCCGAGCGGGCGGCGTCGGCCCGCGAGGCGTGGCCATAGGTCGACCACGAGATCGTGAAGCAGACCATCGTGACGGCCGCTTCAAAAAGGATGTTGAGAGCGGTCTTTATACGCATGATCGCAGAGTCATGTCCGGTTAAACTCCGTCAGCCACAAATACCCAGCCCGGGCAGTTTGCTGTTAGGCAGCGGCCGAAACGTGATAGTAATGCGAAAGTATATACAAGTCAATTAGAGCGAGTCCGGCATAACGATGTCTTTGATGGGACGCCACGCTGTGCCGCGCGCGCTATATGAACTCCTTAATGAAAGCGCGCGTCGGCACAAGCGCTTGGTTCGACCGAGGACAGGTGCCTGCAATCGTTCGTCGTCATAACCGGATGGCATGCACCGAGCGTCCGCGCCCTCAGAGCCGATGGTTTGAGGCGGCTTTTTCTGCTAAGTCGCCAACTGCCGAGACGCTGACTTTTAAGGCCTCGAGATTTGCCTCGAGATGTGTGATTTCTGCGGACGCCTCGGGAGAAAAAGCGATGGCGCGATCTCCTGACTTGTCGTATAGAGTGCCGTTGTCAGCCAGATTCTCTATATACCGGCATATGCGCATCATTATCTCCCAGCTTTCCGAAATTCTGCCCGAGTTGAATTCCGCATTATTTTCGAGTGATCCATTATCACGCAAGAGTTTCTGAATCCGCACGGAAATCTCTTTCTGCCTGGCTCGGATGTCGGAGTCCTGCTGTTTTGTCAAAAACTCATCGTTTGGGAAAACCATTATTTGTCTCCGCAGAGTTTTTCGAGGCGTTTCGCCTCAGCTTCGTTCTTTTGTATGTTGCCGCTAAACGCACGTATCTCGACCGCCCAATGATTAAGGTCTCTTGAATTGGGGTTGTTTCGAGTTTTTCCCATATGTTCATCGAGCCGCTTCTGCAGCGATCTCATTCCTTTCCGAAGTCGACGAACTTTTTCTTTCCAGTCTTCGCATTCATCTTCTTGAGACGCGGGTGCTTCTTTGTCCAGGGCAGCAGATCTATCTTGTTTGGATGCTATCGGCTGAACGGGCATGTGGGTGTCGATCTCCGCGTTGTACTTGTCCTGGGCCGCGATCATGTCGTTGAGGCCATGATTCACGGTCACGATGGCCGCGGTGCCGCCGACAACGAGTATCCCGGCGGCGACGACGCCAGTGATGGCGACGTCGCCGAGCGTTTTGATCGCCACCCCTTTGGCGGCAGTGCGAATCACGCCGCCGGCGATATT
This sequence comes from Elusimicrobia bacterium RBG_16_66_12, assembly GCA_001800005.1. Taxonomy (GTDB): domain Bacteria; phylum Elusimicrobiota; class Elusimicrobia; order UBA1565; family UBA9628; genus GWA2-66-18. Next base: position 19,114 of record MGUL01000188.1, on the reverse strand, counting down.
GGCCGGCTCCGCGATCAAGCCAGGGGCGGTGAGCAGGGCTCCCACGGCCGGCTGTTCGGACTCTTGCGAGTCGGCTTTCTTGGTGCCGCGATAGAGGCCGTAAGCGATGAGCCCGCCCGCGATGGGAACGGCCAGCGGCCAAAGCGGGAGCCCGCCCTCGCGCTTTATCGGCTCGTCCCCATCTTGACCGGGCGTGGGCACTAGGCTTGGGAGCGTGCTGCCTTTCATGGCGAGTTTGATGGGCTTGTTCGAATCATCCACGGAGACGACTGGCGGTCCCTGCGTCAGCGGTGACAGGCCCGGCGATGCGGAGGCAGTCCCGGAAGGCGCGCTCCGGCCTTTGGACATCTGGTACAGCGCCCACGCACCTTGGTCGGTGTGCCCGCTATTCTCCCAGGCCTGTAGTGCGTTATGAGCCGCGCCCGGGAAGTCCTTCTGCTCGAAGAGGATATGACCCTTCGTCCGCAGGAGGACGGGGCTCTTGGGATTCTGCTCGAGGGCTTGATCCAGGGCTGCCTGGGCCTGCTCGCGCTCGCCGAGCTGCGCTGTGATGCGGGCATGCGCCGCCGTGTTGTCCGGCAAAGGGGGGATGCGCGCCATCGCGGCGTCTAGGCACGCGCGGAACTCGCCTATCCACGCCTGATACTGCTCGGGCGTGACACGCCCGTCATTCTTTTCGTCGAGCTTGCGCGTCAGGTCCTGTTCCAGACGGAGCAGGTCAGGATGGGCTTTCTTCGCCGTGGCCGCCGCGCCCGGCTTTTCAACTGCGGAATCGGCGGCATCGTCAGCAAGGGCGGGAAGGGCGTGGAAAATCAGGGTCAGTGCGAGGAGGAGTTTCATGGGGTGCTGCCTGAGGAAGTATAGCCCCGCTCTGGGAGTTTAGCCATGTTCGCAAGTCGAATTACCGGATTTTTACTTACGGCTTCTGCGGTCGAACGATACGCTGTGCCGCGCGCGCTACGGGAACTCCCTAAAGAAAGCGCGCGTCGGCACAAGCGCTTAGTTCGACCGGCAGAGTGCCCCTCAGGCGTGCCTGCTGCCCAGGCGCTCGGATATCCAGACTTTGATGATGGATTGCCGAGTGACGCCCAGGCGGTCGGCTTCTTTGTCAAGGGAATGAATCATCCATGCTGGGAAGTCCACATTCACGCGCTTAGGCTCCTCGTTGGTCCTTTTTGCGCGGGCCAAGTCGAGATACTTGGAGATGTTGCCCCCGGAATCGAACAGTTTGTCTAGATCTTTAGCTTTCATATAGTTCACGCTCCTCGGTCCGTGCTCGCCGCACGGAAATGATGCGGGTGCGGTCCTGACGATAGGTGATGAATGCTGACCAATGCTTGCCGTCGATTAGCCCTATGAATTGCACCCGGGGCTCATCGTCACTCCTGAGGGGAATTTCTAGGAGTTCGGGGTCGTCCCACAATGCCTGTGCCTCAGTGAAATCAATGCCGTGTTTTTTCTTGTTGGACTCGCTTTTTCTTTCGTCAAATTCAAAAATCATTTGGTATAGATAGTATACCGTATCTATCCTATTTAGTCAATCCCAGGCACCCATGAGAGCGGTCGAACGTCAATGCTCAGCGGCGCGTGCCATCAAGATAGTTCCAGAGTTATCCACAGAATTATGCCGGCATAACTCGGTGGATAACTTCGGCGCAGAGTAGCGCGCGTCCGCTGAAGCGTGTGTTCGGGTGCGGGACATGTGCCCCCGATCCGTTTCCGCCGTTTCCGTATTTCCTGCCGTCATGCTGTTTGACGTTTCCCGTTCCTCAACGTGCCGTTCATGCTTCCGCGCCCGAACGTGTGAGTATACTGGTCGGTGTAGTACGGGTTGAGATGTCGACCATGTCATGAATTGTAGTGCGAAAACCGCGGAAACGCCAGCTTGTGAATGAATATTAATATGGGGAAATACTGCGGGGCGGTCAGTATAGTAGCGATATGGGAGCGTGGCTCATCGTTGCGGAGAGTATGGTTCCTGCCCTAGACGGTCGATAGGGCTGAGCACGCCGCGTCCTCCCGGTTGAGGACATGCGTGTAGATCATCGTCGTGCTGACATCTCGATGGCCGAGGAGTTCTTGGATCGTCCGGATATCGTAGCCGTCTTCCATGAGATGAGTGGCGAAGGAGTGGCGCAGGGCATGACAGCCCGCCGGCTCGGTGATGCGGGCTTTGATGCGCGCGTCTTTGAAGGCGCGCTGGAGGACCGATTCGTGAAGATGGTGCCTTCGCTTCACTCCTGTGAGGCGGTCGGTGTAATGGCTGGAGGCGGGAAAGACCCATTGCCAGCCCGCAGTCGGTCGAGGATGGTCCCATCCGTGAGCGTCGCATGCCCTGGCTGCGGCGCGCTTTCCCGCAGAGCCTCGTCCAGTTCGAGCCCTTCGCCCGAGAACAAGGACCTGAGGCGGTTCAGCATCCCT
>MGUL01000188.1:13033-16536 GCA_001800005.1 Elusimicrobia bacterium RBG_16_66_12 | reverse complement strand
TTATTTCCGGTCACCGCAAGCGTTTCAGCGCCGGACGGGTTCGGCGGAGGAGAAGGACTGTGCCGCGGCGTCGAGGTCGCCGGCCGCGATCTGGGCGAAGACCCCCAGGTAGCGCGAGAGGCGGTTGCGCCGCAGGGCCACCGCGCGCGCGAAGGATGTGCCCGGCGCCCACTTGAGGGACATGGTATCGAGCAGCTCGCGCCAGCGGGGCTGGACGACGAGGGACTCATGGATGCGCCACGGCACGCGCGAGAACACATCGGCGTCGCGCAGGAGGTTGCGGCGCAGTGATTGGTTCTCGGCGACGAGGCGGTCGACTTCGGCCAGGCTCGCGGCCCAGGCCGAGGACTCGAGTAGTTCCTGAGCCTTCTGAGCGTTGGACTTGGCCTGCGCGTACTTGGCCTTCAAAACCTCGCCACGTTTCTTGTATCCCTCGCGCGTCGCCGGCGAGACCGGCGCCGCGTCGATGGCCGACAGAAGCTCGGGTGAGAGGAAGCCTTCCTCGGCCTCTAGACGCGACAGCTCCTCTTCCAGCGCCGCCGCCGCGATCCAGCGCGAGGCTTCTTTCTGGTTGCGGCCCAGTTCGATGAGGAGACCCTTCGTGATCGCATTGGGGTCTTTGCTCTGGGCCGCCGCCGCGTCGAAATCCGCCGCCGCCTTGCGCGCCTTCTCGAGAAGAGCCGCGCGCCGCGCCAGGCGCGGGGAGAGCTTGTCCGCCGGGACCTGCGCCTTCAGCTTGGCCTCCAGGTCCGGGTCCCGCCAGTCGCGGGCCGTCAGCGCGCGCCCCGCCAGCCGCGCGAGTTGGGCGATCCGCTCCCGACGCAGGCGCTCGTCCAGGCTGCCTAGGTCATAGCGCATCCCGTGTCCCGGGTATGAAAGAGTCGCGTAGTCGAGCTTGCCGGTCTCTACCAGTCTCGGCGCCCCCGGCGGCCGCCGCGCGTTCAAAGCGCTCTGCAAGGACAGCAGCTGCGGCGAGTAGCCCCGCAGGTTGCCCCCGCTCAATCGGTCGTAGTAGCCCGAGAAGGCCGTCGCCGGAGCGGCCGAGGGCTTCTCCGTGGGAGACTGATTGTCGTCTTTCTGAGTGATGACCCTCTCGCCCTGAGCCCCCTTGCCCTCGAAGAGCGTGCGCAGGATCTCGCGCCGCTCGTCTTCGCTCATCTCCTCGGCCTGCTTCTTGATCAGCTTGGAGTCCTTGGCCGCCTTGCTCAGCCGCCCGAAGACGTTCTTCTGCGCCCCCGGGTTGTCCTCGAAGCCGATCAGCGTCTGCCGGAAGAGCGAGTCCTCGAAGAGCGTGTTGCCGTTCTTGTCATCGCCGGCCAATCCGATCGCGAGGCGCGCCGCCGAGTCCGGGTCCTTGGCGATCCAGTTCCTGATCGCCCCCAGCCGCGCGTCGGCGTCTTTCTCGCTCGTCAGCGCCCCGCCCAGCCGCGAGCTGAAGAGCCGGTTCGCCAAAGACTCGGCCGCGGCCGGGTCGCTGGTCAGCCGGTCCTTCACCGCGAGCACCGCCGGGTCGTTCTCGTCGGACGCGCGCGTCCGCGGCGCGTCCGACGCCGAGGCTGGAAGGGCGAGCAGGAGGATGAGCACCGGGAATCTCATTTTGGCGCCGCCGGGGCGCTCGAGACCGCCGTCTCGAAGCTCAACACCACCCTGGAGCCCGAGCGGGCCACTCCGTCGTCGCCGATGCGCGCCAGGCCCAGCAGCAGGCTCGAAGAGGGCACGTCCTGCCGCTTCTTGGCCGTGATGTCGAAGAAGGTGTGTGTGTCGCTCTTCTCGAGCACGCCCCAGCGCGCCAGCGCGAAGCGTCCGTTCGGCGTCAGCGCCATCGAGATCAGCCGCGGGAAGGGGCCGACGCCCGCGAGGAGAACTCCCATCCAGGTGCGCGCCTCGACGCTCCAGTCGTCGCCGGTTCGGCGGGAGAGCAGGACGGTTAGCCCGTCGGCCGAGAAGATCACCGGCTCGCCGCGCTCCGGGATGTCCACCCCGTCGTCTTTCCATAATTCCTGGCCGGCCGAGCCGTAGAGGCGTAGGAGCCGCCGCGTCTCCGGCGCCTTGCTCTTGAGGGGGTTCCAGGCCTGGCGGCTCTCCAGCGTCCAGGCCAGCCTGCCGTCGGACGAGGTCCCGCCGCGCAGTTCGCGGGGCGGGCCGCCGTCGTCTGCGGCGCGCAGCGGGACCTCCTGCGTGAGCGAGCCGTCGGCGTCGTAGTGGAGCAGGGAGGAGCCCTGCTTGGTCCAGCCCGGCGAGGAGCGCATCGGCGCCATGTCGGCCAGCGCGGGAGCGCTTCCCGCTCCGGCGAAGGCCGGGGCGAGGAGCAGCGTCAGCGCCAGGCGGGCCTCGTTCATTCGGGCAGGAACTCCACGAGGACCTTGCCCTTCGGGCGCCGGAAGACCCGCGCTTTCCAGGGCTGGGTGAGAGCCTGGGTCACGAAGGCCGTCGTGGACGGCTTCTGGACCCGGCAGCGCACGATCAGGTCGTCGCCCGTGACGAGCGGCTCATCGAAGGAGGCGGAAAATCCCCCGGTCGGACGTTCGCCCGCGAAGGCGGCCACGACGACGGACTTGGCGAAATCCGGAGGGCCGCCTTCGAGCTTCACCTGCGAGGCCAGAGCCTTCCATCCTTTCTCGTCCGTGACCAGGATATGGCCGGGCTCGTTGGGGCCGCCGTACTGGCCTTTCCATTCTTCGACGGAAGCGGTCATAGTCTTCTTCTCCGTGTCCGGCTTGGCCGCGGGCTTGCGGCCCGCGGCGGATGCGACCGGCGCGGCCGTCAGCAGCAGGCAGGCCAACGCACTAGTCCTCATGAGCGCCTCCCACGACGAGTCGCGGCATGCGGATCGTCGGCTGGCCGTCGCTGACCGGCACGTTCTGGCCCTCCTTGCCGCATGTCCCGATGCCCCAACCCGCATCCCAGCCCACGCGGTCGATGGACATCAGCGCGTCGGGGCCGATGCCGAGGAGGTTTGCGTCGCGCACCAGATGGCGCACGACGCCGCCCTCCACCCACCAGCCTTCGTCCACTTCGAAGACGAACTCGCCCGTGGCCGTGTTCGCCTGCCCGCCGCCCATGCGCGTGACCAGCAGGCCGCGCTTGAGTCCGCCGACGATCTCGGCCGGGTCGTCCTGCCCGGGCGCGATGTAGAGGTTCGACATGCGTGGGTAGGGCCGCGAGGCGAACGACTCGCGCCGTCCGTGGCCGTTGGAACGGCGGCCTTCCCTCAGCGCGCAGGTCCGGTCGTACAGGAAGCTCTTCAGCACGCCGCGGTCGACGAGCGTCGTCGGCGCCGCGGGAAGGCCCTCGTCGTCGAAAAAAAAGGAACCTCGCTGGAACGGCAGAGTGGGGTCGTCGATGACCGTGACGGTCTCGGGGGCGACGGTCCGGCCGACGGCGCCGCGGTAGGCGGGCGAGGAGCCCTCCTGCACGGCGTCCGCCTCCAGCGAGTGCCCCATGGCCTCATGGATGAAGGTGCCGCCCGCGGCGGCGGCGATGACGACCGGCATCTCGCCGGC
>MGUL01000188.1:3477-12991 GCA_001800005.1 Elusimicrobia bacterium RBG_16_66_12 | reverse complement strand
AAAGGCTGACCGCCTTCCAGCAGCTCGTAGCCGCGCTGCGCGCCGACCGACTCCTGGCCGCTCTGCAGGCGCCCTTTTTCCTCGGCGACGACCGCGACGGTCAGGACCACGGTCGTCAGCGATTGGCGCGCGTCGGCGCCGTCGGTGTTGAGTACGCGCGTCCGGCGCGAGCGGTCGCCGTAGGTCACGGTCACCTGGCGCACGGAGGGGAATTCGCCGCGCACCATGCGGTCGAGCTCCCTGAGCAGGAGGACCTTGCGCTCCAGCGGCACGCCGGCCGGGTCGACGCGGGGGCTCACGCCTTTCAGCACGGGGGCGGAGAACCGGGCGGCGCGCTTGCGCCCCGCGGGCAGCAGTCCCGCGCGCAGCCGGGCGGCCGCCTCGGGACTCATGTCGGGGCCGCTGCCGAAGAAGGTCTCCACCCGGCCCTGCGTCCTGCGCAGCAGCCGCAGTCCCAGGCCGCGGTCGGAGCCGGCGGCCACGTCCTGCACGCGGCCGTCTTCCAGGCGCGCGGAGGTCCAGGCCGTCTCCTCGAGATAAGCCTCGCCGTAGTCGGCGCCGGAGATGGCCGCCGCGTACGCCCCGGCCGGGGCCTCGGACGCGCTCACGAGTCCCTCTTCAACGGCAGGAGGATGGTGACCGTGGTGCCCTCGCCCAGCTTGGAGCGCAGTTCCACGCGCCCGCCGTGGAGTTCGCCGACGCGCTTGACGAAGGCCAACCCCAGCCCCATGCCCTCCATCTGGCCCGTGAAGTCCCTTTCGACCTGATGGAAGCGGGAGAACACGCGCTCGTGCGCCTCGGGAGGGATGCCGGGCCCGGCGTCCGAGACGGACAGGGCGGCCCAGCCGTCTTCGGCGACCGCGCGCACGCCCACGGCGGGAGCGGGCTTCGGGTCGAACTTGAAGGCGTTCTCGACGAGGTTCTTGACCGCCTCGACGAAGAGCGGGCGGTCGACGCGCAGGGTCAATCCCGTGGGGCGATAGTCCACCCGGGCTTTCTTGGCGAATATCCTCTCTTTGAGGGAGTTCAGGGCCTCGCCCACGGCCTCGTCGACGGAGACGTCGCGCAGATCGAGGGAGGCGTCGGGGCTCTCGACGATGGTGTAGTGCAGCAGCTTGTCGACCAGTTCGCCGACCTTCGCGCCCTGCTCGTTGATCGTCCTGACGGCTCTGTACGTCATCGGGGGAGTCGTCTTGGGGTCCAGCTCTCCCAACAGGATGTCGGAGAAGCCGATGACCGAGGCCAGCGGCGTCTTGAGCTTGTGCGAGATCAGCGACAGGAAGGAGCGCTTGAGCTTCTCCTGGCGCCAATCGGCGGTGTCGTCCGTAAAGATGAAGAGAAATCCCTCTTTCCCGGCCAACGGCGCGCGGGTTGCGCGCCCGGTCAACACCAGCATGACCGGTTCCTGGCGCACGGCCGCGAAGCCCTGGAAGGACTTGTCCGAAGCGAGGAGCTCCGCCAGGGGAGGCGTGACGGTCATGTCTTGCAGGCATCCGGCCAGGTCGGCCGGTTCCGCGCCGAGCAGGCGCCGGGCGGCGTCGTTGGCGAGGAGGACGCGCCCGGAGTGGTCGGTCAGCACGGCCCCGTCGTGCATCTGGGAGAAGACCGTCGCGAGCTTGAACTTCTCATCGCGCAGCGAGGCGAAGAGGCGGGCGTTGTCGATGGCGACGGCGGCTTGGGAGGCGAAGGCTTCGAGGGTTTCCCGGTCGCTCTCGTCGAAGACCCCGCTCTGCTTGTTGATCGCCTCGACAACGCCCAGCAGGCGTCCTTTGAGCAGGAGAGGCACGGCGAGGATCGACCGCGTGGTGAATCCCGACTTCTCATCCAGCTGCGGCGACCAGCGCGGGTCCTTTCGGACCTCGTTGATGATCTCGGCTTTGCGGGTCTGCGCCACGGTCCCCGCGATGCCCTGGCCCAGCTTCAGACGGACCTTGGCCGCCGCCTCTCCCAGGCCCAGGGCCACGTCGAAGTAGAGCTCCTGCGACTTCTCGTCGAGCAGCAACAGGGAGGCCGTTTCCGTGTCCACCACCCGGGAGGCCAGGCGCAGGACGGTGGTCAGCAGTTCGGCCGGCTCCAGCTTCGAAGACAGAAGCCGCCCCACTTCGAGCAGGAGTTCCAGGCGCCGCGAGTCGCGCGTAGTCACCCCCTTACCCTACCAAATCCCAAACCCCCGCGAGGCCGCGCTCCGGCCGGTTCATCTCCGGCCGCGGTCGTGGAGGTCCGCGAGCAGGGCCTGATAGGCGGGAGAGCGCGCGCTCGTTTCCACGGCCCGCCACGCGGGAGAGTCCGGGCCCAGACGCTTGCGCAGGGCGGAGAGGAAGCCCGCTCCGTCTATCCCGAAGAGATTCCGCCGGCTCAGGATCTGCCCGAGCGGGGCCCACGGCTGGGCGAAATCGAACCCTCCCGAATCGATGAGAACCAAACGCCTCTCTTTCTCCTGCCAGACGAGATTCGTCAAGCTCAGATCCGCCGTGCGGCCCAGGGAGACGTAGAGGGCCGCCATCTCCAGAAGCGCCGCGCGTTGTTCCGGGCTGAGCGGACCCGCTTCGGTCACCCGGCGCAGCGACACGCCGGAGACCAGCTCCTTGACCAGGACGAGCCCGTCGGCGCTCGAGGCGACCAATCCCGAGTGCGCGATGGGCAGGCGGGCCATCTCGACGAGCGCGTCCCTTTCGCCGCCGAAGAGCCCGATCTCTTTGAAGCCCGGATGGATGAGCTTGACGACCAGAGGCTGGTCTTTCACCCGATAAACGGGGTTGGTGCCTTCGTAGTCGCCGTGGCCGTTCGCCTGGACGACCGCTCCCAGCCTCTCGCCGAGCACGTAGGTCCGGCCCGCGATGCGCGCGACGTCGCCTGTCCGGCCGGGCCATTCCGGGATGATGTCCGGCGCCGCGACCGCCTCGGCCAGGGAGGTCTTGTCGCCGAAATCCCCGTCGAAGATGGGCGCGCCGGGGTCGGCCGGAGCCGAGGGGATGACCGTCTGCTGCGCCGCCGGCGCGGCGGGGATGGCCGCCGGCACGGGGGCCGGTACGGCCAGGGGCGCGGCCAGCGGGGCGATGAGCGGAGCGCCCAACGTCGGCTGGAGCGCGGGCCGGGCGGCGGGAGCCGACCTCGCCGTCTCGACCGGCACGAGTTCGACCTTGGCCGCCGCCGCTGGAGCCGGGGCGGCCGGGGCGAGGAGGAGAGTCCAGAGGAATCGACGCGCCGTCATCATGACATGGGGAGTATAACCCCGCGGCCGGGGCCGCGCAAGCAGTCGGGCCGGCGGCCCCAGGAGGCCGCCGGCCCTTCGTCGAACGCGGTCCGGCGGCGCTATTGTTTGTAGCGCTCCTGATAGTTGCTGCGCAGGGCCTCGGCCTCCTTGGCGCTCAAGCCCTTCTTCCAGACGTGCTCATCCTTGGCCAGAAGGGCTTCCACGCGGTCCTTCCACTTCTTCTCCATCTCCGGTCCCTTGAGCTTGGCGGCCTTGACGATGGCGGGCAAGAACTTCTCGTAGAAGTGCTTGGAGACCTCGTACATGCCGTGCCAGTGCGTGTAGTCCGGGCCCATCATGCTCGCGCCGTGGCGCGCGCGCCGGCCTTCGTGATGCCAGAGCTCCCAGTACACCCATTGGACCTCGTGCTCAAAGGGGGCTTTCGCGTTGAGCACGCCGTCCTTGACGAGATCGTCCATGATGAGCTTGGCCGGCTTGGCGAACTTGTCGTTGTAGAGCACGACGAGGCTGTCGAACTGCTTGTAGAAGTTGTCGACGAAGGTCTCGCCGTGGCAGTTGAGGCAGGCGCCCTTCATCTTGCCGCGCCGTTCCTGCCAGGTGAGTATCTTGGCCACCTTGCGCGTGACCTTCTTCGTGACGAGCGCGTCGTTCTCGCGGACCTTCTCGGTCGTCTCCACCATGTCGCCGAGCTTGGGCAGGGGGCGCGTCTCGGGGTAGTCCTCCTTGAAGCCGTCCTCGAAGACGACCAAGTTGAGCTTGACGCTGACGACGGGACGCAGGGTCCAGCTGATGCGCTCGCCGACGTCATGGCTGCCGCCGGTGACCTTGCCGTCCTTGGTCATATGGTCGCTGATGTGGCAGGTGGCACAGGTGGGCGCCGCCGAGTAGTCCTGGCCGAGGACCCACGAGTCCTTGTCCAGCGCCATCTTGTCGCGGTTGGCGTTGAAGGCGATGCCGTGCTTGGACTCGTTGTAGATCTCAATCTGCGGATGGTCGGGGCCCATGTGGCACTTGCCGCAGTTCTCCGGGTTGCGCGCGAGCTTGGCCTCGAAGGCGTGTCGGGAGTGGCAGGCGTTGCACGAGCCGCGCGAGCCGTCGGGGTTGATGCGCCCGATGCCGCTGTTGGGCCAGGTGTCGGGGTCGAGGACCGGTTTGCCCTCAGGTCCCTCGCGCACGAGCTCGCCCTTGGCGTCCTTCTTGAACTTGACGATCCCGCCGTGGCACTGCAGGCAGCCGTTGACCGCGTCGGCGTTGTTGCCCGGCATGCCCGCGGCCTTCTCGGCCAGCACGTTGTCGAGGCTGGCCAGGATCTCGCCCGCCAGCGCGTGATGGCTGCGGGAGAACTCCTCGTTCTCCTTGGCGTGGCACTGGGCGCAATCCTTCGGGGTCACGATCATCGAGATCCGCTCGCCGTGGTGGACCCACGAGCCGACCTTGTCCTTGTCGGCCTTGTGGCAGGCCAGGCAGTCCACGCCGTTCTTGGCGTGCTTGGAGCGATCCCACTCCATCACGAGCGCGGCGGACTGCTTGCGGTGGCAGTCGGCGCAGCTCTCGGCCGCGCTCGCGACCGCGGCGGCGGCCATCAAGGCGATGAAAAGAACGGGAATCATGCGTTGTTTCAAGTCTATCCTCCTCGGTCTGATGATCCGGATTTTCGCTCACGTCACCACGCAACAATCGGGCCACGGCGCCGAACGGGAAGCTTCGTTTACGCGGCGACCGTGGTCTTGCCCGAGCCGGCCGGCATCTGGCCCAGCACGTAGCGCAGTACGCCGCCGTAGCGGTAGTACTCGAGCTCGATGGGCGTGTCGATGCGGCACAGGACCGGGAACTCCTTGGTCTTGCCCTTCTCGTCGGTCGCGCGGACGGCGACGGCCGAGCGGGGCTTGAGGTTGCCGAGGCCGACGATGTCGAAGGTCTCGTAGCCGGTCAGGCCGAGGGTCTGCGCGGATTGCCCGTCCTCGAACTGGAGGGGGAGCACGCCCATGCCGACCAGGTTCGAGCGGTGGATGCGCTCGAAGCTCTGGGTGATGACGGCCTTCACGCCCTGCAGGGCCGGGCCCTTGGCCGCCCAGTCGCGCGAGGAGCCCGTGCCGTACTCCTTGCCCGCCAGCACGATCGTCGGCACCTTCTCCGCCTGGTACTTCATCGCGGCGTCGAAGATCGGCATCTGCTCCCCCGACGGGACGTGCGCGGTGTAGCCGCCGGTCACGTCCTTGAGCATCAGGTTCTTGATGCGGATGTTCGCGAAGGTCCCGCGCATCATCACCTCGTGGTTGCCGCGCCGCGCTCCGTAGGAGTTGAAGTCCGACGGCTTGACGCCCTTGGACTGGAGGTAGAGGCCGGCGGGGGAGTCCTTGGCGATATTGCCGGCCGGGGAGATGTGGTCGGTGGTGACCGAATCTCCGAAGACGGCCAAAGCGCGGGCGCCTTTGATGTCGGCCAAGGTCCGGGGCTTCAACGACAGGTCCTCGAAATACGGGGGGAGCCGGACATACGTCGAGTCGTTGTCCCAGGAATAAAGTTCACTCGCTTTTACATCGATGGACTTCCAGTTCTTGTCGCCCGCGAAGACGTCCTTGTACTGGCGCAGGAAGGTCTCACGGGAGAGGTTCTTCTCCACGGCCTCGGCGACCTCGTCGTTGGTCGGCCAGATGTCCTTCAGGTAGACGGGCTTGCCGTCCTTGCCGGTCCCGATAGGCTCGGTGGTCAGGTCCAGGTCGACGCGCCCGGCCAGGGCGTAGGCGACCACGAGCGGCGGCGAGGCCAGGTAATTCGCCTTGACCAGCGGATTGACGCGGCCCTCGAAGTTGCGGTTGCCGGAGAGCACGGAGGCGACGATCAGATTCTTCTCCGAGACGGCCTGCGCGACCCCCTCGGGCAGCGGTCCCGAATTCCCGATGCATGTCGTGCAGCCGAAGCCGACGAGGTGGAACTTCAGAGCCTCGAGCGGCTTGACGAGGCCCGCGGCCTCGAGGTAATCCATGACCACCTTGGAGCCGGGGGCCAGCGAGGGCTTCACCCAGGGCTTGACCGAGAGGCCCTTGGCCACGGCCTTCCGGGCGACGAGCCCGGCGGCGATGAGGACCGACGGGTTCGAGGTGTTGGTGCAGGAGGTGATCGCGGCGATGGCCACGATGCCGTGGCCGATCTTGTACTCCCCGACCGCCACTTCCGTGCCCGCGGGGGCCGGGAGGTTCCCCTTTTTGTCCTTTTCCTTTAAGAACGAAGGCAGGGCTTCGTTCCACTGTGCCTTGACTTTCCCGAGCTCCAAACGATCCTGCGGGCGTTTCGGTCCGGCCAGGCACGGCTTCACCGTGGAGAGATCGAGGGAGAGGGTCTCGGCGAAGGATGGCTCGCTGAGATCGTCCCTGAATAAACCCTGGGCCTTGCAGTAGGCCTCAACGAGGGCCACCTCCTCCTCAGGACGGCCGGACAGACGGAGATAGTCGAGGGTGCGGTCGTCGACGGGGAAGAATCCGACGGTGGCGCCGTACTCAGGGGCCATATTGGCGATGGTCGCGCGGTCGGCCAGCGCCAGGCCCGCCACGCCGGGGCCGTAGAACTCGACGAACTTGCCGACCACGCCCTTCTTGCGGAGCATCTCCGTCACCGTCAGCACCGCGTCGGTGGCCGTGGCGCCTTCGGGGAGACGGCCGGTCAGCCGGAAGCCCACGACCTCGGGGATGAGGAGCGGCATGGCCTGGCCCAGCATCGCGGCCTCGGCCTCGATGCCGCCCACGCCCCAGCCCACCACGCCCAGCCCGTTGATCATCGTCGTGTGGGAATCGGTGCCGATGCAGGAGTCGGGGTAAGCGACGCCCTCGTTGGTCCATACGACCTTGGCGAGGTACTCCAGGTTGATCTGGTGGACGATGCCGGTCTCGGGGGGCACGGCGCGGAAGTTGGCGAAGGCCTTCTGGCCCCATTTGAGGAACGCGTAGCGCTCGGAGTTGCGCTCGAACTCGATCTCCGAGTTCCGGGCGAAGGCGTCTGGAGAGCCGAAGTAATCGACCTGCACCGAATGGTCCACGACGAGGTCGACGGGCTGGAAGGGGTTGATGCGCTTGGCGTCGCCGCCGAGCTTCCGGATGGCGTCGCGCATGGCCGCCAGGTCCACGATCGCGGGCACGCCGGTGAAGTCCTGCATCACGACGCGCGCGGGCATGAAGAACACCTCGCGCTCGGCGGGTTTGGTCCCGACGGTCTTGGCGACCGCCTCGATGTCTCCCTTCTTGACGACGGCGCCGTCCTCGTGGCGCAGCAGGTTCTCGAGGAAGACCTTCATCGACAGGGGCATCCTCGAGAGGTCGAAGCCTTTCTTGGCCAGGGCCGGGAGGCTGAAGTACTCGTACGTCTTCTGGCCGACGGTCAAAGTCGAGCGGGCGCCGAAGCTGTCGAGGCGGGGGGTCTTCATCGTCAGGGTCTCCTGGATTGAGATCGGGCGCGCGTATTTTAACATTTCGGCGCGGACCCCTTGACGGAAAACGCCCCGCCCTCTACACTCAGGATATGGCGAAGACGAAGGCCGCGAAGCCCAAGGCGGCGAAGGCGAAGAAGACCAAGACGACGTCCGCGGACGCGACCGACGTCAAAGAGCTGCGTTCGGCCGACCGCGTGATGGAGGCCGTGCTCCAGGAGACGCGGGTCGAGGCCGAGACGCCGCGCCTCGACGTCTGGGTCGCCATCGAGTGTCCGCACTGCAACGAGGGCGTCGAGCTCCACGTGATCGCCGACATGGACGGCCAGTCCATCGACCAGGATTGCGCGGTCTGCTGCCGATCCTACGTCGCCCATGTGGAGATCGACGAGGGCGAGGCGCACGTCGGCGTCGAGGCCGCCTAGCCCTTCCGGCGCTTGATCTCCTCCAGCTCCAAGGGATGATCCTCGAGCATCTCAGCCTCCGTGAGCGTGCCCTTCCAGAACGCCAGGTTGACGGGATAGGCGTCGGGGTTGAAGATCACGAAGTAGAGGTGCCAGACGAGGATGGCCAAGGTCGCCAGCCACGCCTCGTAGTAGTGGATCGTCCGGGCGATGTCGTAGCCGAGCTTCGTGACCAGGCCGAGGAAGAAGTCGTTGAACCACATGATGACGCCCGTGGCCGCCATGATGAAGGTTCCCCACACCAGCGCCCAATATTCGCTCTTCTCGATGTAGCTGAAGCGCCCGAACTTCGGCTTCACCTTCGCGAGCCCTAGGTTGTATTTGACGTAGGCGATGGGGTCCTTGAGGTCCTTGAGTTTCGGGAAAAGGTCGCGCACGAGTCCCCGCCCGCGCCCGGTGAAGGCGCAGTAGCACGCGTGATAGACGCCGGCCAGCACCATGACCACGGCGGCGACGCGGTGGATGAGGCTGCGCAGGTTGAAGGCCCGGTCGCTCAGCAGTCGGATCCCCTTGACCCACCAGGCGTCCGGGAAGCGCAGCATGAAGCCGGTGATCACCAGCGCGAAGAAGCTCGCCACGAGCGCGCCGTGCTGCCAGCGCTCGTTGAGGCTCATGCGCGGATAGACCTCGCATCCCGCGCGCTCCTCCGGAAGCTCCCCGTAGCGTATCTTGAGCTTGCGCCTGGCCTTCTTGACGAAGTCGAGAGCGTTGTGGAGGAGCATCCCGCCGATGATGAGGACGATCAGGGCGATGTAGCCGAAGGACAGCCAGTAGAGGATGGGCTGCTCGGCGGGGGCGGTCTCGCTTGCGTGCACCGCGCCGACGGAGAAACGCTCGTTGGCGCCGGGGTGGCACTTGCCGCAGGTGGCCGCCAGGTTGGCCTTGTTGACCGTGGAGGCCGGGTCGCTGGAGCGGCGGATGCCGTGGGAGCCGTGGCAGCTGGCGCAGTTGGCGACCGCCAGGGAGCCGCCCGTCAGGGCGAGCCCGTGGTAGCTGTCGGTGAAGGTCTTGAAGCGGTCGCTGGCCAGCCCGTACTTGGACGAGAGCGATATCGAGCCGTGACAGGGGCTGCAGGTCTGAGACGAGAGGTTTCGCGCGGCGACCCGGGAGCGGGGGTCGTCGCGCTTGAGGATGTCATGCTCGCCGTGGCAGTCGGTGCAGGCCGCGGCGTCGAGGTTGCCTGCGGCCAGCGCCGCGCCGTGGACGCTGCCCGCGTACTCCTTGGCGATCTTGTCGTGGCACTTCGAGCAGGTCTCGGCGATGTGGAGCTTGTTGCTTTTCGCGTCCGGCGCTGAACCTTTCTGCGTCGCGTGACTGCCGTGGCAGTCCACGCAGTTGGCCGCGGCCGCGTTGCCCTTGAGCAGGGCCGCGCCGTGTACGCTCTTTTCATAGGAAGCGATGAAGGCGGTCGTGGGG
>MGUL01000188.1:3112-3429 GCA_001800005.1 Elusimicrobia bacterium RBG_16_66_12 | reverse complement strand
GGCAGGCGAGGCAGAGCTTCGCCTGGCTCTGTTTGCGCGCGAGCTTGTCGGCGGCGCCCGCGATGGGGTTCTTGTGGCAGGCGACGCAGTCCGGCGCGCCTTTCTGGCCCGCGGCGAGCGCCTTGCCGTGCGACGACCGCGAGAACTGCGTCGCGACGTCGGGGTGGCAGGCCTCGCAGCGGGCCAAGACCATCTCATGCGCGCCGTGGCAGTCCTTGCAGGAGATGCCGGGCTGCCGGCCCGCCTTGAGGGCCTTGGCGATCCGGGGATGGAATGGGTGCTTGGCGCCCGCGTCCTTATGGCAGGAGGAGCAGGCG
>MGUL01000188.1:1947-2947 GCA_001800005.1 Elusimicrobia bacterium RBG_16_66_12 | reverse complement strand
GACGGCGGGAAGAAGAGGGCGAACGAGGCGGCGAAGAGGAGGGCTCGCGGTTTCACCGTTCCTACTTCGCGGCGTTGGGAGCCGCGGGCTTCTCGATCTCGACGAATTCGATGTCGAAGACCAGGGTCTCGCCGCCCTTGATGCCGCTGCGGCCCGCGTCGCCGTAGGCCACGTCGGAGGGGCAGACGATCTTCGCCTTGGTGCCGACCTTCAGTAT
Organism: Elusimicrobia bacterium RBG_16_66_12; assembly: GCA_001800005.1. GTDB lineage: Bacteria > Elusimicrobiota > Elusimicrobia > UBA1565 > UBA9628 > GWA2-66-18. The sequence goes on along the minus strand of MGUL01000188.1, from coordinate 2,730 downwards.
CGCGAGCACATTGATCCAGCATTTGATCACGCCGCCCTTGAGGCTGACCGGGTAGGGGGCGCCTCTTTTGTAGGAGCTGTCGAACTCGCTCCCATCGATGAGCGTCCCTCGGTAGTGGACCTTAAGGGTCTCCTCCGCCGTCGCCAGCGCGCCTTTGCCTTCCTCGACGATCTTGTACCAGCCGCCTTCCGGGATGGGCTTGACTCCCGCTTCCTTGGCGAACTTGTCGGAGAAGGTCTTGCCGGCTTCCTTGCGCGCGGCGGCCGCGGCGGCCATGCGGAGTTTGGCCAGTTCCTGGATGCGCGGCCGGTAGAAATCGAGGCTGACGGCGGCGGGCTTGCCCGCGGCGCCGGCGTTCACGCCGCCGTCGAGGGCCTTGAGTTCCGCCGGGCTCAACGTGAAGACCTGGATGTTCTGGCCCATCATGTAGCCGAGCGCGTAGATCGTGCGTTCTTCCTCGTTCTTGAACCCATCCGCCGACGCGGCGGGCTTGGCCGGCTTGGCGGCCGGTTTCGCGCCGGCCGGGAGGTTCGCCGCGCGCAGGGGAGCGGCGGCGAGGGCGGCGCCGAGAAGGGTCATCAAGAGGGTCTTCATTGGGTTCTCCTCAAATAAATGAAAAACGCGACCCATGATAGAATAAAATCCTCAGGTGAAGGGGAAAGTCTACCGCAACGTCGTCTGGATGGGGCTCGTCAGCCTCTTGGCCGACGTCGCGGGCGAGATGATCGCGCCTCTGCTTCCGCTTTTCCTCACCATCACCCTTGGAGCGCCCGCTTCCGTCGT
>MGUL01000188.1:1305-1933 GCA_001800005.1 Elusimicrobia bacterium RBG_16_66_12 | reverse complement strand
GTGGACGGCTCCGCGGAGTTGGCCGCCAGCCTGTTTCGCGCCGTCGGCGGCTGGTGGAGCGACCGCTCCGGCCGGCGGAAGCCCACCGTCGTCTTCGGCTACGGCCTCTCCGCCCTGGCCAAGCCGATGCTGTCGGCGGCCGGGTCGTGGCCCGCGGCGCTATCGGCGCGCGTGCTGGACCGGACCGGCAAGGGCCTGCGCGGCTCGGCGCGCGACGCGCTGATCGCGGCTTCCGTCGATAAGGCCGATTGGGGCAAGGCGTTCGGCCTGCATCGGGCCATGGACACCGCCGGGGCGGTGGCCGGCCCCCTGGTCGCGCTGGCGCTCATGTCGGGCGCGGGCTTCTCCTATCGGGCGGTGTTCGCCGCGGCGAGCGTGCCCGCCCTGGCCTCGGTCCTGGTCCTCGTCTTCTTCGTGAGGGAAGCGCATGAGGTCTCGACGCCCGCCGCCCCCGCGCCGGCCCCCGCCGAGCGTCCGCCCCTTCCCCGGTCGTTCTGGATATTCCTTTCCATCTACGGCCTATTCGCCTTGGGGAACTCCTCGGATTCGTTCATCCTCCTCAAGGCGCGGCACGCCGGCATGGCGCCCAGCCGCGTGATACTGGCCTATGTGGTTTTCAACTTGGTCA
>MGUL01000188.1:0-1230 GCA_001800005.1 Elusimicrobia bacterium RBG_16_66_12 | reverse complement strand
GCATGGTCGCCGCGGGGCTGGCGGTGTTCTCGCTCTGCTACGCGGGCTTCGCCCAGGCGTCGAGTTCCCGGGCGCTGTGGCCGCTGTTCGCGCTTTACGGCCTGCACGCGGCTCTCGTGGAGGGCTCCTTCCGCGCCGTGGTCTCGGGGTTCAGCGTGGAGGGCAACCGCGGCACCGCGCACGGCGTCTTCCAGGCGGTCTCGGGGGTCCTGGCGTTCGCGGCGAGCGTGCTGGCGGGGGCGCTGTGGACCAAGATCGGGCCCGCCGCTCCCTTCTGGTTCGGCGCCGCGTGCGCCGCGCTGTCGTCGGCGGCGCTCTTCAGCGCCGCGCGAACCGCGGCGAACCGCCGCGCCTGACCGAGCGCCGATGCTTGCCGCGGTGATCGCCGCGGCGATCTGGCCGTGGGCCTTCCATCGCCGCTAAGCGCGACCCGTCGGCGCGGAAGGCGTCGGCGCCGATGCGGTCGGCCAGGAGGTAGTCGTCGATGAACGGATTGCGGTTGCCCTGCCACTTCTCGCCGAGGTCGTTGCGGCGCATTTCGGCGGCGTCCGGAGGGTACTGGCGGTTCCACTGCATCAGAATCCCGATCTGCTGGTTCCAGTATGCGACCGAGGCCCGGCCGAACATGCGCGAATTTTTGTGGCGCGTGTAGAAGTAGAGCTGTTTGCGGGCCACGATCCCTTTCACCTCGTTCGGCGGCTCGAAGACGCCGTTGCCGCGCTTGGCGCCGGCCTTGTTCTCGTAGTCGGGCCGGCCCGTGACGACGCCGAAGGGCAGGTGGCCGCGCACCGAGTTCGGATGCATGAAGGTCGCCATCAGGTGGTGGATATCGGAGCGCTCCGGCAGGGCTTTGCCGAACAGCGACTGGGGCCAGGTGTGCTCGACGTTCATGCCGGCTTTGTCGGGGAAGCCGTCGCCGTTGGCGTCGCCGGTCTCGGGATAGTCGCCGCCTTCTCTGCTCGTTCCCGGAACAAAGATGCCCGAGTAGGCGTCGACGACCCCTTTCACGCCGTTGATGACGACCTGGTCGGCCGTCGAGAACATGTAGTCGGAGGTCTCGTTGTAGCTGCGCGTTATGTGGCCCCGGGCCGAGATGACGTTGAGGGCGTCGAGCAAAGTCTTGCCGGAAAGCCCTTCGGTTCCGGCGACGGCTTTCGAAGCGGCGAGCGGGGCGCGCTCGACGATGTGGACGCGGACCGCGCCCCGGCCCTGGGGAACCGCCGCGAAGAC
>MGUL01000187.1:9112-14817 GCA_001800005.1 Elusimicrobia bacterium RBG_16_66_12 | reverse complement strand
GGCGGCGCGTCTTCGGCGCCGGCGCGGGCTCATCGTCGACGGCGGACTTGGGCGCGACCGGAGCCGCCTTGCGCTTCCTGTAGAAGACGGCCGGGCCCCGTCCGATGTCGAAGGGCAGGGCCGCGCCGAGCTGGGCGATGAAGCTGCGGTATTGGAGCTGGCCGAGGGCCTTGATCTCGGCGTTGCCGAACACGCTCCAGGTCGGACGCTCGTACTGGAGGCCGAAGATCCAGCGGCCCTGGCTCTGCTCGGGATGCTCGCTGCCCTCGCCGACGACGTCGGCGATGAGCGGGGTCCGGGAGAGGAGGGCCAGGCGGGTGCGGACGGAACCTGTGGCGTAGTTGTAGCCGAAGCCGACGAAAGGGGTCCAGGAGCCCGCGCTGTAGTGGGTGACGGCGGTGAGGCCGAAGCTGTTGACGTTCCAGTGGATGTCGCCGCTCAGCTCGCTGTCGGCCCTGAAATAATCGTCCACGTCGACGTTGAACTTGCCCTTGAGATGCGTCCGCCCGCGGACGTGGTTGTAATGGCCGCCCAGCGCGAGCCCGGGCCAATCCCCGCCGAAGAAATGCTGGCGCACGCCGGCTCCGTAGGAATTCGTCTGGACCTGGGCGGTCATCGTCGGGGAGATCTTGTAGCCGGGCGGGGTGGTCGCGTCGGCGAAGCGGACGTAGAAGTCGCCGCGCCACGGCAGGCCCATGCGCAAGTGAAGGGCGAGGTTGGGGAACATCACGGATTTCGGGAAGATGTCGGCTCCGCCGTAATCCCTCAAGGCCTGCACCTGGAGCTCCGGGAAATCCCGCTTGTCGAGCGGCATGCGGCCGATGCCGAGGGACAGGTCGGGCTGAATGGAGTAGCCCTTGATCTCCTTCGGGGGGTCGAAGTTCGAGCCGGCGTTGAAGGCCATCCCCTGCGCGAGCTCATGGCTGAGCCAGCGGGTCATGAGGCCGAAGTCCGCCGCGAGGCTCGGGTTCGCCCGCGACGGCGCCGGGGCGACGAGGAAGACGAGGGCCGCCGCCAGCGGCGGCCCGGCCTTCCTCAATGTTTGACGATGACCCGCGCGCGGGCCCTGTCGGTGGACCACAGGTAGGTCCGGGCTTCGCTCGTGCAGGTCAGCACCGTCCTGCTCCGCGTCTCGAGCGCCGGGCGCGCGCGCAGTCCGTGCTTACGGCCGTTGGGAGCGGTTTCTCTCTTCATCGAATGACCTCCAGGTCCTGCTCCCATCGTAACACCGGCGCCGGAGGTCGGCATGGGCCCGAGGTCCCAACCGCCCTCAGGCAAAGGTCCCAGCAAGGCGGGGGTTCACTGGCCGTAGTCCAGGCGCAGGGCGAGGTACTCGGGCAATCCCGCGGCGCGGATCTTCGCCTGGACGCCCGGGATGTCGTAGGGCAGGCGGAAGACGCGGAAGGTCCCGGCCTTCGAGTCGAAGACCGCGCACGAGGCGCGCCGGTCCTGGTCGCGCGGCTGGCCCACGGCGCCGGGATTGAGCGCCGCGGGGGCGAAAGGCCCGCCCGGGGCGCGCGCGAGCGTCATCTCCCGCTCATCCAGGAACAGGGTCTCCGCCTTCCCGCCCGCGGAATCGACATAGCGGAAGAGCATCGGCATGTGGGTGTGTCCCACGAAGAGAGGCCAGCGCTTCACGAAGGGGACGTTGTCTTGGAACTGCTCCGGGCTGAGAAGGTACTCCTCGGCCGGGTTGCGGGGGGTCCCGTGGACGAGGGTGAACTCCTCGGCCTCCAGGCGCGCGGCCAGGCCCTCCAAAAAGCGGCGGCTCTCCGCGGACAGGCGCCCCCGCGTCCACAGCACGGCCGCGCGGGCGTACTGGTTGAACCACTGCAGGTCGGCGCGTCCGATGACGGCCAGGTCGTGGTTGCCGGCGATGGCCGAGAGGTTCGGCAGGGCCGCGACGCGGCGGACGCACTCCTCGGGGTCGGGACCGTAGCCCACGAGGTCCCCGAGACACAGATAGCCTTCGACGCCGGCTTCCTCGAAGAACTCGAGGACGACCTTCAGCGCCTCGAGATTCGAGTGGACGTCGGCGAGGACGCCGTAGATCACCCCGCCGGCTCGAACGGCCCCTGCTGGAGGACCTTGCGCTTGGCCGGCTCGGCCTCGGGGCCGGACTTCTTGCGGAAGTCCACCGAGATGAGCTGGCTGACGCCCTTCTCCTCCATCGTCACGCCGTAGATGACGTCGGTGGCCTCCATCGTGCGCTTGTTGTGGCTGACGATGAGGAACTGGGTCTTGTTCTGGAACTCGCGCAGCAGCGCGACGAAGCGCTCGATGTTGGCGTCGTCGAGCGCGGCGTCGGCCTCGTCGAGCATGCAGAAGGGCGAGGGCTTGACCATGAAGAAGGCGAAGAGCAGCGCGATCGCCGTCAGGGTCTTCTCGCCGCCGGACAGCAGTGAGATGCTCTGCAGTTTCTTGCCCGGCGGCTGGGCGACGATGTCCACGCCGGTCTCCAGGATGTTCTCCGGGTCGGTGAGGATGAGGTCGGCCTCGCCGCCCTCGAAGAGGACCGCGTAGAGCCGCCGGAAGTGCTCGCGCACGTCCGTGAAGGTCTGGCGGAAGTTCTCCCGGGTCGCGTTGTTGATCTTCGAGATGGCGGCCAGCAGGTCGTCCTTGGCCTTCAGCAGGTCGTTGATCTGCCCGATCAGGAACCGCTGCTTCTCGGCCAGGGCCTCGTACTCCTCGGGCGCCGCCATGTTGATGTTGCCCATGCCGGCGATGCGGCGGCGCAGCATCTCGAGGCGCTCTTGGTCGGCGACGACGCCCTTGTATTTGGCCCGCGCGTCGGCGAATGTCATCTGCCATTCGTCCCAGAGCCGGGCCGTCAGCATGTCCTGCTTGCTCTTCAGCGCGGCCGCGTGGACCTGGTGCTGGTTCAAGTCGGCCTGGGCCTGGTCGTACTCGGCCTGGAGGGTCTTCAGCAGCGCGCCGCGCGCGTCGATCTTGAGCTGGAGGTCCTGCATCCGGTCGAAGACGGACTTGGACTCGTTCTCCCGGGCGGAGAGCGCCGTCGAGAGCACGAGGATCTCGGCGCGCATGCGCTCCTGAGCTTCGAGGGTCTCGGCCTTGCGCCGGGAGAGTTCCTCTCCTTCGCAGACCAGGCGCGCGATGGACGCCTCGAGGGAGAGCTTCTCGTCATCCAGGCGCTTGCGCGAGGACTCGTGCGCGGCCAACTGGTCCTGCACGCCCTCCATCCGCCCTTCCTGGGCCGAGAATTCGGCGCGCTTGCCGGCCAGCTCCTCGCGGGCGGCGGCGAGGACGGACGCGGCCTTCAGCTCCTCGGCGCGAGCGGCCTCGACGCGGGCTTCGGCCTCGGCGCGGACGACCCTGGCCTCGGAGATGTTTTCCTTGGCCGCGGCGATCTGGGCCAGCGCGCGGGCCGATTCCTCGGTGGAGAGCTCCTCGTTGCGCGCGTGGTTCTCCAGGCCCTGCTCGAGCTGGGAGACGCGCGCCTCGAGGCCGTGCGCGCGGTTGGACTCCGCCGAGAGGGTCGCGCCCGCCGCGCGGGCCGCCGCGAGGGCCTCGCCCAGAGCGGTCTCGGTGCGGGCGCGCTCGTCGGCGAGCTCCGTGCCGCGCGACTCCAGCACGACGACCTTCTCCTTCAGCTCGCCCAGGTCGGCCAGCGTCGGCTGGGGACCGTCCTTGGGAGCGCTGCCGCCATAGACCCAATGGTCGCCGAACAGCTTGCCGCCGAGCTCATAGGCCTCGGCGAAAAGATGCTTCACGATCTTCTCATGGCGCGGCTCGCACTGAAGGCTGGAGAGCAGCGGCCGGGCTTCGGGCGGATAGGTCTTCTCCGGCGCGTCATTGAGCGCGGAAGCGACCAGGAAGCGGGCGCGCCCGGCGCCGGAGGCCTCGAGCAGTTCGATGCCCGCGCGGGCCGCGGTGGAATCCTCCACGACGACGGCGAAGAGCCTCTCGCCCAGCAGATCTTCGAGGGCGGGCTTCAGGGAGTCTTCCACGCGGAAGAGGCCGCGCACGATGCCGACCGTGCCGGGGATCCGGGCGTTGAGGACGGTCTGGGCGCCGACCCAGTAGGGATTCTGTCCGCCCTGGCTCTCCAGGGACTCCTGGCGCGCCTTCGCCTGGGCCAGGTCGGAGTGGAGACGCACGGTTTCCGTGCCCAGCTCGGCCTGGCGCCGGCGCAGGGCCTCGGCCGCGGACTCGGCGAACTCGGAGGCGGCCTTCGCCTCGGCGAGGCGCGCGGAGCAGACGGAGATCTCCGCGCGGACCTCGGCGCAGCGGCCGCGCGTCTCGGCGGCCGCGACGACGTCGCGCTCCAGGTTGCGCAGGGACGCGCGGGCCTGGGCGACGGCGTGGGTGAGCTCCGACTCGGCGCCGGAGAGGCGCCGGCCCAGGTCGTAGGACTGCTGGGCCTGGGCGGCCGCCTCCTGGGCGAGCGAGTCCTTGAGCGCCTGCGCCTCGCGGGCGCGCGCCTCGATGGCCGCGAACTCGGCCTCGGCGGCCTGAGCGCGGGCGCGGACCTCGGCCAGCGCGGCCTCGGCCTGGGCGATGGACTCAGCGACGACGGCGATCTCCGGCGCGACGGCGGCGGCGCGCACCCCGTCGGCATCCGCCTCGGCCCGGCAGGCCTCGGCGCGAACGTCCATGGACACGATGGTCTGAGAGGCGCTCTGCAGCCGCTCCTCGAAGCGGCCGATGGCCGTCCTGGTCTCGGCGACCTTCTGGTTGGCCTCGATCAGGCGGTTCTGCTCGCCCGTCTTCTCGAGATTGAGAGCCGCCAGGTTGGCGCCCTCCGCGCCGATCTGGGAACGGCGCTCGCCCAGCAGCTGCTCGACGGGGCCGATGCGCTCCTGCATCCGGGCCAGTTCGGACTCGGCGGCGGACGCCTGCTCGAGGATGTGGGCGGCTTCCATCGCCGCCAGTTCCTCCTTATATTTCGCGTAGAGCTTGGCCCGCCGCGCGTCGCTGTCGAGCTTCTTGACCTGCTCCTCGATGAGCACCACGGAGTCCTGCAGGCGTCCCAGGTCCATGTCCACGCGGTCGAGCTTGCGCAGGGCCTCCTCGCGCTTGGCGTTGTACTTGGCGACCCCGGCGGCTTCCTCGAAGAACGCCCGGCGCTCCTCGGGCTTGGAGCGGATCATCGCGTCGACGCCGCCCTGGTCGATGATCGCGTAGCCGTCGCCGCCGAGGCCGGTGTCCAGGAACATCTCGCGGATGTCGCGCAGGCGGCACTGGGTCTTGTTCAGGAAATACTGGGACTCGCCGGAGCGGAACAGCCGCCGGGTGATGGTCACCTCGGAGTATTGGACGGCGAGCAGGGAGGACGCGTTGTCGAAGGTGAGGGTGACCTCGGCCATGGACTGGGGCGGGCGCTTGGCCGTGCCCGCGAAGATCACGTCGGTCATCGTGTCGGCGCGCAGGGACTTCCAGGACATCTCGCCCAGGCACCAGCGCACGGACTCCATCACGTTCGACTTGCCGCAGCCGTTCGGCCCGATGACGCCGGTGATGCCCGGCTCGAGCTCCACATGGGTCTTCAAAGCGAAGGACTTGTAGCCGCAGATGTCGATCGATTTCAGGTACATGGCACCTCGTGACGGGCTTGAGCGTCCATCTTTTAGTGTCTATTCGCTATAATCAGCATTATAGCGCTGATCAGTCTAGCATTTCTCGTCGTGGGAATCAAGTTTTCCCGGCGCCCAATGGGCCCTTGACGAAATGGCCCGTTCTCTTTA
>MGUL01000187.1:0-9022 GCA_001800005.1 Elusimicrobia bacterium RBG_16_66_12 | reverse complement strand
GGCGCCTCCGCCGCGGCGGACTGGCGCGAAGCCGGACTGCCGGACGGCGCCAAGGACGCGCTCGCGGCCGCCGGCTACCGCTTCGAGGACGACGGCCGGGTCCTCGATCCCGAGACCAAGACGCCCCTCTCCCCCGGCCAGCTGCTGGAGGCGGCCGCGCGACTCGGCATGGCCACGCAGCGGCTGTCGCTGGAGCGCCTGCGCCTGATCCTCTCCAAGGACGAGCTCGGCGGCTCGGACACGGCGGCCATCCAGGCCCTCAAAGGGAACCTTCCCGAGGCGGTGGCCAAGGCCGTGGACGCCCGCAAGAGCGCCGCGGACCTGCGCGAGCTCGCGGACCAGGACCTGGCGCGGATCTCCTCCTACTTCGACGCCTCTCGGACCTTGAGCGAGCGCCGCGACGCCGCCCAGCCCGTGCGCGCGGACGGACCGGGCCGCCGGGTCCCGCTTCCTTATTTCAACGAGTCCGAGCGTCTCGCCGGAGAGTCGTTGAGCGCGACGGCCGCGGATCGCCTCGCCAAGGACGCCTTCGGACGCACGGTCCTCGCGCGCCTCAACGGCAAGGACGGCAAGCCCGCTCTTCCACCGGTCGTCATCCAAGACCTCGACGGCGGCGTCGCGTCCTACGACTACCGCCGCCGCGCCCTGGTGGTGGACCGCACGGTCATGCTGATGTCGGTGACCGAGGACGCCGCGCCCAAGGACCGCGCCGCGCTGAGCAAGGCCCTCTCCTCGCGCCAGGCCCTGGTCGACTACATCGCCCGCCGCCCCGAAGCCGCCGCCTCCTTCGCCGCCAAGAACGACGCTCTCCTCGTCCACGAGCTCACCCACGCCTGGCAGGACCGCCGCGACCCCGTCATGCGCGAGATGGCCCGCGGCAACCTCCCCCAGGCCATGCTCATCGAGTACGAGATCGAGGCCTGGACGACCAAGAACCTCTACATCCACTCCCGCCTCAAACACGACCCGCGCTCCCAGGTCAACATCTTCGAGCTGGAAGACTACACGAACATGAACGTCTCCTACAGCGCCTGGGAATCGCAGATGAGGACGCGGTATTCGAGCGAGATGCCCGATGCGATGGACATCAAGACCGTCGCCGCCATCCAGGCCCGGCGCCTCGCGGCGGCACGCGCCCGCGCGACGAGCACGACCGAGGAGCGGACCGCGAAGGCGCTCGACCTGCTGGGCATGACGCGCGCGGAGCGCGAGCTGCGGGAGCTCTCCCTGGCGCAGAAGGCGCGGCATGAGAGCCCGCTGACCGGAATGGTCGCCGCGATGCGCGCGGAGAGCGCCGCCGCGCTCGCCGAGCACTACCTTTCCGCCGCCCTTCACGCGCCCAATCCCATCGAGACTTCCGTTCTGCTGCGGAAGGCGGAAGACTTCGCCCTGGAATCGGGCGACAAGGAACTGCTGGCCCGGGTCCGCGCCCGGAAAGGACGCAGCCGATGAAACGCTTCCTGTTCGCCGCCCTGCTCCTCGCCCCCGCCGGCTGCCGCCGCGAGGAGACGGCGGACACGGAGCTCGCGCCGGCGAAAGCGGTCGCCTCCGGGCAGAAACTCATCACCTTCGAGGAGAAGACCGGGGCCTTCTCCTGCTTCGCCCCGGCCGACTGGAAGATGCTCGAAGCTGACGGGTCCGCGGGCTCTTTCATCCAGGTCTTCGGCCCCATGGAAGGACCCGATCGCGGCAAGACCTCCATCAGCGTCAACCGCTATCCCAACGTCGTCGACAAGATCAGAACCCCTCAGGAGCTCTGGAGCGGGTTCAAGCTGACCGACAAGAAGATGAGCGCGCTCGAGAAGACGACCATCGCAGGACGAGAATTCCCCGCGTTCCATTATGAAGCGCCCCAGCACCCCCCGAACGGTTGGAAAGTCCTTTACATGAACCGCGTGGACACGGTCATGATCCCCTTCGAAGGCGGCTTCTTCGAGATCACCCACTCCGCCCCCGCCGATTCCTACAAGGACACCCTCCCGGTGTTCGAAGCGATGGTCGCCGGCTTCCAGCCGAAGCGCTGATCGCTAAAGCTTCCGGATCAGCGAGATCACCTTGCCGGCGATGCGCCCCTCGCCCAGGTCGAAAGGCTCGTAGCGCGGGTTGTCGGGCACCAGGACCAGGCCGGCGGGCTTGACCTTCAAGCGCTTGACCGTCGCCTCTTCTTCCTCGTAGCGCACCACGACCACGTCGCCGGAGGACGCCGTCTCCTGCCAGCGCACCACCACGGTGTCGCCGTCCCAGAGGGTGGACTCCATCGAGTCGCCCTTGATCTTCAGCGCGAAGAGGCCGGCCGCGCCGCCGCGGTCGACCACCGCGGGCACGTGGCCCATGGTCTCGGCGTAGGCGCCGGAGGTCGGCCCGGCGGGGACCTTCCCCAGGATCGGAATCAGCGCGACGCGCTCCTCGGCCGCGATCTGCGCCGCGCGCGATCTGCCGCGCGCCTCTTCCAGCATCCCCTTCTGCCGGAGGTTGTCGAGGTGGTACTGAACCGTGTCCGGCGAGCTGACGCCGGCCAAGGAGCACAGCTCACGCACGGTGGGCGCGTAGCCGTGGTCCGCGGTGAAGTTGCGGACCAGGTCCAGTATCTGCCGCTGGCGGGGGGTCAGTTTTTCCATGGACTAAGCATAGTCGAACTAACGTTCGATGTCAAGCCTCTGGTTTTAGGTTGCCTGGTTTTAGGTATCATAGCGGGCCATGAAAGCTCTCGCGCTCCTCCTTCTGGCGGCGGCCGCGGCCTCGGCGCATGACCGGGGTCTGAGCAGACTCTTCGACGGCTCCCCCTCCGGGGAGAAGCCCCGCTTCTCCGCCCCCCGGCCCGAGGCCCCGAGGTCCTCCGACGCCCCGGCCCGGCGCGTCACGGAGGTTCCGCGCGACCTTTCCGACGCCAAGTCGCGGGTCGGCATCGACGCCCAGCTCGCGAAGCTCGGCGCGTCGGACAAGGCGAGGTTCGCCTTCGGCGTCATCGGCGACGCGGAGAGGGGGCGCTTCGCCTGGGAGCGCGTCTTCTCGCCGGGGCGCCGCGCCTTCGAGGAGCAGCTCGCCTCGCTCCAGGGCGCTTCCCCGGATTTCATCTTCCAGTTGGGCGACTTCGTCAGCGAAGGCGAAGTCGACGAATACCGAGGCCACCTGGCCGTGCTGGACAAGTCGGCGCGCTTGCCGCTGCTGCGCTGCGTGGGAAATCACGACCGCTCGCGACCCAACGGGGACGCGGACAAGGCGCTCTACGACGCCGTCTTCGGCCCGCGCGACTACTTCTTCGACCGCGGCGGCTGGCGCTTCGTCTCCCTCGACAGCTCCGACCGCAAGGTCACCTCGGCCCAGCTCGCGTGGCTCGCCAAGGCGCTGGACACGCCCAAACGGAAGGTCGTCTTCACCCATGTCCCGCCCGCCTACATCAAGTCCATCACCCCATTGGCCGAGGTGGGAGAGCTGGAGCAATGGTCGACGCGGGCGAAGGAGGCGGCCGCTCAGAAGGGCGCGCTCGGCGATTTCTTCACCAACTATTTCGAGGACGGCAGCGCCGAGTTCGAGTCGCTGGTCTCCAGCCGCGGCGTGGCCGCCGTGTACATGGGCCACATCCACGCCTTCTGGGCCGCCGACTTCAAGGGCGTGCGCTACGTCATCTCCGGCGGGGGCGGCTCGCCGCTCTATCCGCTCCCCCCGGGATATCCGAAGAAGCGCTTCGCGCACTTCCTGAGCGTCGAAGCCTCGCCCACCGGCCTCGTCGAAACCGTGCACCCCTACAAGGGCGCGCCGTTCGTACTCCCCCCCGTCAAGCCTTAGAGCTTCTCGGCGACGACCTCGAAATCGTAGCCGAACTCGCTGCCGGAGAAACGCCACAGGCGGCGCAGGAAGCTGGAGAACCGATACAGAGGCCAGTTCGGCGGGGACGGGATCAAGGCCTTGCCCTGCTCCAGGCTCAGGCTCTCGGACGCGCGGCCGGCCGGCTCCTTCGCGTCGGCCAGGAACTGGCGATAGGCGCGCGGAAGCCAGCCCCGCGCCTTGAAGCCAAGCTTCAGGTGGAAGCAGCGGATGGAGACCGCGCGCAAGCCGCAGTCGGCGAGCAGTATCTCCAGGGACCTCCGCGAGAAGAAGAAGAGGTGGCCGCCGTGGCGCGTCGGGAAGGCGCGGCCGAGCTTGCGGCTCAATTCGATGTTGGGAAGAAGGTCCACCGGGCCGTTGGGCACGGTCAGCTCCAGGCGACCGCCCGGGCGCAGGAGGCGCGCCGCCGCGAGCAGGGCCGCGCGCGGGTCGGACTCGTGCTCGAGCACGTTGTTGACGTGGACGCAGTCGAACTCCCCGTCGGGCCAGGGGGCCGCGGTCAGCGGGACGCTCTCGATTTGGAGGCCGTTGAGGCCGCGCCCCAACGCGGCGGCGGCGGGCGAGAACTCGATGCCGCGCACGCGCCAGCGGGAGTGGTCGCGCACGCCGGCCAGCATCGTGCCCAGCGCGCAGCCCACGTCGAGCAGGTCGCCTTCCCTCCGCCAGGACGTCAGGCGCTCGGCGTAGGCGCGGCCTTTGCAGTAGTCCTTCCAGTACTGCTTGAAGAAACCGCCGAAGTAGGCGGGGGGATAGCAGCGCGCGATCTCCTCGCCCGAAGGGATAGGGAAGTAATAGGCCGCCCCGCAGTCCGGACAGCGGCTGATGCCCCGCTCATGGCCGGGGGAGAGGACGGCCCGGCAGACGGGCGCGGGAGAGCCCCGGAGGCAGACCGGACACGGGGCCCGGCCCACGCTCATCCGACCTTAGAGCCGCAATCCGCGCAGAACTTGGCCGCCGCCGCCAGGCCCTTGCCGCAGGCGGAGCAGAACTTCGCTCCCGCGGGAGTCGCCGCCGGCGCGCCGCCCGCGTTCAGGCCCTGGTTCATCTGCCCCATCGCGCCGGCCATCGCCTGCCCCATCCCCATGCCGGCCCCCAGACCCAGGCCCGCGCCCAGGCCCATCCCCGCGGCCCCCCCCTCGTTGGCCGCCGCCTTCTCCATGACGTCGAGGGTGCGCTTCTGCTGGTACTTGTCGCCCAGGATCTCCAGCTCGGCCTTGTCGGCCAGGGCCTTCTTCAGGCGCACGACGGTGTCGTCGTCCTCGGGCACGTCGACGGAGTTCAGGTAGAAGTTGACCAGCTTGACGCCGTACTGGGCGAAGTCGCCGGCCAGCTTCTCCTGGATGGCCCCGGACATGTCTTCCAGGTAGGCCGAGATCTCCAGGAGGTTGATCTTCTTCTTGACGATCGTCTCGGCGATGTAGTCCTTGGCCTTGGTCAGCAGCACGCCGCGGAAGTAGTTGGAGAGCTGTTCGCTGGTGAACTCCTGGGCCGTGGCCGAGATCTGGGTCACGAAGGCGCGGGAGTCGGCGACCTGGACGGCGAACTGCCCGAAGGCGCGCACGGGCAGGAATACGCCGAACTTCGGGTCCTGAACGGGGATGGGGTTGTTGGTGCCCCACTTCACGTCCAGGTTGACCGCCTTGTTGATGTAGTAGACCTCGGCCGCGAAGGGCGTCTCGCCGCCGAAGGGCGCGGCGATGAGGCCGCGCAGCAGAGGGATGTTGGCCGTGCGCAGGGTGTGCGTGCCGGGGCCGAGGACGTCCAAGGCCCGGCCGCCCTTGAAGAAGATCGCCTCCTGGGCCTGGTTGACGACCACCTGAGTGCCCCAGCTCAGATCGTCCGGCGGGAAGCGCCAGACCAGGACATTGCCGGGGCCGTCATATTTGACTCGGTCGATGATGGGCATGATGTTCCTCCGAAAGCCTACTATAGCCCCCCGCTCAAGACCTGTCAACACCCCCGCCCCGACGCCCTAGGCGTCGAGGGCCGCGCGCACCGCGCGGAAGAGGACCTCGGACGTGAACGGCTTGGGCAGGAAGCGCACTCCCGGATCGAGCACGCCATGGGGCGCGAGGACCTCGTCCGTGTAGCCGGACATGTAGAGGACTCTCAAGGCGGGCTGGAGCTTCCGGAGCTCCTCGGCCAGCCACCGTCCGTTGTTTTTCGGAAGGATCACGTCCGTCAGGAGCAGGCGGATCTCCGGGCCGCGCTCCCGGAACAGGGCCAGCGCGCGCTCCGCGTCCCCGGCTTGAAGCACCGAATAGCCGGCCTCCGCGAGCAGGCGCGCGGTCAGGCGGAGCAGGGGCTCCTCGTCTTCGACCAGCAGGACGACCTCCCCCCCTCCCAGGCGCGCGGGCGGCGCGGCCTCCTCCGTCTCCAGCGCCTCCGCGACGGCGGGCAGGTAGACCTCGAAGGACGTCCCCTTGCCCGGCTCGCTGCGGACGTCGACATGGCCGTCGCTCTGCTGGACGATGCCGTAGACCATCGACAGCCCCAGGCCCGTGCCGCGGCCGATCTCCTTGGTGGTGAAGAAAGGCTCGAAGATCCGCTCCAGCGTCCGCGCGTCCATGCCCGTCCCCGTGTCCGTCACGATGAGACCCGCGTGGCGGCCCGGACGCGCATCCGGATGGACCCTGCAGTATTGCCCGTCGAACTCCCGGTTCACGGTCTCGATGATCAGGGTCCCGCCGCCCGGCATGGCGTCGCGCGCGTTGACCGCGAGGTTCAGGATCACCTGCTCCAACTGGTTCTTGTCGGCCTTGACCCGGCCCAAATCCGGGGAGAAGCGGCAGACCAGGGCCGCGTTCTCGCCGAGGACCCTCTTGAGCATCCGCTCCATGTCCGCGACGACGGCGTTCAGGTCCACGACCCTGGGGCTCAGGGTCTGCTTGCGCGAGAAGGCCAGCAGCTGATGCGTCAGCGCCGCGGCGCGCTCGCCCGCGGCCGTGATCTCGTCGAGGTCCGCGCGCGCCGCGTCGCCGGCGACCTGGTCCTTGATCAGGCCGCAGTAGCCCAGAATCGAGGTCAGGATGTTGTTGAAGTCATGGGCCACCCCGGCCGCCAGGCGGCCGACGGCGTCCATCTTCTGGGACTGCCGCAGCTGAGCTTCGAGCCGGAGCGACTCGGTGACGTCGCGCATGACGGCAAGGTAACCCGTGACCCTTCCCGCGGCGTCCTTCAGCGGGGACACCGTCTGGTGCACGTCGAACAGACCGCCGTCCTTGCGTCTGTTCCTCGTCGCCGCCGACCACACCTCCCCGCTCGTGATGGTCTTCCAGAAGGCGCGATAGTAATCCGCGCCCATCTTGCCGCTCTTGAGGATGCGAGGATTGGCCCCCAGGGCCTCCTGCCGCGAAAACCCCGTCATCTTTTCGAATCCGGCGTTGACGAACGTGATCTTCCCGTCGGCGTCCGTCATGAGGATGCCGTCGGTGGCATGCTCGACGGCGCCGGTCAGATGGACGTTCTTAGTCCGAATCTTCTCGATCTCGGTGACATCGGTGGCGATGCCGCAGACCGCGTAGAACTCGCCGGCGGGGCCGCGCAGCGGGAACTTGGCCGAAATGTAGTTGTGCAGGCCGTCGTCCTGGGGGACCCCCTCCTCGACCACCATGACGTCGCCGCGCCGCAGGACCAATTGGTCGGCCGCGCGGAACTTCTCCGCCGCCTCCGCGGGGAATACGTCGAAGTCCGTCTTCCCCCGCAGGGCTTCGGACTTACAATGGAACAGGTCCTCATAGCGCCGGTTGACGAAGAGGTATCGCCCCTCGAGGTCCTTGATGAAGACGACGGCCGGACTGTTGTCGAGGATTTCCCGCAGTTGGCCGGTGCTGCGCTCCAACGACTGGGTCATGAGGTTGAAGGCTTCGATCAAGGACCTCATTTCCCCTTGGTTGGGAGGCGTCGTCCGGGCCGAGAAGTCGCCGCCCTCGAACCGCTCGATGGAGGCCTGGAGGGCCGCCATGGGCTGCAGGAACCACCTGTGGATGAACAGAAGAACGAGCGCGGACAAGAGGAGGTTCAGCCCGGCCAAAACCCGGATGAACCGGCGGATGCGCCGGCCTTCGTTCTGGTCCGCCAGGACCTCGGCCCGCACATAAGCCTCGCCGGCCCCCACGAGCCGCGGCACCCCCGCGACTGCGGCCTCGTACGCGGGGCGGAAGCGCCCGGAACTCAGCGGCAATCGCGAGACGTCCTCCAATTGAAGGCGGTAGCCGTCCCATAACGACCGGACCGCGGCCAGGGCGGCCTCGGGCTCTTGGCGCCCGAACGCGTCGATGACGCGGTGCGTTTTCGCGTCGAGCTCGAGCTCGCTCAGCCCGCGCCCGAAGGACTCGGAGTGAACCCGCAGTCTGCCCCGGTCCTCCTTATGCCCCTCCTTGACCATCTGCAGATGTTCGAGCATCTGCTGGGCCAGCAGCCGCTGCCGGCCGGCCCGGTCGAAGAAGCTCGCGTCCTGCGTGCTCATGTTGAGGTACGCGGAGAACCGCCAGAGCAGGAGGGCGAAGCCCAGCTGCCAGAGCAGGAACACTCCCCAGGAGACGCACCGGAGCGTCAGGCAATAATGGCGGGCGCGCCCGCCGGCCGTCGTGTCGCAAGATTCCATGTCGTGATTATGCCGCTCTTGCGGGCTTCGCGCCAGCGTGTTTTTCGATTTTTCAGCGAATTCCGGCGTGCCGGCCGACGGCCTCGATGAGGACCTGCTTCTTGATGGGCTTGGCGAGGTGCTCGTCGCAGCCCGCCTCCAGGGCCCGGTCGACGCTCTCCTTCATGGCGTCCGCGGTCAGCGCGATGATGGGAGTCGCCGTCAGGCCGCGGCTGCGCTCCCAGCCGCGGATGTGGCGCGCGGCCTCGTAGCCGTCCATCACCGGCATCTGGGCGTCCATCAGCACCAGGTCGTAGCCGCCCGCCTTGAACTTGTCGACCGCGACCGCGCCGTTCTCCGCGCACTCCACGACCCCCGCCGTATTTTTAAGGAAGGCCTGCACCAGGAGCCGATTGTCCGGGGAATCGTCGACGAGCAGTATGCGCGCGCCCGACGGCGGCGCGCCGGGCGCCGTCTCGGGCCCCTTCGCGGCGGCGGATCGCGCCTGCGCCTTGCCGAGAGTCGCCAGGATCGCGGCCTTGAGCTCGGCCTTCTTGACCGGCTTGACCAGGTATTCGGAGGCGCCCAGGCTCCGGGCGCTGGAGGCCTCGC
>MGUL01000186.1:92766-93567 GCA_001800005.1 Elusimicrobia bacterium RBG_16_66_12 | reverse complement strand
GCCGACGACTCGGCCGGTCTGATCGCGGCCCTGGCCGAATTGCGCGCCTGGGCCGCCTCCCAGGACCCGGCCGACAACATCGAGGCGCTGGCCCGGCGCTGGTGGATCAAGCGCGGGCAGTCGCCGGACAAGGCCCTGGCCGCCGTGATCGTCGCACGCGATTGGCGCGAGCTGCTGGGCCTGGCGCGCACGGCGGAGGATTCGCTCAAGGAGAACCCCGAGCGCCCGGTGGGCTCGGACCGCGTCCATCTGACGACCCGCACGCCGCTGGGCGGAGACCTGGCCTTCGTCTTCCCGGGCTCCGGCAACCAGTATCTCGGCATGACCGCGGGTCTCGGCGCGCAATGGCCGGAGGTCCTTCGCCGTCAGGACGCGGAGAACGGATATCTGCGCGACCAGATGGTCCCTCAGACCATCGGCCCCTGGCGCCTCACCTGGGACAAGGACCAGGAGGCCGCAGCCGAGAGCGCGCTCAACGCCGACTACCACGCCCTCATCTTCGGCTCGGTGGCGCACGGGACGGTGACGAGCGACCTCCTGCGCCTTTTCTCCATCCAGCCGGACGCCGTGGTCGGCTACAGCCTGGGCGAGACCGCGGGCCTCTTCGCCACTCGCGCGTGGGCCGCGCGCGACGAGATGCTGCGCCGGATGAAGTCCTCAAGCCTGTTCACCAGCGAGCTGGCCGGGCCCTGCGACGCGGCGCGGCAGTTCTGGAATCTGCCCGCCGGCGAGAAGGTGGACTGGGTGCTGGGAGTGGTCGACCGGCCTGCCGACGCGGTGCACAAGGCGCTCAAGGGCGCC
>MGUL01000186.1:78717-92754 GCA_001800005.1 Elusimicrobia bacterium RBG_16_66_12 | reverse complement strand
CTCCTGATCGTCAACGCCCCGGTCGAGTGCGTGGTGGGGGGGTACCGTTCCGCCGTCGAGAAGCTGGTCGAGGGCCTGGGCTGCGTCTTCCTGCCGCTGCAGGGGGTGTCCACCGTCCACTTCCCGGCCGCCAAGCTCGTCGAGGAGAAGTACCGCGAACTCCACCTCTTCGCGACGAATCCTCCCAAGGGGGTCCGTTACTACTCCGGCGCTTTCGGAGGCTCATATGAACCCACGCGAGAGAAGGCCGCCGAGTCGATCACGACCCAGGCGATCCGCAGCGTGGACTTCGCCGCGCTGGTGAAGTCGGCCTACCAAGACGGCGTGCGCACCTTCGTGGAACTGGGGCCGCAGGGCTCCTGCACGCGCATGATCGGCAAGATCCTAGGCCCCCTGCCGCACAACGCGCGCGCCGTCGACGGACGCGGGCAGGACGAGGTCGCGGGCGTGCTGAAGGCCCTGGCCTTCCTGCTCTCCGAGCGCTATCCCGTGGACCTGAAGCCGCTCTATGGAGGCCGCAGCTTCTGCGTCGGCCACCATCCCGCTCTGCCCGCTCCCGCTCAGTGGGTCCGGCTCGCCCTGGGCGGCCGTATGGGCAAGGTCACGTGGACTCCCGCCGCGAAGCCCCCGCCCGCTCCCGTCCGCCCAGTCGTCGCTCCGAGCATGCGCATCCCGACGCCGACACTGCCGGGCGACGGACTTGCCCCCGAGCGAGTCCCGGCTGCCGGCGCAGGCGCGCTGTCCTCGGCGGCGGCGCTCACCGCCCAAGCGCATGAGACCTTCCTGCGCCTCTCGCAGAACTTCGCGTCGCTCCAGACGCGCAATCTCGCCGCTCAGATGAGCTTGGCCACGGGCCAGGCGGTGGTCATGCCGACGGCTCCCGTCCCCCAGCCCAAGAGACTGGTCTTCATGGACCGCGCGGCCTGCCTGGAGTTCGCGGTGGGCATGATCGGCAAGGTGCTGGGCGAGAAGTTCGCGCATGTGGACGCCCATCCGACGCGCGTGCGCCTGCCGGCCGAGCCTCTGATGCTCGTCGACCGGATACTGTCGGTGAACGGGACGCCCAACTCGATGAAGTCGGGCAGCTGCGTGACGGAGCACGACGTCCTCCATGACGGTTGGTATCTCGACGGGGGACGCATCCCGACCTGCATCGCCGTCGAGGCCGGCCAGGCGGATCTCTTTCTGTCGGGATACCTCGGCATCGACAGCCGCACCAAGGGTCTGGCGGTCTACCGCCTGCTGGACGCGCAGGTCACCTTCCACGGCCACCTGCCGGCGCCGGGAGACGTGATCCGCTACGACATCACGATCGACGGCTTTGGACAGCATGATGATATTTGGTTATTTTTCTTCCGGTACGATGGGACGGTGAATGGCAAACCCCTGATCACCATGAGAAAAGGCTGCGCGGGGTTCTTCACCAATGCTGAACTCGCCAAGGGGAGGGGAATCGTGCTCACCGACGCCGAACGCGCACCGGCTCCCGGGAAGCGTCCTGCTGACTGGAAGCCGTTAGCGCCTTTTGACGAGAAAATTTCGCTGAGCGATGACCAGTTTCGGTCGTTGCGTTCCGGCGACCTGGCCGCCGCCTTCGGCCCGGCCTTCAAAGCTGTGCCGTTCACTCCGGAGACGCTGCCTTCCGGGAAGATGAAGCTGGTGGACCGAATCCTGGAACTGGACCCTCACGGCGGCCGTTATGGTCTTGGCCGTGTCGTGGGTGAGATGGATATACACCCCGACGACTGGCATCTGGTCTGCCATTTCATCGACGACAACGTGATGCCGGGCACTCTGATGTACGAGTGCTGCCTGCACACGCTGCGCGTTCACCTGATGCGGATGGGCTGGGTGGGGGAGAAAGGCAAGGTCTGGCACGAGCCCGTCCCCGGCGTCGCCAGCCAGCTCAAGTGCCGAGGCCAAGTCCTGGCCTCCACGAAAAAAGCGAAATACGAACTGCACATCAAAGAATTGGGCTATAGGAGCGATGGGGCGCCGTTCTGCATCGCCGACGCGTTCATGTACGCCGACGATAAAAATATAGTCCAAATCACCGACATGTCGGTTCGTCTCGCTGGTGCGACCCGTGACGAGATCATCTCCCTCTGGTCCGGCCGTGCGGAAAACAAGAAGAAGACCGTCCTGTACGGACCGGACAAGATATTGGCGTTCTCCAACGGAAAACCATCGGTCGCCTTCGGCGACCGATATTTGCCGTTCGATAATGATCGTGTGATCGCTCGTCTGCCGGGCCCTCCGTACCAATTCCTCGACCGCATCGTCGACGTCGAGGGCGCTCCTTGGATATTGAAACCCGGCGCCTCGGCCACGGCCGAGTACGACATCCCTCCGACGGAGTGGTACTTCAAGGAGAACGCCCAGCCGACGATGCCCTTCGCCGTTCTGCTCGAAGTCGCCCTCCAGCCGTGCGGCTGGCTCGCGGCCTACTGCGGGTCGGCTCTGACGAGCCAGATCGACCTGTCCTTTCGCAACCTCGGCGGGGCGGCGACCCAGTTCATCGAGGTCACGCCCAAGACGGGGACGCTCGTCACCAAGGTCACGCTGACGAAGGTGTCGTCGTCCGGAGGGATGATCATCCAGGGCTACGGCATGGAGATGCACGATTCCTCCGGCCGGCTGGTTTACAAGGGCACCACGGAGTTCGGCTTCTTCACCAAGGGCGCCTTGGCGAACCAGCTCGGCCTGCGCGGCGCCAAGCGCCCGGCCCACGAAGGCGCCGGCAAAGTCCTGCCGCTCTCCGGCGGCCTGCCCGCCCTGCCCGGGCCGATTCTGCTGATGCTCGACGAGGTGAAGCTGTTCCCCGGCGGGCCGAACGGTCTGGGCGTTCTGCGCGGCGTGCGCAAGGTCGATCCCGACGAGTGGTTCTTCAAGGCCCATTTTTATCAGGATCCCGTCTGCCCCGGCTCGCTCGGCCTGGAGTCCTTCATCCAGCTGATGAAGTGCTACGCGCGCGACCGCTGGCCCGGCGCGGGGCGCTTCGAGAACATGGTGCTGGGGAAGTCCCACCGCTGGCTGTACCGCGGCCAGTACACGCAGGCCAATAAGGAAGTTGTCATCGACTGCGTTATCACCGCGGTCGACGACGCCGCGAAAACCGTCGCCGCCGACGGATACCTGACGCGCGACGGCCTGACCGTCTACGAGATGCGCGACTTCACTTTGCAGGTGCGCTCATGACTGCTGGCGCCAACAGTGCGCCTGTGAATCGCGTGGATAACGTCCGAGCGGCATGAAATATTCCAAGGTCCTCTTGAACGGTCTCGCCTATGAACTGGCCCCGAACGTCGTGACGTCCTCGGAGTTGGAGAAGAGGATCGAGCCGGTGCATCAGGCCCTGCGCTTCCCGCTCGGCCAGTTGGAAGCCCTGACCGGCATCCGCGAGCGGCGCTGGTGGGACGCGGGCTTCAAGCTCTCCGAGGGCGCTTCGCGTGCGGGACGCAAGGCGCTGGCCCAGTCCGGCATCCCGGCTTCGGCCTTGGGCGCGCTGATCTACGCCGGCGTCTGCCGCGAGTCTGCGGAACCGGCCACGGCCTGCGCCGTGGCCAACACTCTGGGTGTTGGGAGAGACTGCGCGGTCTACGACCTCTCCAACGCCTGCCTTGGAGTCCTCTCCGGCGCCGTCGACGTCGCCAACCGCATCGAGCTGGGCCAGATCAAGGCGGGGATGATCGTCTCCTGCGAATCGGCCCGCGAGATCAACGAGAGCATGATCGCCGCGATGCTGAAGACCCCCACGATGGAGTCTTTCAAACTTTCTATCGCAACCTTGACCGGAGGATCCGGAGCCGTGGCCGTGCTGCTGACCGATGGCTCGTTCGGCGTTAAAGGACACAAGCTTTTGGGCGGCGCCACGCAAGCCGCGCCGGAACACTGGAATCTTTGTCGGTGGGAAAGAGACTTCATGCGCACCGACGCCCCCGCCGTGCTGAAGAACGGCGTCGAGCTCGCCCGCGGGACCTGGAAGAGCTTTACCGAGACCTTGGGCTGGGATCCGAGGACCGTCGACAAGACCGTCTGCCATCAGGTCGGCGGCCCGCACCGCGCCGCCGTCCTCCAGGCCTTCGGCGTCGAGGCCGAGAAGGATTACTCCACCTTCGAATATCTTGGCAACATCGGGACCGTCAGCCTGCCGCTGACCGCCGCCCTGGCCGACGAGCGAGGTTTCTTGGAGAAGGGCGACAAGGTCGGCTTCCTGGGCATCGGCTCGGGGCTCAACTGCATGATGCTGGGGTGGGAGTGGTGAGCGAGGCCTGGAAGAGCTTGTACCCCTTCAGGGGCTGTCGCCTCGACCTGGGCGGCTACGCGATGCATTACCTGGACGAGGGCCGGGGCGAGACCGTCCTGATGGTCCACGGCAATCCCACCTGGTCGTTCTACTTTCGCGAGCTGGTGAAGGCCCTGCGCCCCACCCATCGCTGCGTCGTTCCGGACCATGTCGGCATGGGGCTCTCCGACCGCGTCGGAGAGGACCGCTACCGCTATACCCTGGCCTCGCGCGTGGCCGACCTCGAGAAGCTCATGGACCGCGTCGCCCCGAACGGCCCCGTGACCTTGATTCTTCACGATTGGGGCGGCATGATCGGCATGGCCTGGGCCGTGAGGCGCCCGGAGAGGATCAAGGCCATCGTGGCGTTCAACACGGGTTGTTTCAGGCTCCCGCCGGAAAAACATTTCCCCGGCTTGCTGAAGCTCCTGCGCGGGAGTCTGACCGGCATCCCTATCCGGGCCTCGGCGGCGGCACGGCGATTCGTGCTCAACACTTGCACGACGAGAACGAAACTCACGCGGGAGACCGCCGACGGCTATCTCTCGGTATGCGATGGTTGGAGAGAAAGTCTCGCCGTCCATCGCTTTGTCCAGGACATCCCTTTGTCGCCGCTCGACCCCGCCTGGTCCGTCGTCGTGGAGACCGAATCGAGGCTGGTGACGCTCCAAGACGTTCCCATGCTCCTTCCGTGGGGGCTCAAGGATTGGGTCTTCGACGAGTCGTTCCTCAAGGGTTGGGCCTCCCGGTTCCCGAAGGCCGAGGTGCGCCGCTTCCCTGATTGCGGCCACTTCCTGCTGGAGGACGCCCCCGAGGAGGTCGTGCCCCTGATCCGCGACTTCGTCGCCGGGCGCGTGGCGGCATGAGCGTGGCGCTGCGTCCCGACGTCGCCGGCCTCTTCCTCGAGACGGCGCGGCGCCTGGGCGACAAGACCGCCCTCGTCCGCCGCGGGGAGGCGACCTCGTTCGCCGAGCTTGCGCGCGACGTTGAACAGCTGGCATCGGGCTTGCGCCGCGCCGGCCTTCAGCCGGGCGAACGGGTCGCACTCCTCGTTCCGCCTTCGCGCGACCTGTACTCCGCCACCTTCGCTCTGTTCCATGCCGGACTAGTTCCTGTTCTCATCGACCCAGGCATCGGCTTCCGGAACATGGGGCGTTGCCTTGCCGAGTCCGAGCCCGTCGCCTTCATCGGGTCGCCTAAGGCGCATTTGGCACGGCTTCTCGGGCGCTGGGCGCCGACCTCGCGCTTGAACATCGTGGCCGATGGAGCCGTGCCTGGGATGTCCCGGTTGAGCGACTACCACTCAGACGAACCACTCACCGGGGGAGTGGAGGACTCCGCGGCGGCGGCGATACTGTTTACTTCCGGCAGCACGGGCGCCCCCAAGGGCGCCATCTACACGCATGGGGTTTTCTCGGCCCAGGTCGAACTGCTGCGCTCCATGTTCGATATTAGGGAGGGAGAGGTCTCGGTCCCGACTTTCCCTCTCTTCGGCCTGTTCGACGCGGCTCTGGGCCAGACCTGCGTCATTCCGGAGATGGACTTCACCCGCCCCGGCGGCGTCGACCCGATGGCCGTCGTGCGGCCGATCCAGGAGCACGGCGCTCATCAGCTCTTCGGTTCTCCGGCCCTCCTCGACCGGCTCGGGCGTTTCGGGGAAAAACACGGCATCGCCCTTCCCACCCTGCGCCGCGTGATGTCCGCGGGAGCCCCCGTCCCGGCGAAGGTCCTGGAGCGTTTCACCAAGATGCTCCCGCCCGGCGTCCAGATCTTCACGCCTTACGGCGCCACGGAGGCCCTGCCCGTCTCCCTCATCGGCTCGGAGGAGGTCCTGGGGGAGACGTCCGCGCTGACCGCCCAGGGCCGGGGCGTCTGCGTCGGACGCCCTGTCGCGGGAGCTGAGGTCGCCGTCATCCGGATATCAGACGCGCCGCTCGGCGCGTGGGACGAGTCTCTTCGGGTCCGCTCCGGCGAAGTCGGCGAGATCGTCGTCAAAGGGCCGATGGTCAGCCGAGACTATCTGCGCCGTCCCGACGCCGCGGCCCTGGCCAAGATCCGGGATGGCTCCCAGGTCCGTCATCGGATGGGCGACCTGGGCCGGATCGATGAGAAGGGCAGGCTCTGGTTCTGCGGGAGGAAGGCGCAGCGCGTTCTCACGCCCGACGGCGAGCTGTACACCATCCCGGTCGAGGGCGTGTTCAACACACATCCCGCCGTCAAGCGCACGGCGTTGGTGTCGGTCGGAGAGAAACCCGTCTTGTGCGTCGAGCGGGAATCCGCGGCGGAGATATCCGACGCATCCCTGACCAAGGAACTGCTTTCCATCGGGGCAAGGCATCCCCACACGAAGGGCGTCGCGACGATTCTTTATCATCCCTCCTTTCCCGTCGACATACGCCACAACGCCAAGATCGACCGGGAGCTCTTGGCGGTCTGGGCCGCCGGGAGGCTGTCCTGAGAGCTTTGGTCACGGGCGGCGGGGGCTTCCTGGGGGGGGCTTTGGCCCGCAAGCTCCGCGAGCGCGGCGACGACGTTCGTGTTTTCGGCCGCGGTTCCTATCCCGAGCTGATGGCCCTGGGCATCGACGTCGTGACCGGGGACCTGACGGACCCGCTTGCCGTGCGGGCCGCGTGCGACGACCGGGACACCGTCTTCCATGCGGCGGCCAAGGTCGGTCTTTGGGGCAGGGCCGAGGAGTACGAGGCGGTCAACGTCCAGGGGACCAAGAACGTGCTGGGGGCGTGCCTTGAGACCGAGGTCCCCAAGCTGGTCTTCACCAGTTCCCCGAGCGTCGTCTTCCACGGCGGGGACATCGAGGGCCTCGACGAGAGCGCTCCTTACCCGGAGCGATTCGATTCCGACTATTCGCGCACCAAGGCCGCGGCCGAGAGGATGGTCCTCGCCGCGGACCACGACCGTCTCTGCACCGTCTCATTGCGCCCGCACCTGGTCTGGGGGCCGGGAGACCGTCACCTACTGCCGCGTCTGGCGGCCCGAGCCCGCTCCCGGAGGCTCTTTCGCATCGGCCCGGACAGCAAGCTCGTGGACACCCTCTACATCGACGACGCGGTCGACGCCCACATCCTCGCGGCGGTCCAGCTCTCGCCGCGGTCGGACATCTCCGGCAACGCCTACTTCCTGTCCTCGGGAGACCCGCGCCCGCTCTGGGAGATTGTCGACCGGATGCTGGCGGCCGCGGGACTGGGACCCGTCCGGCGCTCCGTGCCCAAGGGTCTCGCCTTCGCCGCGGCCGACGCCTGCGAGATCGCGTGGCGGACCTTCGGCGCGTCATCCGAGCCGCCGCTCACGCGTTTTCTCGTCAGCCAGCTCACCACCGCGCACTGGTTCGACATCGGAGCGGCCAAGCGGGAGCTGGGCTGGGAGCCGCGGGTCGGCCTCGACGAGGGCATGGCCCGGCTGACGAAGTGGGTCCGGGCGGTTCGGCCCTTCGGCCCCTAGCGTTTCGCGCGCGCGCTGACGAGCGAGGCCGCCACCGAGAGGGCGAGCACTCCGGCGATGACCCCCAAGGACATTCCCGTGGAGACGTGGAGAAAGTCCTTGACGACCATCTTCAGTCCCACGAAGCAGAGCACCACGGAGACCCCCGTCTTCAGGTGCTCGAACTTCATCATGGACCCGGCCAGCAGGAAGTACATCGAGCGCAGTCCCATCACCGCGAAGATGTTCGAGGTGTAGACCACGAAGAGGTCGTTGGTCACGCCCAGCGCCGCCGGGATGGAGTCGACGGCGAAGACGAGGTCCGAGGCCTCGATGACCACGAGGGCCGCCAAGAGCGGGGTCGCGCTGAGGCGCTCGTTGACGCGCGTGAAGAAGGCCTGGCCGTGGAGGCCCTCCGTCACGGGCAGGAAGCGGTGGAGCAGCCGCAGGGCGGGGTTCTTGCCCGGCTCGGGGGCGTGATCCTCGCCGGAGAGCAGCATCTTGCCGCCGGTCCAGAGCAGGACCCCTCCGAAGACGTAGAACAGGAAGGCGAACCTCTGCAGCAGCGAGATTCCGGCGAAGAGGAAGAAGAAGCGCATGATGATGGCCCCGAGGATGCCCCAGTGCAGGATGCGCGGCTGGAACTCGGGCGGGACGCGGAAATAGTGGAAGATGAGGATGAAGACGAAGAGGTTGTCGACCGAGAGGGACTGCTCCAGGATGTAGCCGGCGAAAAACTGCATCGCCTTGTCGCGGCCGTAGGCCCCGAAGATGACGCCGCCGAAGACCGTCGCCAGCAGGACCCAGAGCGAGGTCATGATGCCGGCCTCGCGCATGCGCATGGGGTGGGCCTTCTTCTGGAGCACGCCCAGGTCCACGGCCAGCATCGTCCCCATCACGAGCACGAAGCCCGCCCACAGCCAGGTCAGATTCATGATCGGAGATTCTAGCATTCGGGACGGGCCGCGCGTTTTGATACGATGACTCCCATGTTCGTGCTCTTCAGCGACGGCGCCTGCTCCGGCAACCCGGGCCCCGGGGGCTGGGCCTGCGTGCTGGTCACGCCCGAAGGGAGCGTCCGCGAGCTGGCGGGCCGCCAGGACGCCACGACCAACAACCGCATGGAGATGTTGGGCGTGATCTCGGGCCTGCGCGCGATCTCGGGCCGGCCCGGCAAGGCCGTCATCCACACCGACTCCACTTACGTGCTGGGCGGCATCACCGGCTGGATCCGGGGCTGGAAGCGGCGCGGCTGGACGACCGCCGCGGGCGAGCCGGTCAAGAACGAGGACCTGTGGCGGCAGCTCGACGACCTGGTCTCGGCGCGCGGCAAGGGGGGCGTCGAGTGGCGCTGGGTCAAGGGGCACGACGGCCACGATGCCAACGAGAGGTGCGACGAGCTGGCCGTGGCTCTTTGCCGCAAATGGCCCCATCAGCTCTACTCCGGGCCGCTGCTGTCGTATCCCCACGGTTCGTTGGCGCCCTCCGACCACCAGCCGCTGCCGGAGAGGCGCAAGGCGAAGAAGTCCTCCGAGTCTTCAGGGCCCGCGACCTACCTGAGCCTGCTCGAGGGCCGCCTGGAGAAGCACTCGACCTGGAAGGAGTGCGAGGCGCGCGTGAAGGGCCGTTCGGGCGCAAGGTTCAAGAAGGTCCGATCTCCGCAGGAGGAGGAGTCGGTCCTCGAGGATTGGGGCTTGGGTTGAGAGCGTTCCTGGACATCCACCACAGCCAGGCCCAAAAGACGTGCGCGCCCGCGGCCGCGGCCCAGACGAACCAGTCGAGACGCCCGATCGCGGTCAGGGCGAGTATGAGATAGATGTAGTCGCGGCTGGCGATGCGCTCGACGGTGAGCGAGAGGGGGCCGCGCTCGTGCTCGGGCACCCGCAGGACGAGCCACCACACGGAGAAGCCGCTCGCGAGAAACCCCGTCACGAGGAGGACCCCGGGCGCCCACCAGTTCCCGCCGGGGTGCAGGCGCGCCACGCCGATGGGCAGGGCGATGAAGGTCGCCAGGTGGGCGATGTGGTCGGCGAGCACGTCGAAGTCCCCGCCCCAGGGCGTGATGTGGTGCTTCAGACGCGCGATCTCGCCGTCGGTCCCGTCGAGCAGACAGCAGAACCAAAGGGTGAGGGCGCCGCGGAACTGGATGGACGCCGAGGGCGCGGCCAGCCACCAGGCGCCGATCAGCCCGAGGACGAGGCTGGCGGAGGTGACCATGTTGGGGCTGACCGGGAATGGAAGCAGGAGCCGCGTGATGGCCAGCGAGAGTCGGCGGTCCAGGCGGGCGATGTAGCCGTCGTTGTCCTTGGAGAGGCGCGAATAGAGGATCCGGGCTGAGGCGCGCGTCGCCTCGGGCGTGAGGGCGTCCAGGAAGGCGCCGGCCGAGGCTTCGGCCCCCGGGGAGGCCAGCGCGCGGGCGGAGACCACGGAGGGGGAATCTTTCCCGGCTCCGAGCCGGGAGGCCTCGCGGACGAAGGCGCAGACCGTCCGTCCGTCCAGACGGCGGATCGAGTCGCCCGGCGCGGCCTCGGCCGCGGCCAGGAACTCAGTCAGACTGTTTTCGTCGGGGAAAGCATCGGCATCCACGGCGAGGAGGGGCAGGGCGGCGTCCAGGCCGGTTCGGACCGGCGCCGACGTGGAGTGGAGCTGGACGGCCCACTTCCGCAGGAACGATTCGTCGGCTCCGGCGATGACGATGCGTTCCGGCGCGAGTTCCTTCCCCGCGCGGAAGGCGGCGCGCACGGCGCAGGGCAGGCCCGCGACCAGCGGCGCTCCGGGGTCGCGGCGCAGAAGGACCTGGAGGCGGCGCGGGGGGGTCTCGCTCATCTCGTGAAGATTCTACCAAAGGGCTGCCCGTGGTCGCATCCCCGGTCCGAATGTTGCAAGATAGACCGGTCGCAGAACGCTTCCAGATCGGATCCGGAGGAAACATGACCGCCCTGCCCGCTCGCCGCATCCTCGTCCCCGTCGACTTGTCTCCCATCGGCGCGCAAGCCTGGCGCTGGGCCCGGACCCTCGCGGAGGGCGGCGCGCGCCTGGAGGCGCTCTATGTCCACGAGACGCCGATGACGCCGATCCTGGGTCTGCCGGCCGTCACGTTCTCGACGGCGGGGCGAACCCGCATCCTGGGCCGCATGCGCAAGGCGCATCCCGGCGGGACGGTCCGCGTCGAGCAGGGGGATCCCTCCGTCGTCATCTGCCGCCGCGCGCGCGGCTTCGACCTGGTCGTGATGGGCAGCCACGCCCGGCGCGGCCTCGACCGGGCCCTGCTCGGTTCGGTCTGCGAGGCGGTCGTGCGCGACTCCTCGGCGCCGGTGCTCTCCGTCAAGTCCGGCCCCCGGAAGGTCTCTTCCGTCCTCGCGCCGGTCAACACGACGGCGTACTCGCGGAAGGGTCTTTTGCTCGCGGCCCAGGCCGCCGCGGCCCTTGGGGCGAGCTTGACGGTCTTGTACGTCTCGGCCGACAAGACGAGAGGCCCCAACCCCCGGTTCTTCCTCAACGGGATGATCTCGCGCCTGCCGGAGGGGCTGGTCAAGGCCGTCCGTCCGAGGCTGGTCGTGAGGACAGGAGCGACCCTGGTCGAGATCCTGAAGGAATCCCGCCGTCACGGCCTCGTGGTCCTGACGGCCCATCGCAAGTCCCTGCTCCGGGACCTGGTGCTGGGCACCACGGCCGAGCGCGTGCTGCGACACTCTCGGCGTCCGGTCCTCTCGGCGCCCTCAGGGCGCTGAGAAGTCAGCGGCGCGACTTGCGGGGGGGCTTCGCCTTGACTCTGCGCTTGGCGGGAGCCGAGGAGGCGATCTCGGGCGGGAGGTCTCGCGCCTCCACCGTCGGTCCGCCCGCCATGATGAGCGCGCGCTCCACCGCGTGCTCGAGTTCCCGCACGTTGCCCGGCCAGGCGTAGGAACGAAGGGCCTTGGCGGCGGCGGGAGAGAAGTGCGTCGCCGGGGATCCCGTCCGGACCCGGGCCTTTTTGATGAAGGCCTCGGCCAGGGGCATCACGTCGTCGACGCGCGTGCGCAGGGCCGGAATCTCGATGGGGAAGACCTTCAGGCGGTAGAAGAGGTCGTCGCGGAACTTGCCGGCCGTGACCTGCTTCATCAGGTCGCGGTTGGTGGCGGCCACCACGCGCGCCGAGACCTTGACCGGGTGGTTGTCGCCGACGCGGCGGATCTCGCCCTCCTGCAGCGCGCGCAGAAGCTTGACCTGCAGGCCCGGGGTCGTCTCGGAGATTTCGTCGAGGAAGATCGTGCCGCCCGAGGCTTCCTCGAAGAGCCCGCGCTTGTTGCGGTCGGCGCCCGTGAAGGAGCCCTTCACGTGGCCGAAGAGTTCGCTCTCCAGCAGTCCCTCCGGGAGGGCCCCGCAGTTGATGGCGACGAAGGACCCGTCGCGCCGGGGGGAGTTCTCGTGGATGGCGCGGGCGATGAGTTCCTTCCCGGTGCCCGACTCGCCGGTGACCAGGACCGTCGCGTCCGTGGAAGAGACCTTCGCGACGAGGGCCAGCACGCGGCCCATCGCGTCGCTGGCGGAGACGATGCCGCTGACGCCGCGGCGCTCCTTGACCTCGGCGCGCAGCCGCCGCACCTCGCCGACGAGGTCGCGGTGTTCGATGGTCTTGCGCAGGGCCAGGGCCAGGACCTCGGGCTCCACCGGTTTGGTGAGATAGTCGAAGGCGCCGGCTTTCATCGCGGCCACCGCGGTGTCGATGGACCCGTGCCCGGTGATGACGATCACGCCCGTCTCGGGCTGGCTGGCCTTGACCGCCACCACCACTTGCAGGCCGTCGCCGGAGCCCAAACGCAGGTCGGTGACCACCGCGTCGAAAATCTCCTTTTCGATGCGCGCGGCGGCGGCGGCCACCGTCTTCTCGGCGTTGACGCGGAAGCCGCGGCGTTTGAGTTCCAGCTGCAGCATCGAGCTCTGCGCGGAGTCGTCTTCGACGAGAAGGACCCTTTTGCCATCCATGTTCTTCATCCTTGAGCCGTGGGGAGCAGGACCGTGAACGAGGTCCCGCGTCCGGGGGAACTTTCGACTTCGATGCGGCCGCCGTGGGCGCGGACGATGCGGTCGGCGATCGCCAGCCCAAGTCCCGTGCCGTGGGACTTCGTGGTCTTGAACGGCTTGAAGAGGTCTTCGCGGGCGGAGGGCGCGATGCCGGGGCCGTCGTCGTCGATCCGAAGATACGCGAACCCCTCGCGCAGACCGGTGGAAACCGTCACGGCGCCATTCCCGTCGAGGGCCTGCACCGCGTTCAGGACGATGTTCCAGGCGACTTGTCGGATCTGATCCTGGTCGAAACGGAAAGGCACCAGTTGCGCGTCGAGCGAGGTCGAGATCCGCGGCGCCTCGGACACGTCGCCCAGCATGATGCGGACCACGTCGGCCGCGAGCGCATTGAGGTCGGAGCGCTCGAGCCGCAGCGGGCGCGGCCGGGAGTAGGCTAGGAAATTGGTCAGGGTCTCGTTGAGGCGGCGGCTCTCGTCGTTGAGGATGCGCTGGACCAGCTCGCGGTCCTCGGACGTCAGCGCGTCGCTTCCCAGCTGGCGGGCGGCCATGACGATCGAGCCGAGGGGATTGCGGATCTCGTGGGCGACCACGGCGGCCATCTCCCCCAATTGGGCCAGGGCCTCGCTCTGCGCGACGCGCTCTCTCAGGCTGTGAAGCTCCTCGACGTCCACTCCGTTGGAAACGTAGCCCACGATGTCTCCGCCGGCGTCGCGCACCGTGGTGATCGTGATCACCACCGGGATCTCGCGTCCGTCCTTGGTGCGGTTGAGCAGCTCTCCGCGCCAGAACCCGATGTTCGGGTCCAGCAGGCGCTCCCACATTTCCTTGTAGATGTCGGGCGTGGTGCTGCGCGAGCGCAGGATTCGGGGGTTCTGGCCGTAGGCCTCCTCTTGAGTCCATCCGTAGTGCTGAGTGAAGGCGTCGTTGATGTCTTGGATGGAGCCGTTCGGGTCGCAGAAGAACATCACGTCGTTGGAACGCCGGAAGGCCTGATAGAGTGTCAGCGCGAGCGCGTGCTCGCGGACGGGGGAATCGGGGGCTGAGCCTGAGGCCATTTCGTTGCTAGTGTCGTTGAATTGGAGGTTCTGCAACCTGGGTGTATTCTAGCGTTTTAGGACCTCCGGGTCCAATATCATGAGACAATCACTCGGCGTACGCGCGGAACAGCGGCTGGCCATCCTCGGCCGGCTGCGCATGGCCGATTGGATCGAGATGCCGGAGCGCGAGTTCGCCAGCGAGATCAAGCGCGTCGAGACGGACCCGCTCTTCTGCAAGCTCTACCACGGCGCGCCCGGCCTGCCTTCGGC